>SHVR01000001.1 GCA_009694185.1 Alphaproteobacteria bacterium | reverse complement strand
GATGATCGAAACCGATCATCGAGACGCCCTCAAACGCCGGGCGCGCGCTCCCAGCACTTGGCTTTCGCCGCATCGGCGGCGCGGCGCGGTCGCGCCGGCCAAGCCTCGATGAGTCAAGCTCATCGAGGCTTAGTATAATGTAGGCTCACTCCGCGGCGGCGAGGGCCTTGGCGGCCTCGATCTCGCTCGCCTTCTTCTCGATCATCTCGGCCAGATGGTCGACAATGCTGGCGTCCTTCAAGCGGTGGTGCGGCACGCCCGCCACATAGACTTGGTGGGTCCCGTTGCCACCGCCGGTGAAGCCGATGTCGGTTTCCCGCGCCTCGCCGGGCCCATTCACCACACAGCCGATCACCGAGACCGTCATGGGCGTCGTAATATGGGCGACGCGCGCCTCCAGCGCCTCGACGGTGCGGATCACGTCATATTGCTGGCGCGCGCAGGACGGGCAGGAAATCACCGTCACACCCCGCCGCCTGAGGCCGAGCGACTTCAGGATCTCATAGCCCGTGGCGATCTCCTCGACCGGTTCGGCCGACAGCGAGACCCGAATCGTGTCGCCGATTCCGGCCCACAGCAGGCTGCCGAGGCCGACGGCCGACTTTACCGTGCCGGTCCTGAGGCCACCCGCCTCGGTGATGCCAAGATGCAGGGCATAGTTGCACGCCTCGGCAAGCTGCTGATAGGCGGCGACGGCGAGGAACACGTCCGACGCCTTGCAGCTCACCTTGATCTCGAAGAAATCCTCGTCTTCCAGTATCTTGATATGGTTGAGGGCGCTCTCGACCATGGCCTCCGGACAGGGCTCGCCATAGCGCTCCAGGAGGTCGCGTTCGAGCGAGCCCGCGTTAACGCCGATGCGAATCGAACAATTATAGTCCTTGGCCGCCTTGACCACTTCGCGCACTCGCTCGCGCGAGCCGATATTGCCCGGATTGATGCGCAAGCAGGCGGCACCCGCCTTGGCCGCCTCGATCGCGCGGCGATAGTGGAAATGGATGTCGGCGACGATCGGCACATTGATCTGGCGGATGATCGAAGCCAGCGCCGCCGTCGACTCGACGTCGGGGCAGGAAATGCGGACGATGTCCGCCCCGGCGCGCTCCAGGGCCTGGACCTGCTCGACCGTCGCCTTGACGTCGGAGGTCAGCGTGTTGGTCATCGACTGGACGGAAATGGGGGCGTCGCCGCCCACCGCCACGGAACCAACCTGGATTTGGCGGCTCCGGCGGCGGTCGATGTCGCGATAGGGCCTAACGCTCATGATAACCTCGGCGGTTTTGCAACGGCGCGTATCCTACCCCAGACTTGTTACAAAGGCAGTACACATCCCGTGATCCACGTCACAGCCGGGATCGTAAACCTTGTATCAACTTGTCCCTGGTTAGATGTGCGGTCGACGCGCCGGAAGTCACCACGCCCCTTGCCGGTGCCGGTAAATTAACTTAGATTCCTTGCGGGTCGACATGAGGCGGGCCGCTTAACTTTTGAGTGTCGGGGGTCGTATGCTGTTGCAGAATCGTTCTTTTGGCGCCGGACTGCTGGCCGGTGTCCTGGTGCTGGCCGCGGCCTGCGCCACACCGCCCCAAGATCCCATCGCCCGCGAAGCGTTCGACGAGGCCAACGATCCGCTCGAGCCCATGAACCGGCCGATCTTCGACTTCAACCTGTTCGTCGACCGCAACGTCCTCAAGCCCTTGGCCTCGGCCTACAAGGACGTGACGCCCGACGCCTTTCAGGATGCCGTCCAGAAATTCACCCGCAATCTAGGCCAGCCGCTGGTCTTCATTCACGACCTGCTGCAAGGCGAGATTTCGCGCGCCGGCGTGACCCTGGCGCGCTTCGTCACCAATACGGTGACCAGCGCCGGCTTCCAGGACCTGGCGGACGAAGCACTCGGCCTCGAGCATCACAGCGAAGACGCTGGCCAAACCCTCGCCGTTTGGGGGGTGAGCGAAGGTCCCTTTATCATGTTGCCGATCTTCGGGCCGAGCTCGCTTCGCGATATGCTCGGCCGGGTGGCCGATGGCTTCGGCAATCCGGTTCGCATCGGCGCCGACATCGCCGACATCTCCTTGCAATATACCGCCACCGGCGTCGCCGAGGGCATCGATCAGCGGGCGCGCCTGATCGAGGTGACCGACGATCTGGAGAAGTCGTCGCTCGACTATTACGCGGCGCTGCGCAGCCTCTACCGTCAGGATCGCGACAAGGAGATCCGTAACGGCAAGGCGGGTCCGCCGACCACGTTGCGGATACCCGACTAACGGATTTGGCGCGGGGAAGCGCGGCCATGCCGGCGAGCATCGCGACAATTGCGCGCCGCCTCTATCTGGCGGCGGCCCTCCTGGCCTCGATGGCGGCGCTATTGGCCGGCGGCGGGTCGCCCGCCCTGGCCGCGGAAACGCCGCAGGCCTTCGTCGACCGGCTGGCCTCGCGCGCCATCCAGGTGTTCGCCGCTTCCGACGCGAGCAAGGAAGCCAAGACCAAGCAGTTCGCCGACTTGCTGGCCGAGGGTTTCGACCTGACGTCGATTGCCAAGTTTTGCCTCGGCCGGTTCTGGCGCTCCGCGACCCCGGCACAGCAAGGGGAATATCTCAAGCTGTTCGAGGAAATGATCGTCAACACCTATGCCGGCCGCTTCGCGCAATATTCCGGCGAAACCTATCGCATCAAGGGATCGCGGCCCGAAGCGGACGGCGACATATCGGTCTCGACCGAAATCGTGAGCCCGGGTGGCGGATCGCCGATCAAAGTCGATTGGCGGGTGCGGTCCCAGCCGGACGGCAACAACCGGATCATCGACGTGGCCGTGGAAGAGATCAGCATGCTGATCACGCTACGCTCCGAGATCGCGTCCATCGTGCAGCGCGGCGGCGGCAACATCGACGGCCTGCTGGTCGTCTTGCGCGCACGGGTGGCGCAAGCCCAAATTCGCTGATCGGGCCACCAATCGACTCAATTGCAGTAGCCGTTGGCCCGGAACCAGGCGACCGCGTCCCGGAGTGCCTGTTCGGCCGGCCGCGGGCGGTAGCCGAGTTCCGCCATCGCCTTGGCCGAGGAAAAGAACATGGCCGCGCGCGCCATGCGCACCCCGTCCACGGTGGCGAACGGCTCACCGCCGAACAGCCGCGCCCAGGCTTCCGCCATGACGGCGATCGGCATGACGAGCGCATGGGGGAGTGCCATGGTGGGTGGCCGGCGGCCGGTGAGCCAGGCGATCGCCGTCAGAATCTGGCGCAGACTCATGTCGTCTCCCCCCAGCACATAACGCTCGCCCACCCGCCCCTTCCCGTAGGCCAGCCAGTGGCCCTCGGCGACGTCATCCACATGCACGATATTGAGGCCCGTTTCGACGAAGGCGGGCACGCGGCCACGGGCGGCTTCGACGATCAGCCGGCCGGTCGGCGTCGGCCGCACGTCACCCGGACCGACCGGCGTCGATGGGTTCACCGTGACCACCGGCAGGCCCTTCGCCACCAATTCGCTTACCGCCGCCTCGGCGAGGAACTTCGAACGCTTGTAATGCCCGATCATGTCGGCGAGCGTGGCGCCGGTCGTCTCGTCGGCCGGGCGGCCATCGGGCCGGTGCCCCAGCACCGCCACGCTGCTGGTATAGACGATGCGCCGGACCCCCGCGTCGCCAGCCGCCAGCAGCAGCCCGCGCGTACCCTCGACATTGGCGGCATAAAGCGGCGCCGGATCCCGCACCCACAAGCGATAGTCCGCCGCCACATGGAAGAGCGCCGAACAGCCGGCGACCGAGCGCGTCCGGCTGGCGCTGTCCAGCAGATCGCCCTCGACGATCTCGACCGGGAGGCCGGCAAGGTTGCGGCGATTGGAGCCGGGGCGGACCAGGGCCCGAACCGCTTGGCCGGCCGCCACCAGCCGGCGCAAGACGGCGGCGCCCACGAAGCCGTTGGCGCCGGTAATCAGGACGGTCATGGCCGACTGATGCTCATCTGCAACGCTGTGATTAAAAAGCGACGATCGTCTAGAACCCGCCCGGTGCCCGTGCTATCGAAATGTTCTAAGGTTGGCCGTATACGGGTTCGAGGCCGGTTGGGACAGTTCCCGGCCCGTTCCGCGGCAGTCTAACGACGACAACAGATTGACAGAATGAACCAGCCAACGACTACACCTTTCCGGGTGGTTCTCGCTAATCCGCGTGGTTTTTGCGCTGGCGTGGAGCGTGCCATCGAGATCGTCGAACGGGCACTGATCAAGTACGGACCGCCCGTCTATGTGCGTCATGAGATCGTCCACAACAAACGGGTGGTGGAGGATCTCAGGGCCAAGGGCGCGGTGTTTGTCGAGGAGCTGGACGAAATCCCAACCGGCGGCGTAACGATTTTCAGCGCCCACGGGGTTTCCGAGTCGGTGGAGAACGAGGCGTCGCGGCGCGAACTGCCGGTGATCGACGCCACTTGTCCCCTGGTCTCCAAGGTCCACCGCGAGGGCCAGCGTTACGCCGAGCGGGGCTTCCAGACCATCCTGATCGGCCATGAAGGCCATCCCGAGGTGGAAGGAACCCGCGGCCGTATTCCCGGTGGCGTCATTCTGGTCTCGAGCGTCGATGACGTGGACCTGATCGTCGTGGGCGACCCGAGCCGGGTTTCCTACGTTACCCAGACGACGCTCAGCGTCGACGACACGCGCGACATTATCGAGGCGTTGAAACGCCGCTTCCCGGCCATTGTCGGCCCGGACGTGCGCGACATCTGTTACGCGACCCAGAATCGCCAGCGCGCGGTCAGGGAATTGACGAGCGGGGTCGACGTGCTGATCGTGGTCGGCGCGCGCAACAGTTCCAATTCCAATCGCTTGCGCGAGATCGGCGGCGACATCGGCGTGCCGAGCTATCTGATCAACGACGCGAGCGAACTCTCGGCCGAATGGCTGACGAACGCCAAGGTGGTCGGCGTCACCGCCGGAGCGTCGGCACCGGAAAAGCTGGTCCAGGAAGTGATCGACCGGCTGCGCGCCTTTGGTGCCTCGCACGTGGCCGAGCATGCGGGTGTCGAAGAAAGCGTGCGCTTCCGACTGCCCGACGAAGTGGCGAACGTCAACGTATGACACAGCGATAAGGCGGGGACGTGGGAATTCCATTAATCCAGCAGATCAAGGTCGGCAGCTACATTCTGCGCAATCGGCTCGCCGGGCGGAAGCGATTCCCCTTGGTGCTGATGCTGGAGCCGTTGTTCCGCTGCAACCTGGCCTGCGCCGGCTGCGGCAAGATCGATTACCCGGACGAGATCCTGAATCGCCGGCTTTCGCTCGAGGAATGCCTCGCGGCCGTCGACGAGTGCGGCGCGCCGATCGTCTCGATCCCGGGTGGCGAGCCGCTGCTGCACCGTGAGATCGGCACCATCGTCGCCGCCATCGTGGCGCGCAAGAAGTTCATCTATCTCTGCACCAACGCGCTGTTGTTAGAGAAGAAGCTCGATCTCTTTCGCCCGAGTCCCTATCTCACCTTCTCGGTCCATCTCGACGGGCTCAAGGAAGAGCATGACAAGTCGGTCTGCCAGGATGGCGTCTATGACCGGGTGGTGCGCGCGATCCACGCGGCCAAGGCGAAGGGCTTCAGGGTCAACGTCAATTGCACCCTCTTCAACAACATGCAGCCGGCCCGCGTGGCGGCCTTCTTCGACCATTGCCGCGAACTCGGCGTCGATGGCATCACGGTCTCGCCCGGCTACGCCTATGAACGCGCCCCCGACCAGCAACATTTCTTGAATCGGCGCCAGACGAAAGAACTGTTTCGCGACGTTTTCCGGCTCGGTAAGGGCAAGAACTGGGAATTCTCCCAGTCCACCCTGTTCCTCGATTTCCTGGCTGGCAACCAGACCTATCGCTGCACGCCGTGGAGCAATCCGACGCGCAACGTCTTTGGTTGGCAGCGGCCCTGCTATCTGCTTGGCGAGGGTTACGCCAAGAGCTTCACTGAACTCATGGAAACCACGGTGTGGGAGCAGTACGGCACCGGCAACTATGAGAAATGCGCCGACTGCATGGTGCATTGCGGCTTCGAGGGTACGGCCGTCGAAGACACGATCTCAAATCCGTTGAAGGCGCTGTTCGTCAATCTGCGCGGCATCAACACGACCAAACCGATGGCGCCGGAGATTCCGCTCGAGGACCAACGCTCGGCCGACTATGTCTTCGACCATAACGTGTTGGATTTTCTCCAGAAGACCAAGCACGAGCCCCTAGGCAAAAAAACCAAGGCTGGGGCCGCCAAGGCGAGCAACGTCGCCTAGGGTCGCAAGCGCCGCCCGCATATCCCGGGCAACCTGAAGCAGCGCCGGAAACTGGGCCGGGTCGCGCGCCAGTGCCATGAGCGTGGCGAGCGGCCGGATGCGACCATGGGGCCCAAGCGCCGCCAGCGCCACCGGCGGGATGGCGCGGCTGGCCGGATCGGCGATGGCCCGCACCAGGAGGAAAGGCAGTCCGGCCTGGAACGCCACCCGGGCCACGGCTTCGCTTTCCATGTCGACCGCGACAGCACCCGTCTCATAGGCGAGCGCCGCCTTGGCGGACGGGTCGGCCACGGCCTCGGCCGAGCCCGCCACCGGCGCCGCCACCGGCCGTATCCTGCCGGCGAGCCGCTCGACCAGCCGGCGCCGCCACGCCTCGTCCGTGCGCACCGCCCCGCCACCGCGTGGCACGAGCTGGGTCGCCAGCACCAGGGCGCCGGGCAGAAGCCCGGGAGCGAGGCCGCCCGCGACCCCGAAGCTCGCCAGGCCCGCCACACCCTGGCTCACGGCAGCCCGCGCCAGCGCCTCGGCCCGGGCCGCGTTGGCGCCCGCGAGGCCGACGAACGGCCGCTCCGTGGCGGCGAGGCGCCGGGCCTGGGATCGGATCAGCCGCGCCTCGACCCCAAGGCCGACAATGATGGCGATGCGGTGAGGATTAGTCCCCGCGTCAGATGCCGTGGGGCACATGTCCGGTGTTGCCGCGCGTCAGATTGCGATAGCGCGCCAAGGCCCAGAGCGGGAAATAGGCGGCATAGCCGTGATAGCGCAGATAGAAGACGCGCGGGAAGCCGACGCCGGTATACCAGGGTTCATCGAGCCGCCCGTTCACATGCGGCTGGTCGACCAGATAGGCGATCCCGCGCCGGACCGCCGGGTGAGCGACCTCGCCCGCCGCCATCATGGCGAGCACGGCCCAGGCCGTCTGCGAGGGCGTGCTGGCGGCCGCGCGATCCTTGTGCTCGGGTTCATAGGAGGACAGTTCCTCGCCCCAGCCGCCGTCAGAATTCTGGCGCTCGGCCAGCCACGCGACCGCCCGCCGCACATAGGGTGCGCGCATGTCTTCGCCCGCCGCGTTCAAGGCGGCCAGAACCGACCAGGTGCCGTAAACATAATTGCTGCCCCAACGGCCGAACCAGGAACCGTTTGCCTCCTGCTCGCGCTTTAGATAGTCGACGCCACGGGCAACCGCCGGATGGCGCGAGTCATGGCCGAGTTGCGCCAACATGCCGATACAGCGGGCACTCACATCGGCGGTCGGCGGGTCGAGCAGCGCGCCATGGTCGGCGAACGGAATATGGTTCAAATGATAGTGGGTGTTATCGGCATCGAACGAACCCCAGCCGCCATTCTTCGACTGCATGCCGAGGATCCACACCTCGGCCCGCTCGAGCGCTTCCCGGTAGCGCACGGGATCGGCCCGATGCAGACCCATGGCGACGGCCGCCGTATCGTCGACGTCCGGATAATGGGCGTTCTCGTACTGAAAGGCCCAGCCGCCGGGCGCCAGGCCCGGCCGCCGCACCGCCCAATCGCCGACCACGTCGTTGATCTGCCGGTCCCTCAGCCAGTCGCAAGCCCGCCGGACAACGGCGCCGTCGCCCGCCTCACCCGCCTCCAGCATCGCCAGAAGGGCCAGGCCCGTATCCCATATGGGCGAGACGCAGGGTTGGCAGTAGCCACTCTCGCCCGCGTCGACCAGGAGCAGCTTGCGAAGCGCCATCATGCCGTCCCGGAACAGGGGATGCTCGCGCGGGTAGCCGAGCGCGGCGAGCGCCATGACCGTGTTCGCCATGGCCGGGAAGATGCCGCCCAGGCCATGCTCGCCGTTCATGCGCGCCGTGAACCAGGCGACCGCCGCGTCCAAAGCTCGCTGGCGCGGCTTCTCCGGGAAGAGCGGCTCCACCACCTTGAGCGCCTTGTCCAACCAGAGGAACAGCTCGCCGGTGCGCGATCCCGTCGGATTGACTTGATAATTCGGGTGCCGGTCGGGCGGCACGGTGAACAGTTCGGCAATATCGACTCGCCTGGGATTAGCGGCCTCCGGCTTCAACGCCATCAGCACCAGCAAGGGAACCATCACCGTGCGCGACCAGTAGGACACTTTGTCGATGTGAAATGGCGACCAGGCCGGCAGCAACATGATCTCGATCGGCATGGTGGGTGTCGCCCGCCATGGCACCTGACCGAATAACGCCAGCGCCACCCGCGTGAAGACGTTGGCGGTGGCGGCACCACCCTGGGCCAGGATGGCGGCCCGGGCGCGGCACATATGCGGCGCGTCGGGATCGTCGCCGACGAGCTTGAGCGCCAGATAGGCCTTGACGCTGGCGCTGATGTTGAAGGCGCCGCCGTAAAACAGCGGCCAGCCGCCATGCTCGCCCTGGCGGTCGCGGAGATAGCGCGCCAGCTTCGCCTCGACCGTGGGGTCGATGTCGTCCAAGTAATGCTCGAGCATGATGTATTCGGCGGGAATGGTCGTATCGGCCTCGAGGTCGAACAGCCAGTGGCCGTCCGGCGCCTGACGCTGGCGCAGTGCCTCGGCCAGCTCGCCGATCATTGAGTCGACACGGCCGACGGCCGGGTCGGCGGGGGTCGGACCCCGATTCCCATCGCTCTGCAATGCAGCAATCGTCATGACAATGATGATATATCCGTGAACACCGTCGACCCAGCGCCCCCAACGGGCGACGTCCGGTTCACAAGGCTCTGGAAACTAGGGATTTTCACGATTCTGTCAAGCTTTCGAGTAGGGCTTTCGCGGCCTGGGCGCCGGAACGAATGGCGCCCTCGATGGTCGCCGGCAGGCCCGTATCCGTCCAATCGCCGGCAAGAAACAAATTGCCCCGGCCGATGCGCGGGCGTGGCCGCCGCCGCTCGTTGGCGGGCGATTGCAGGAAGGTTGCCCGCTTCTCCTTGATCACGCGCGCAACCGGCGGCGTGTCCAGCGGCCGGTCGCCGTGCCCCAGCAAGCGAAGTGCCTGGGCGACATCCGGCCAAAGCCGCGCCGCGATCGCCTCTTCCGGCCATTCGCAGAGCGCGTCGGCGGCACTCACCGTGACCGAGGCCAGGGCGCCGCGCCGGAACATCCACTGGGCGGTCCCACCCACGATGCCGACAAAGGCGACCGCCTCGCCGGATGCGGGCACGGCTTCGGGCAAGCGGTAATGGACATTGACGATGGCGCGGCTGCCGTCCGGCACGCCAAGCCCGGGCACCAGACGCGCCGCCGCCTGGGGCGGCACCGCCAGAACGACCCGGTCGGCCGGCGCGACCGTCACCTCGCCGCCGCCGAAGAGGAGCCGGCCGACACGGCCGTGTGTCGGTTCGCCCGCCAGCGCGCGCACCAGGCTGCCGGTGGCGAGGCTGGCCCCGGACCGCGCCAGCCAGGCGACGGCCGGGTCGATGAGTGCCTCGGAGAGGCCGTGGCGCGACATATAGGGGCGGCATGCGGCACCGCCGGCGAAAAAAGTGTCGCGCACGACCCTGGCCAAAAGCTGGGCCGCGCCCTCGTTCGGTGCGGCATTCAACACCGCAACCGTGAGCGGCTCCCAGAGGCGCCGAAACAGCAGGCTCTCGCCCGCGAGACAATCCCCGACGGTCCGATCGGCGCCCGCTCGAAGCAGGCGAAACAGGCCGAGATAGTCGCCCACACTGGTGTCGGGCACGCGCCGGCCGGGAACCAGCAGCCACCAAGGCAGGCGGCCCGGGTTGGGCCGCAGGCGCCAACTGGTGCCGGTGCCCAGGTCGACAAAGGGAAAGCTGGTGTCGGCCGGCGTGAACAGGCCATCGCCCGCGCCGATCAGGCCGAGGTAGCGGAACAGCGCCGGGTTGGCACCCAGCATCAGATGATTGCCATTGTCGATATGGCATCCCAGCAGGGCGTCGTCGAACGAACGGCAGCGCCCGCCCGCTTGCCCGCTCGCTTCCCACAGGCGCAGCCGCAAGCCGCGCCCGCTCGCCCTGAGCGTGACCGCCGCCGCGAGGCCGGCGAGACCCGCACCCACGATATGGACCGTGCCGGCCCTCACAGAAGGCCGTGGCGGAGCGCGATCCAGAGCTTGACCGGTTTGGCGATCGCAATCGCCTCGGCGGGTTTCGACCAGCCGCGTGCTTCGAGCGCGGTCAATGTCCGGCGGTAGACTTCCAGCATCACCCGGGCCGGCCGGACGCTCGGCCTGGGGCATTCGGCCATGGCGGCCGCGGCCGCCGCAAAATGGCCGTGGGCAAGACTAGCCATATCCCGGCAGACCCGGCCAAGCGCCGGATGGGTCAGGACCGCATCGGGATCGCTCGCCATGATGCCGTGCGCCGTCAGCAGCTCGCGTGGCAGATAGAGCCGGCCGATGGCGGCATCCTCGGCGAGGTCGCGGAGGATGTTCGTCAGTTGCAACGCCCGGCCCTGGGCCGCCGCCAAACGCAGTCCGGCCGCGACCGGCGCGCCGAAGGCGCGCACCGAGAGGCGCCCGACGGCACAGGCCACGCGGTCGCAGTAGAGATCGAGCTCGACCATGCTGGGTGCCCGGATCGGGGCACCCGCATCCATGGCCATGCCGTCGATGACGGCGGTGAAGTCGGCCCGTTCGAGATCGAAGCGGCGGCGAGCTTGCGCCAATTCCCGGCCGATGGCGCCTTCAGGCGCACCGCCATGGATCAACTCGATTTCGCGCCGCCAAAAATCGAGGCCGGCCGCCTTGGCCGCATCCGTCCCCGGCTCGTCAACCACATCGTCGACCGCCCGGCAGAAGGCGTAGATGGCAAACATGGCGGCGCGCCGCTCGGCCGCGAGGAAGCGCATGGCCCAATAGAACGAGGTGCCGGAGCGTTCGACCAGCGCCCGGACTGTCGCCGCGTCGGCCGATGGGGGGCCGGTCACCAGCGGCCTCGCCAGCGGCGATAGATGCCCGAAAGCACGCAGCCCATGGTTCGGGGCTTGCTCAGCACGACCCGGCCGGCGAGCGGGTCGCGCCGCCTGAGTTCCACCGCCAGGCGCTCGGCGATCGCCAGGATGGCCGCCGATTCGTGCGCGAGGCCGCGGCTCTTGAGGACGAAGGGCAAGCGGCGGGCCGTGGCGAGCAGGCTGGCGGTCTCGTCGAGCGTCCGGTCGAGGACGCGGCGGAGCCCGGGAGAGGCCCGCGCCGCACCGAGCGCGGTAACGCCGGTCCCGGCTGCCGCAAGCCAGGGCTCGGGCAGATAGACCCGGTCGAGGGTGCGATAATCGTCGCCGCAATCCTGCAAATGATTGAGCACTTGAAGGGCGTTGCAGAGGGCGTCGCTCGCCGCCCAGCCGGCCCGGTCCTCGCCATGCAGATCGAGCAGGAAACGGCCGACCGGTGCCGCCGACAAGATGCAATAGCCGAGCAAATCGTCCCAGCCGGTGTAGCGGAGCTGATAGGCGTCGCGCTTGAAGGCGCCCAGCAGGTCGACCGCGTGCTGGGCCGTGACGCCCGTCGCGGCGAGGCTCTGGCGGAGACGCTCCGCCTTCGGCACGTCCTCGCCCGGCGCCGCCAGACCCCGCACCGCCCTGTCGAACCGGTCGAGCCGGGCGATCTTCTCGTCCGGCGGCAACAGCGGATTGTCGCCAATGTCGTCGGCCGCGCGCACGAAGTCGTAGAACGCCTTGACGTGCGGGCGGAGGCGCTTCGGCAACAACCAGGAGCCGACCGGGAAATTCTCGTCTCCGGCGCCCTTGCCGGACGGGGTTTCGATACTGACTTCAGCCGTCGTCATGGCCGGCACCCTAACGGCGAGCGCCGTTCCACGATAGCAGCGATTTATTTTGCCGGCGCGCCTCGGCAAGGGCCGGCTATTGTGTTCTCCCTCGCCTTGCGGCTAAGGGAGTCACACATTTTTTGGGAACTCCCACCCTTGTCCGATGGCATCGAAGCGTTGGAGACCATAGGCCATGGTTTTTGGTTCGGCCGGTTTGGGACCCCCGAATTTCCCGTCCGTCGTTGCGAGGAGCGGAGCGACGAAGCAATCCAGTGCGGGCCGAGTGGGTTGCCGCGCCTACGGCTCGCAACTTCGGCTCGCAATGACACGGCGGGGGTGGTCGAAGGCGAGAAAACCGAACAGGGTCGAGGCGACACCCTCTGCAAAAAAATGTGTGCATGGCCTAGCCTTGCGGCAAGGGGCGGGGGGAACAATTGGCGGAGGGCGGGTCTGGCCGGAATGACCCCGATTTCTCGGATTTCCCGAAAAACCATTTTTTACCGAACGAAGCCAATTTTTAGTGCGATTCCAAGGGCGGCAGTTAAATTCGGTGCGTGACAAACCGCGATGGATCGCATATAGTGATATTAGAAATATCATCCTATTTAGGGAATAAATTTCGAAATAAAAATGACAAACGTTTGGAATCAACCGCTTATTGGCTTTGCTTTTGGCTTTCAGGGGACCGGGTGACGCCATGTGGTCGAACCTGGTCCTAGCGCTGGCACTGAGCCTCGCCGCGGCCTCGCTGGTGGGGGCGCTCTATCTGGTGGCGGCCGGCCTCGCGGTGCGGCGGTTCGCGGCCCGAGCGCCGCTCCCTCCGGCCGCGCGGCCGCCGGTCACCATCCTGAAGCCGCTCCGGGGTGACGATCCCGAGCTGTATGAGAATCTGCGCTCGTTCTGCTGCCAGGACTATCCGGCGGCGCAGGTGATCTTCGGCGTCGGCGAGGCCGGCGACCCGGCCCGCTCTGTCGTCGAGCGGCTGATCGCCGAACTGCCGGGCGCCGACCTCGAATTGGTCGTCGACGACCGCCGCCATGGCACCAACCACAAGATCGGCAATCTCCACAATATGCTGGCCGCCGCCCGGCATCCGGTAATCCTCGTGGCCGACAGCGACATGCGCGTCGGACCCGGCTATTTGGATGCCATCATGGGCGAGCTTGAGCGCGCGGGCGTCGGCCTCGTCACCTGTCTCTATGTGGGCCGGCCGATGGCGGGCCTCTGGTCCCGGATGGGTGCCATGTTCATCAATCAAGGCTTCTTGCCGTCCGTGCTGCTGGCGGGCTGGATCGGCGCCAGGGCGGGCTGCTTTGGCGCCACCGTGGCACTCCGCCGCGAAACCCTGGAGCGGATCGGCGGTTTCCTCGCCTTCCGCGACCATTTGGCGGACGACCACGCCATGGGCGAGGCGGTGCGGGCGCTGGGCCTCCGCGTGGCGCTCGCCCGATATGTGGTGGACGACATGGTCGAAGAACCCGCCTTCCCGCACCTCTTTCGCCATGAGCTGCGCTGGGCGCGCACGGTCGGCGCCATCGCGCCGGTGGGCTTCGCCGCCTCGGCGGTCACCCACGGCGTGGCGCTGGCTTTGCTGGCCCTGCCGTTTGCGCTGTTGTTGCCTTGGGTGGCGGCATGCCTGCCCGTAACAGTTGCATGTCGCATCTGGATGATCCGCGCCGTCGACCGGGCGTTGCGGCTAACCCCCACGCCCCTCTGGCTGATCGGCATCCGCGATCCCTTGTCTTTTTTGGTGTTGGTGGCGAGCTTCTGCGGTAGAACCGTCACTTGGCGGGGCGGCCGGTTCAGGGTCGGCGCCAATGGCAGGCTGGTCCCCCATGGAGATCCCGAGCGATGATGCGAACGCTGTTCCTACAGCCGCCGTCCGTTGAAGGCTTCGATGGCGGGGCGGGCTCGCGCTACCAGGCGCGGCGCGAGATCAAGTCCTACTGGTACCCGACTTGGCTCGCCCAACCGGCGGCGCTGGTTCCGGGAAGCCGGCTGGTCGATGCACCGCCCGCCGGCAAGCGCCTTGCCGACATTCTGCCGCTTGCCCGCGACTACGACCTCTGCGTCATGCACACCTCGACGCCCTCCTTCGCCAACGACGTCAAGGTCGCCGAGGCGCTGCGCGCCGAGAACCCGGCGCTCAAGATCGGCCTCATTGGCGCCAAGGTCGCGGTGCAACCGGAGGAAAGCCTCGCCGCGTCGGCCGTCATCGATTTCGTCGCGCGCAACGAGTTCGATTTCACCATTCTGGAAGTGGCCGAGGGCCGCGCCTACGCCGAGATCGACGGGCTGAGCTATCGCGACGCGGCCGGCCGCATCCGGCACAACAAGGATCGCGCCATCCTCGAGGACATGGACAGCCTCCCCTACGTCAGCGCGGTCTACAAGCGTGACCTGCGCATCGAGGACTATTTCATCGGCTATCTCCAGCACCCCTATGTCTCGCTCTATACGGGCCGGGGCTGCAAGTCGCGCTGCACCTTCTGCCTCTGGCCGCAGACGGTCGGTGGCCACCGCTATCGGGTCAGGAGCGTCGAACATGTGATCGAGGAAATTAGCCAGGCCAAGGCCGATTTCCCCCAGGTGAAGGAATTCTTCTTCGACGACGACACCTTCACCGACGCCTTGCCGCGCGCCGAGGCGATTGCCCGCGAACTCGGCAAGCTCGGCGTCACCTGGTCCTGCAACGCCAAGGCCAATGTGCCGCGCCGGAGCCTCGAGGTGATGCGCGCCAACGGCCTTCGACTGTTGCTGGTCGGTTACGAATCCGGCAACCAGCAGATCCTCTACAACATCAAGAAAGGCATGCGGATCGACGTCGCGCGCCGTTTCACCCAGGACTGCCACGATCTCGGCATCACCATTCACGGCACCTTCATCCTGGGCCTGCCCGGCGAGACCCGGGAGACGATCGAGGAGACGATCCGGTTTGCGACCGAGATCAACCCGCACACCATTCAAGTCTCGCTCGCGGCCCCCTATCCCGGCACCTTCCTCTACAAACAAGCCGTCGAGAATGGCTGGCTCGACGCCGAGCACGCGGAGTTAATCGACGCCGAGGGCATCCAGATCGCGCCGCTGCACTATCCCCATCTCTCCCATCAGGAGATCTATGCCGCGCTCGAGGTCTTCTACAAACGCTTCTACTTCCGGGGCGGCAAGATTGCCTCGATCGTCGCCGAGATGATCCGGAGCCCCCAAATGATGAAGCGGCGCCTGCGGGAAGGCGTCGAGTTCTTCCAGTTTCTCAGGCAGCGCAAGGCGGCGGCCTGAAACGCCTGATCGTCACCGCCGACGATTTCGGCCTCGCGGTCGAAGTCAACGAGGCGGTCGAGGCGGCGCATTTGAACGGTGTGCTGACCTCGGCGAGCCTGATGGTGGCGGGCCCGGCGGCGGGCGATGCCATCCGGCGGGCGCGGCGCCTGCCCAGTCTCCGGGTCGGCCTGCATGTGGTGCTCGTGGACGGCACGCCCATGTTGCCGGCGAGGGAGCTCCCGGACCTGGTCGGCGCCGACGGGCGGTTCGGCGATCGTCAGGCCCGGGCGGGCTTTGCCTATTTCTTCCGGCCGGCCGCGCGCCGCCAGCTCGCCCGCGAGATCGCGGCACAGTTCCAGGCCTTCCGGGCGGCCGGCCTCGCCTTCGACCATGTCAACGCCCATAAGCATATGCACCTCCACCCGACCGTCGGTGCCCTGATGTTGGCCGAAGCCAGGCGCTGCGGCGTCAAGGCGGTGCGCCTCCCCCTTGAGCCTCGGGCACCCCTCAGCCTGGCCGAGCCCATGGGCCGCCATGACTGGGCCGGGGCACTGCTCCGGCCGTGGCTCGCCCTCCTCCGCCGGCGCATCCGCCGGGCCGGCCTCGCCACGGCCGATCAGGTCTTCGGCCTCGCCTGGAGTGGTGCGGTGACCGAGGCGCGCTGGCTGGCACTCCTCCCCCACTTGCCCCCGGGCGTGAGCGAGATCTATGTGCACCCCGCGCTCAGCGCGGCCCCGGCCTTCGCCCGCTCGATGCCGGCCTATCGCCATGTCGATGAGTTCGAGGCGCTGGTGAGCGCCCGGGTGCGCCAGGCCATCGACGCGGCGGGCGTCCGGCTGATCGGCTATGGCGACCTGGCGGCGCCATGATTTGGGCCGCCAAATTGCTGGGTCTCGCGGGCCTGCTGCTGGCAACGGCGCTCCTGGTCGACCAGGGCATCGGCACGGTCTTCTCGGCCGTGGCGGCGGCTGGATTGGGCACGCTCTGGGCGGCGCTCTTTCATCTGGTCCCCATGCTGGTCAACGCCCGCGCCTGGCAGCTTCTGGCGGCCGGCGCCGGCCGGCCCGGGCTCGCCCGGTTCACCTGGTGGGTGTGGATGCGCGAGGCGGTCAACGGGCTTCTGCCGGTGGCCAGGGTCGGCGGCGAAGTCGTCGCCGCCAGCTTGATGATGCGCCATGGCATGCGCCGGTCGTTCGCCGTTGCCTCGCTGGTCGTCGACATGACGCTCTCGGTCGTCACCCAATTCTTCTTCACCCTGATCGGCCTCGCACTTCTGGTGCTGCGTGGCGAGGACGGCGATGTCGTCTGGCAGGTGGCGATCGCGGCATTATTGGCGCTGCCGATCATCGCGGCGTTCTTGGCTGTGCAGCGCTTCGGGCTGTTCGGCCTCTTTGCCCGCCTGGTGCATGCGCTGGCGGGCGAGCGCTGGGCCGCCTTTGTCGGCGGCTGGGCGCGCCTCGACCGGGCCGTCCTGATCGCCTACCGGCGGGTCGCCAACATTCTCCGGAGTTGCGCCTGGCAGCTCGCCGCGTGGGTGGCGGGCGCGGGCGAGATCTGGCTTTGCCTCTATTTTCTCGGCCATCCCGTGTCCTTGGCGGACGCGCTCATGATCGAGGCCGCGGCCCAAGCCATCAGCAGCGCCGCTTTCGTCGTGCCCGGCGCCATCGGCGTGCAGGAAGGCGGCTTCGTGCTGGTGGGAGCGCTGGTCGGCATCGGGCCGGAAACGGCGCTGGCGCTTGCCGTCATGCGCCGCGCCCGCGACCTCATCCTCTATCTGCCGCCCTTGGTCATCTGGCAACTTCAAGAGGGGCGCCTGGCACTTGGCCGGCGCTGACCGCGGCAAGGAGGGCCGGCGTCACCAGCAGCGTCATGACGATGATCCAGGTGAGGGCCACGGCCAGCAACAGGCCCATGCTGGCGGTACCCGCATGCGGAGAGAGAGCCAGGCTGCCGAAGGCGGCCCCGGTGGTGAGCGCGCTGTAAAGCACGGCACGCGCCGTCGGCGATTGCAGTGGGTCGGTCTGGCCGGCACGCCAATTCATGACGAAATAGATGGCAAAAGCGACACCGATGCCAAGCAGCAGCGGCAAGGCGAAGACGTTGGCGAAATTGAGTGGCAAACCGAACGCGACAGAAGTTGCCACCGTGCCCAAGCCCGCCAACATCAGTGGGGCCAGAACCAGCAGAACGTCGACCAGCCGTCGGAGTGCCAATGCCAGCAGTCCGGCGATTGCAACGAATGCCAACAGTCCAGCCATGCGGAAGGCCGCCACCACGCTCTCGCCCGAGGAATGGGCGGTGATCGCCGAGCCCACGCTCTCGGGTGCGAGCGCACGCACGGCGGCAACGAAGCGCGCCAGGGTCTGGTTATCCGCGGTATCCACCGCCGGCAGCACTTCGATGCGCAACTGGCCATCGGGTGCGACCCAGTCGGCGCGCAGGCTCTCCGGCAGGCTGGCAAGGGTGACCCGCTCGGCCGCAAGGGCCAGCCGGAGATCGGCCAGCATGGCGTCGACGCCCGCGAGCAACGCCGCCTCGACGCGGGCAATCGTCGGGTCGTCGCCCGCCGCCGCCTTGGCGAGGCTCGCGCCCAATCGCGCCAAAGGGTCGCCGCCGCCCGCCGCCCCGAGATCGCCGGCCGTGGCGAGGAGTGCTTCGCGAAGTGCTGCCGGTCCGGCCGGGGTGCCTGCCTTCGCCGGCGTCAATGTCGGCTCCAGCAACATGGCCAGGTCCTCGATGAGGGCCAGCTTCGCTTCCTGGTCCGCCGGCACAAAGCTGGCGACGGTGTAGACGGATTTCACGTCCGGCAGTTGTTCGAGAGCACGCCCGAGGTCGCGCGCCGCCACGGACGAGGGCGCTACCATCTCGATGGACAAGATCGACGCATCGCGTGCCGACGCCAGATCGAGCAAGGTACGCACCGACTCAGTGGTCTGATCCTTCAGATTGAGCGGGTTAAAATCGAAGTGGAGGAACGGCAGGGCGAGCGACCCCGCCGCCGCGAGAAGCAGCGCGAGGCCAAGCACTATCCGCCGCCAACGCACGAGGAAGCGATCGAGGCCGGCGGCCCAGGCAAAGCCAACCGGCTCCGGCTCGCCCTTGGGGCCGAACAAGGCGATGAGTGCCGGCAGCAACGTGAAACTCAATCCGCCGGCAATCAGCATGCCCACCCCGGCGATGAGGCCAAGATCGGACACGCCCGGATAGCGCACCGGCGCGAAGACGAGAAAGCCGGCGGCGGTGGTGACAATGGCGAGCAACAAGGGTGCCGCAACACGCGCCGTCGCCTCTTTGAGGGCGAACGCGAAATCGCCCCGCCGGTGCCGCTCGTCACGGTAACGGACGGCGAATTGGATGGCGAAATCGACGGCGAGACCAATGAAAAGCACCCCGAAGGAGATGGAGACCATGTTGAACGTGCCGAATGCCGCGATCGCGAATGCCGCCGTCGCGATCAGCCCGACGGCGAGCGTCGCCAGGATGGCAACGACGATCTTGAGGCTGCCGAGGGCCGCGAACAGAACCAGGATGACGAAGCCGAGGGTAAGGCCGGTCGCCAGCAGGGCGCCGTCGGTCACGCTCGAAAACTCCTCGTCGTTCAGCGCCACCGGACCGGTCAGGCGCACGGTGATGCCGGCACTCGGCGTCAAACCCAGCGACACAGCCATGGCCCGGACAGTCTCGCTCGCCGCGGCGCCAGCCGAGACCCGCTCGAAGTCGAGCGCCGGCTGGACGATGATGACACGGCGCTGCTCCTCCGGTGCCGCCTCGCGGCCGGTCAACAAGGTTGCCCAGGCGAGCGGTTCGGAGTTGCCCTGAAGTGTCGACTCGATCGTGGCGCCGATCGCCCGGAATGGCCGGTCGAGCGTATCGGCGGTCGTCTCGCCCCGGGCAACGCCTTCCGCCGCCAGGCGGATCATGGCGAGGAGACCGCGCAAGGTCGGATCGGCGACCAGCGCGCCGAGCAGCGGTTGCGCCTCGGCGAGCCGATCGCTCATCCGGCCGAGTGCTTCGAGAGAAAGGAATAAGAGGCCGTTCCGCCGGAAGAAGTCGCCGCCATCCGGGCGGCGCGCATTGGCGAAGAGATCGGCGCGAGCGCGCATCGCGTCCACGAGTAAGTCGGCCGCCCGGTCGGCCTGACCCGGCAGCGCCCCGTCGATGACGATGACCAGGAGGCCGACCCGCGCCGGGAATAAGCGGTCGAATTGGATTTCGCGCTGGCGCCACGGCAGGGACGAGTCCACCAGCTTGATCGGATCCGTATCCAACTTGAAATTGGCGAGCGTGTAGACGGCAAGAAGAGCCGTCGCCAGCGCCGCGGCGAGCGCCACCCAGAGCGCGCGCCGCCGGCAGAAGTCGACGAGCTGGACCAGTCGCGGGATCATGTCTCGCGATAGGCGATCAAGAGCAGGCCGACCAGGCTGAAACAAACCGGCCAGACCCAGGAGGCGACGCGCGCCGCCCCGGGATCGGCGCGTAGTTCTACCCAGCGCGACCAGCCGGCCACGACGCCACAAAGCGCCATCGGCAGATGGGTCGCCTCGATCAACAATTCCTCGCGCACATTGCCGATCGAATGGGCATGAGTGAGCAACAGCATGCCGGCAATGGCTGTCACCACCGGAAACATCAGGGCCGCGCTTTTTGAAGCCGTCCGCCCGGTGCGCACGCGCCATTCGAAAATCCCGAAGACGGTGATCAGCATCGTGTAGAGGCGATGCTGCACGATCTCGGGATCGCGAAAGCCGTCGAGGAAGGAGATATCGCCAAGCGGCCAGTTCTCCGGGTCGGAGCGCACAAAGAGGAAGGCCGCGAGCCCGAGAAACAGCAACGGCCAGTGCCGTGCCCAGGGCACGCGGCCCGACCGCTCGGCGAGCGCCGCCAAGCCGATAAGCAGCACCGCCAGGCCCGCCCAATGGTGGTTATATTCCGACCAGGCGATATCGAAGGCGTTGCGCGGCGGCGCCTCGCCCGTCCCCGGCACGAAGGCCTGCCCGAGGCGCTGGCGCCCCGCCGCCGCCCCGGCGTCGAGGGCCGCCTGCAAGGCCGGGATCGCCAGATCGCCATGGCTTGGTGTGCTGAACGACGGCCATTTCGGCGTCAGTCGCGCCGCTATTTCCTGGAAGCTCACTCGATCCCGGTCGAGATCGACGCCCGGCGGAATCGATGTGAGCGAGGCAGCGGCGAAAAACACGGTAAAGCCGATGCCGATTTCGGCTTCGGCGAACCGGCGGAGCCGCAAGAGCGGCGTGGCGGCATCGCCCGCGAGCCGGTCCACCAGCCGGAAGTTCATGGCGCCGAGCAGCAGCAGGACGGCAAGCAGCATGATCTTGCTCATCACCATCAGGCCATAGGCGGTGCCGTAGAGCGCGTCCCAATCGCCCACATAATTCACGGCCATGAATGTGCCGGTCGTGACCAGGACGACGACGCTGGCCATGGCCATGGCCGAGAAACGCTTGCCGATGCGCCCGAGGCCCCGGCGATCGGACGTCTCGGCGAGCGCCATCAGGAAATACGGGATGCCGCCGATCCAGACCGCCGCCCCCAGCATGTGCAACGCCCCCATCAGGGCGAGAAAGGGTCGACCATCAAGGCGGCCGACGGCGTGAGTGGTGCCCGTGGCGGCCACGATCAGCAGCACCGCCAGGATCGCCATGAGGCCGCCGGCCGCAGCCTGGCGGCGCCAACACAGCAAAGCCACGATCAGGGCGACCATGGCCTTGGCGCAGAGTGCCGGGACGAAGTCCGCGCCGGCCGCCTCGGCAATGGAAAGTTGCGTGGTGCCAACGAGCGTCGCCATCCTGAGGGCCAGGTCGAAAAGCGAGACGATGGCGAGCAGAAGGGCGCTCCCTGCGAGCAGCCGACGAATCGGAAGATCGACATCGAGGCCAAGCGGGCGCACGAGCAGGAACCAACTGGCGATACCGCCCACGGTGAGGGCCTGGGCCGCCAGGGCCGCGCCATGCAGTATGACTGTCAGATAACCGAAGATATCGAGGAAGAGCGACAAGGATCAGGGTGTCCCGACGGTGAATGAAATCACGCCGCGCGTGATATGACCGTCGACCGAGAGCACCTGCCATTGCAGGCGATAGGCGCCGGGCGGCACGGCGGCCAGCGGCGCGCGCAACTCATTGGCCGGCGCGTCCCCCAGGATGGCAAGTGTGTGGGCCTTCTTATCGGATTGGCCGAGCGAGAGGACCGAACGCTTGTGGTCGATGCGGCCGTTGAAGCGAACCATGACTTGGCTGGGCGGGAGGGCGACCGTCTCGCCCGCGGCCGGTGCCGAATGCACGACAATGGCGTGCGCCCACGCCGGATCGGATCCGGCAACGAGCGCGAGGAGGCCACCCGCGACGCAACCGCGCCTATCGCCGGGGTGCAAGAGCGACCTTGTTTTCGAGCTCAACGATGAGACCCTCGACCCCCAGGCGACCGATCACCGAGCCATATTCGGCGCGCCGCGTCGTCAACTCGCTCACCGTCCCGTCGACGAACACGTCGATGATGCGCCAATCATTGTCGGCGCCCAGGCGCGTCAGATAGTTCAGCCGGACCGGCTTGCTACTCGCCGGCAGCAATCTCGTCTCAACCCAGATGGTCTCGCGCGGACCGGGCTGCTCACCCAGCATCTCGAACCGTTCACCGGAAAAATCGTCGAAACGGTCGGCATAAGTGAAGACGGACATGCGCGAGAAAGCCTCGGTGAGCCGCGCCCGTGTCGGCTCGTCCAGCTTCTCCCAATGGCGGCCGATGACGAGCCGGATCATGTAGGGAAAATCGAAGGCGCCGCGCACCACCGGGTCGAGCTGTTGGCGGCGGCCTTCGAGGCCGAGGCTGGCGCCGGCCCGCATGGCGACCAGCAGGCCCGCTTGCAGGCGCTCGACCGGCGCCAAAGGTACGGGCTGGGAAATGGCTTGGCCCGAGTTCGAGGCAACCACCAGCAGGAAAAGGCCGACGAGACGCAGCATGTTGAGCGAACCGTTCTTGTTAAGCGGCTGCCGTTCTACACCAGCCCCGGTCCATTCAACAACCGCCCGTCGCACGATCATGACAGGGAGGCGCGGGCGTGCCGGGCGATCCGCTCCGCCACGTCGGCGAGTATGGCGTCGTCGGCGGTGAGCGAGAGGCGGAGATGGCCGGCGGCACTCGGCCCGAAGCCGTCGCAGGGCAGAACGGCAACCGACTCCCGCTCCAAGAGATCGAGGGCGAACCGGGTGGCGCCTTGGCCGGTGCCGCGCACGTCCAAGAGGACGAACATGCCGCCTTCGGGCTGGATCGCGCGCACGCCCGGGCAATTGGCGAGCCGGTCCACCATCAGCCGGGCGCGGCGCTGGTAGGCCTCGCGCATCCGGCCGACCTCAGGCAGATCGCTGCTGAGCGCCACCAGGGCGCCATCCTGGATGAAGGGCGGTCCGCCATAGAGCATGCAGAGGATGAGGTTGAAGAGATGGCCGGCGAGCGGCTTGGGGCACACGATCCAGCCGCAGCGGAAACCCGACATGGCGTGAGACTTGGAGAGGCTGGAGACCACCACCGTCCGCTCGGCCATGCCGGCCAGGCTGTAGGGGCTGATATGCGGCCGCGCGAAGGCCAACTCGGCATAGACCTCATCGCAGAGACACCAGAGATCATGGGCGCGACAGACCTCCGCCACGGCTTCGACTTCGCCCCGGGTCATTACCGCCCCGGGTCATTACCGCCCCGGTCGGATTGTGCGGGCTGTTGATCCACACCACCCGAGTTTCGGGCGTCACGCGGCGGGCGAGATCGTCGGGATCGAGATGGAAACCCCGTTCCGAACGAAGCGGCACGGTGACGAGCGTGGCCCCGCTGACACCGGCAACGGCCGCATATGTCGCGTAGATGGGCTCCGGCACGATCACCTCGTCGCCGGGTCCCGCGATGCAGGCGAGTGCCGCGAACAGCCCGGCCTGGGCGCCCGGCACCAGCACCACCTGGTCGGCATCGGTCGCGACACCGGTTTGCTTGGCGTGCCGCGCCGCCACGGCGGCCCGAACGGCGGGATAGCCCACGATCGGCGAATAATGGGTGCGTCCCGCCTGGAGTGCTCCGATGGTCGCCGCCAGCACCGATGCGGGCGGTGGGCTATCGGGATCGCCCACCGTCAGGAAGACGATCGCGCGGCCTTCGGCGGCGAGCTCGCGGGCGCGGGTATGGACACGCCATGCCCCGGCCCCGGGGCCGGCGATACGTTCGACGAGAGACGCGAAGCGCATTGGCTAGGTCCGCCTATTGCTTGCGTTAGGCGTCACCATAACAGCGAATGGCGTGGCACATTCAATCCCCAAGCGCCACGCCCTCGCGCCTGGGATCGGCGGCGCCGACGAGGCCCGTCGGCGAAATGGCGATGGCGGCCAGGCCGCTGGTGAGCGGGCGTTCCACGACCTGGTGACCGAGTGCCTCCAGCGCCGATCGGAGCCGGGCGATCGGCGTGCCCTGTTCCAGCACGGTGTCGCCGTTGGCATTGGCCCAGTTGGGCAGGCCAAGGGCGGCATCGAGGGTCAAGCCCCAGTCCAGGTGGCCCGTGAGCACTTTGACGACATAAGGGATGATTTGGGCGCCGCCGGGCGAGCCCAGGGTCAAGACCGGCCGGCCGCTGTCGTCGAAGACGATCATGGGCGCCATGGAGCTGCGCGGTCGCTTGCCCCCCTCCACTCGGTTGGCGACCGGCAAACCGCCCCGCGCGGACTCGAAGGCGAAGTCGGTCAATTGGTTGTTAAGGAGGAAACCCCGCACCATCCGGCCGCTGCCGAAGGCCCCTTCGACGCTGGCCGTCAGGGCGACGACATTGCCCGCCCCATCGACGACGGCCACATGGGTCGTGCCGGACTGGCGTTCGCCCGCGTCGGGTGCCAGCCACTGGCCTTGCCGGCCGGGTGGATCGCCGGGTGGTGCCACGCCCAGGCTCCGTACCGGATCGATGAGCCTGGCCCTCGCCCCGAGATAGTGGCGATCGAGCAAGCCTGACATGGGCACGGCAACGCGGTCGGGATCGGCGAGGTACTGATCGCGATCGGCGAAGGCAAGCCGGCTCGCCTCGGCCAAAAGATGGATCGCCGCCGGCGTATCGGGGCCGAGGGCGCCGACATCGAACGGCTCGACCAGGGCCAGGATCTGCAGGACGGCGATGCCGCCCGACGAGGGTGGGCCGGAGCCGCAGAGCCGCCAGGCACGATAAGTGCCGCAGACGGGCGGACGGGCCTTTGCCCGATAGTCCCGCAGATCGTCGAGGCTGATGCGGCCGGGCAAGGGTGCCGCCGCCACGTCCGCCACGATGTCCCGCGCGATGGCGCCATTATAGAAGGCGTCGGCCCCTTCCCGGGCGACCTGCCGCAACGTCGCGGCCAGTTCGGGATTGCGGAGCCGGCTGCCCCGGGCGAGCGGCGCACCGTCGGGCGCGTGGAAATAGGCCGCCGCCCTGGGGTTCTCCTTGAGCCCGGGCGTGACCCTGATCAGACGGCTGAGACGCTCCGAGATGGGAAAGCCCGCCTCGGCGAGTTCGATGGTCGGGCGCAGCAGGTCGGGCCAGGCGAGGCGCCCATGCCGGCGATGGACCGCTTCCAGGAGACGCAACAGACCCGGCACGCCGACCGACCGGCCGCTCGACATGACGATGGCGGAAGCCAGCGGCAGGCCCGCCGGGTCGAGGAAGAGATCGGGCGTCGCCGAGGCCGGCGCCGTCTCGCGGCCGTCATAGGACGCGAGTTGCCGCCGGCCGGCATCGTAGTGGAGGAGAAAGCCGCCGCCGCCGATGCCCGAGGATTGCGGCTCCACCAACGTCAGGGCCACAGCGGCGGCAATGGCGGCATCGGCGGCACTGCCACCGGCCCTGAGCGTGGCGAGCCCCACGCCGGCGGCGAGCGGGTGGGCGGCCACGATCATGTGCCGGAAGCCCGCGACGGCAGGCTTGGCCCACCCGCCGCCCGGCCCCTCGGGCTCGGCGCGGTCCTGGGCCATGACCGGCATGGCCCAAAGGCATAAGGCGATCAGCCCGCGGGCGATGCCGTGGCCGCCAAACGACGCCCAGCGAACGGTCTAGCGGGCCTCCGAGGCAAAGACCGGCAGCCGCGCGCGCGCCCAACCGAGCGATGGCAGGGCGTTTACGAGCGCCATCCCCAGGGCCGAGGCATAGGGCACGGCCGCCACCAGCAGACAGACAACCCAAAGCATTGACTCCGGCCGCTCCCAGCGATGCATGATCCATGTCCCGGCGGCACCCGCCAGCAGGAGAGCGAGCAAGGCGCACTCCTCCAGCGCCGCCGCCAGTGCCTGGACGATCGCCGGCCGGTTCTGGCATTTGGGAGTGCGCAGGAACGGCCTGTTGGACGTGAACGCGCCCGCGATCACCGCCCGGGAGATGGCGTGCGAGAGGGCGGTGGCGGCGAACACCGCGCCCAGACTCTGCCCAAAACCGGCACCCACGCGCGCCGAATAGGCATAGCCCGTCTTCGCGAGCTTGAAGGCGAACAAGGCGAGGGGTGCCGCCATCAGAAGCGTGCGGGGGGTGTCGACATAAGCCGGGACGACCAGGAGGCCGAGGGTCCAGACCAGCGCCAATCCGGTGAAAACCAGGTTCAACCCGTCCACCAGCCAGGGCGCCCAGCCGGCGACGAAGTACCAGCGCTGCCATCCGGTGAGCTTTGTGCCGGCGCCGGTCAGCAGGCAGTCCAAATGCCGCTTCATGATCTGGACCGCGCCATAAGCCCAGCGATAACGCTGGCTCTTATAGGCGGCGAAGCTGTCGGGAGTGAGGCCCCGACCATAGCTCTCGGGTGTGTAGACCGCTTCCCAGCCGGCCGCGAACAGCTTGAGGCCAAGTTCCGCGTCCTCGGTGATGCACCACTCGCCCCAGCCGCCGACCGCATCGAGGGCGGTCCGGCGGATCATGGTCATGGTGCCATGCTGGATGATGGCGTTGTGCTCGTTGCGCTGGACCATGCCCATACGGAAGAAGCCGGCATATTCCCAGTCGCAGAGCGTCTTGAAGGGGTTCTCGGGGCCGTCGCGGTAATCCTGCGGCGCCTGAACCAGGCCGACCTCCGGCCGGGCAAAATACGGCACCAGGGAATCCAGCCATGTCGGATCGACGATGTAATCGCTGTCGATGACGGCGACGATCTCGGCCGCGGGATCGGTCTGGGCCAGGAGATAGTTGAGGGCACCCGCCTTGAAGCCGGGACAATGATCGAGGTGGAAGAAGCGGACATTGTCGCCGAGACCGGCGCAATAGGCCTCGACCGGACGCCACACCGCCGGGTCCTTGGTGTTGTTGTCGATCACCAGGATCTCATAGTCGGGATAATCGAGCGCCCGGAGCGCCCGCAGGGTCTCGATCACCATCTGCGGCGGCTCGTTATAGATCGGCACATGGATCGATACCCTAGGCCGCGGCCCATCGCGGTTGGGTGCCACGGACGGGAAGTGGCGCAGCCGGCGCTCGCGCCACATCAGATCGGCGGTATCAAACGCCTCGACCAGAAGATAAACGAGCAGCAAGACAAGGAAGAGCGACAACAAGACCCAGGTCGCAATCGTTGCCGTCGTCTGATATTCGCTGGTTGCTACGTGGACAGCCCAAACCAAGAATCCCGCGACCGCCTGGATCGCGACCGCGACGAAGGCGCGGCCCACGGGCCGCATATGGCGCTGGGCATGCAAGAACAACAGCAGCGGGCCGATGGCGATCAGGATCGTCCAGGCGGCAAGCTTCGGCCAAACCGGTTCCGGCGCCGCATAGGGGCCGAGCGCCAGTTTGGCGTTACGCGCCCCGTCAAAAAGACCCCAATACATGCCGACCGCGCCCTCGCTGCCGGCTTTCCAGGGCTGGTCGAACGCCTCGATGACGAAATAGTCGTAACCCTTCTTCTCCGCGTCGCGGGCGAAGGCATCGAGGAACCAAGCCTGATTCTCGGGCGACGCTTGCGCCTGGCGCCGGTCGCGGCCCTGGCTCGGCCAGCCCACCTCGCCGAGAACGATTGGCTTGTTCGGATAGGCGGCGCGCAATTGCCGCATGCGCATGTCGATATAGGCAATGCTGTCGACGACCGGGATGCCTTCCCAGTAGGGCAGGATGTGGACCGTGATATAGTCCACTTCCGCCGCCAGCGCCGGGTATTTCAGCCAGATATGCCATGTCTCGGCGGTGCTGACGGGGACGTCGACGGCGAGGCGCGCGCGCCGGATATAGCGGATGAGCTCGGCCACCGACACGTCGTTGCGCAGCAGCGTCTCGTTGCCGACCAAGGCCCGTTTGATGTTCGGGCTCTGGCGGACGGCTTGCACCAGGCCGTGCAATTCGCGCTCGTTGCGTTCGCCCCGCCCGTCGATCCACGCACCCGCGGTGACCGTCATGCCGTGCTTCTGGGCGAGGCGCGGAATATCGCCGAGCCCGTCCAGCATGCTGTAGGTGCGCACCTGATTGGCGATCGGCTTCACCAGCCGCAAGTCCCGGTCGATCTCCAAGGGGTCCGGGTGGCGATCGGCTTGCGGCGATTGGTCATCGCGGTAGGGGCTGAAGGAAAGGCCGCGCAACTTGGCGACCGACGGCGTCTCGGGCGCCAGCCAATGCGGGGCACCCCAACCGGCGACGGTCGCGATCAAGAGCAGGGAAACGATGGCCGCATTCAACTTATTCATCGTCATTGTCGGTTCGTCCGGGTGTCCTTTCAGACCCTGACCTCGGCGCCACTTGGCCCCCATGATCCGCACTTCACCCGTCTCGCGGGCACCTCGCGGCCGCCGCGTCCTCCAACTCCCGTTACGGCCCGGCCAGAGTTGCCGGTTATCGACTTGAAACCCCGCCCGTCTACCGCACCGCGCGTCACTTCTGGCGGTGCGCGAATTTTCCACCCCGTCGCGACCGGACTCTTACCGGTGACTTGATTAAAATAGAAGTGGATTCTTTGTAATGTTCGGGCGCGTCAGAAGAGCCCTCGCACCTGGCCCCGCTCGTCGAGCCGGATGGCCTCGGCCGCCGGCACCCGGGGTAGGCCCGGCATGGTCATGACGTCGCCGCAAATGGCCACGATGAACTCGGCCCCCGCCGCCAATCGCGCCTCGCGAATCTGGATGACATGGCCCTCGGGCGCACCCTTGGCGTTCGGGTCGGTCGAGAAGCTGTATTGGGTCTTGGCCATGCAGACGGGAAACCAGCCATATCCCGCCCTCTGATAGCGCTCGAACTGGTTCTTGACCGCGGCGTCGGCGGCAATGTCGGCGGCGCCATAGATCGACTGGGCGATGGTCCGGGCCTTATCCCAGAGCGGCATGTCGTCGCCATAAAGGGGTTTAAAGCGCTGGGTAGCCGATTCGGCTAGGCCGACGATGGTGCGCGCCAACGCTTCGGCGCCGGCGCCACCCTCGGCCCAGTGCGTGCAAACATGGGCTTCGACACCCTGGGCCTGGCAGAAACGGCGCGCGGCCTCGAGTTCCGCTGGGGTATCGTCGACAAAGCGGTTTATGGCGACCGCGACCGGCACGCCGAAGCGGCGCATGTTGGCGAGATGGCGGCCGAGATTGGCGAGACCGCGTTCGACCGCGCGCACGTCTTCCCGGCCGAGTGCCTCGCGCGCCACGCCGCCATGCATCTTGAGGGCGCGCACGGTCGCCACCAGGGCCGCCGCGTCAGGGCTTAAGCCCGCCTTGCGGCATTTGATGTCGAAGAACTTTTCGGCGCCGAGATCGGCCCCGAAACCGGCCTCGGTGACGACATAGTCGGCCAATTTGAGGGCCGTCCGGGTCGCCATCACCGAATTGCAGCCATGGGCAATGTTGGCGAAGGGGCCGCCATGCACAAAGGCCGGATTGTTTTCCAGGGTCTGGACCAGATTGGGCAACAAGGCGTCCTTGAGGAGGACCGCCATGCTGCCGGCGGCCTTCAGGTCGCCCGCCGTGACGGCCTGACGCTCGCGTGTCTCGCCCACCACGATGGCGGCGAGCCGGCGTTCGAGGTCGTCGAGACCGGTCGCGAGGCACAGGATCGCCATGACTTCCGAGGCGACCGTAATGTCGAACCCCGTTTGGCGCGGAAAGCCGTTGGCGACACCACCGAGCGAGGCGACGATGTCGCGGAGGGCGCGGTCGTTCATGTCGACCACCCGCCGCCAGGTGATGCGCCTGGTGTCGAGCGCCAACGCGTTCCCCCAATAAACATGGTTGTCGAGCATGGCGGCGAGCAGGTTGTGGGCTGCCCCGATGGCATGAAAATCGCCGGTGAAATGCAGGTTGATGTCTTCCATGGGCACGACCTGGGCGTAGCCGCCGCCGGCGGCGCCGCCCTTCTGCCCGAAGCAGGGGCCGAGACTGGGTTCGCGCAGGCAAATGGCGGCCCGCTTGCCGATCCGGTTCAAGGCGTCGCCGAGGCCAACGGTGGTCGTCGTCTTGCCCTCGCCCGCCGGCGTCGGCGTCATGGCGGTCACCAGGATCAGCTTGCCATCCGGCCGACCGCCTAGGCCCGCGAGCGCCGCCGGCTCGAGCTTCGCTTTGTTGCGGCCATAGGGGATCAGGGAATCGGCCGCGAGACCCAGTCGCTCGCCGATCGCCGAAATCGGTTTGAGGGTGGCCGCGCGGGCAATGTCGATGTCGCTTTGCATCGTGCTGGCCATGGGTGCCCCCGTCCTCCCGCACCGGCATTTGGTGTCAGTTAGCGCCTGCTTGTGGTCAAACGCAACTGAGTGTAATATTTTTCAAATGGTATGCCAAAGTTGCATATCCCACGTAACTGAGGTAATAATATCTGTATAATGCAGCAGAATCCGGTAACGCCGCCGCAACCCGCCCATCCGCCGGTGGACTTGACCCATTTGGTGGTTCGGATCGGCGCCGCCTTGACTCACGAATTCAATCATTTGCTGATGGTCGTCGAGGCCAACCTGGGCATGGCCCGAAAGCGCGCCGGGGCCGCCGACCCCGCGCTTGGAGCAACCATTGGTCGCGCGCTCAGGGCGGCCGAGGCGGCCGAGGCGGCCGCCGCCCTGACCAGACATTTGTCGGCGCTCGCGAATTGGCCGTCGGAACGGCGCGAGCCGGTCCATCTTAACGGATTGGCGCGGCACGCGGTCCGGGTATTGCGGCCGATCCTGCCATCGTCGATCAGGTTGGAGTTCGCCGGCGCGACGCCGCTCTGGCGCGCCCAAGGCGACCGCTTCCGGATCGAGGCCATCATCCTCGATCTGTTACTGAAGGCGCGGGACACGCTGGCCGATGGCGGCACGATCCGTATCAGAACGGCCAACCGGACGATCCGCGGCGCAAGGGGGACCAAGGGCCCGTTGCCCGGAGACTATGTGGCTTTGGAACTGGCCAGAGGGCGGGCGGGTCCCGGCCTCGGCCTCCCCAGCGATCTCACCAACGCTATCCTTTTCGTTCGCCCGGCGGGCGGCCGGGTATCGCAGGCGCGCGGTCGGCATGGCAGCACCCGTGTGACCCTGCTTCTGCCGCGCGGCCAACCCCGTGCCATCGGGCGGCCGAGGCTAGCGCGCCACGGCCTCCATCAACGCGGCTAGGGACTTGAGGAACTTACCATCTTGGGGATTGTCGTGGGCCAGGCGCCGGACGTCGGTGGCGATTTGGAGCAAGCCGGAACGGGCTTCCGGCCCCAATTTACTCGGCCCTTGGCGAAGGCTGTCCGGCAAGGCGGGCATCAAGTCGGGATCGGGGAAGCTCGGTGACGTACGCATTGAACCCTCACAGTTTGGTGCCGGCATCGCGACCCGGAGCGAGCGGCCATACTGGCCTAGGAATGTTTCACGAGTTTGTCGAAATTACCTTGATTTGTAACGATTTGTGTCGAAATCGGTGCATTCGGAATCGATGATGACTCAGAACCGGATGGATGACCCGTCCAGGCCGCCTTTCGGGCAAATCCTGGTGGTCAACGACGATCCCGACTTGACCGCCGCGGTCGCTGGCTATCTTGGCGATACCGGCTTCGTCGTCGCCGCGTTGCATGCCGGCATCGCCTTGCGCCAAGCGCTTGAACGCGGCGCCAAGCCCGATCTCGTCATCCTGGATCTGGGCCTACCCGACGAGGATGGGCTGGACCTGCTGCGCTATCTCGCGAACCACTCCGACGCGGCGGTCATCGTCCTCACGGGCCGGGACGACGAAGTGGACCGCGTGGTCGGCCTCGAGCTCGGCGCCGACGACTATCTGACCAAGCCGGTGCGCCTGCGCGAACTGCTGGCCCGCGCGCGCAGCGTGCTGCGCCGGCGGCGGAAGACCCTGGACGGCGAGCACGTCGGGACCCGGACGACCGCCGCCTTCGCCGGCTGGACCCTGGATGTCAACGAGCGCCGCCTGGGCCGGTCCGAAGGCATGGAAGTCACCCTGACAACGGCGGAATTCTCCCTCCTTGAGGTGCTGACGCGACATCCCCAGCGGAGTTTGAGCCGCGACCGGTTGCTCGACCTGGTGTATGGCCGCCAAGCCAACCTGTTCGACCGATCCATGGATGTGCTGGTCGGCCGTCTCAGGCGCAAGCTCGGCGGCGGCAACGCACCGTCGACGCTCATCAAGTCGGTGCGCGGCGTCGGCTATATGCTGGCGACGAACGTTACATGGCGTTAATGTCCGGGCGCGACGCCAGGAATTAGCCGCGCCGGTCGCTTCGGCGGCGCGGCGAGATGCCAGGGAGGAACACGGGATGGACGCGGGATATCTCGGCACCGGAAATATGGGTTTACCAATGGCCGGCAAGCTGATCGACGGCGGCCACCAGCTCACGCTCTATGACATCAGCGAGACGGCCATGCGGCCCTTGCTCGAGCGCCAGGCGCGCCGCGCCACATCGCCCAAAAACCTGGCCGACACTGCCGAGATTGTGTTCGTTTCGTTGCCGACGCTCGCCGCCTTTCGCGAGGTGGCCTTTGGCGCCGAGGGCCTCATCAACGGCAGCGCCATGAAGATTCTGGTCAACACCTGCACCATCGGCGTGCCCTTCGTCGACGAGATTACCGCCGCCATGGCCGCCAGGGGCATCACCGTCGTCGACTGCCCGATTTCCGGCGGGCCGCCCGGTGCCCGCGCCGGCACGCTCTCGGTGATGGTGTCGGGCAAGCCCGAGGCGATAGAGAGAATCCGACCGATGATCTCGCTCTGGGGTCCGACGCTGACGGTCGCCGGCGACAAGCCCGGCGCGGCGCAGGTGCTCAAGCTTACCAACAACATCCTGTCGGCCGTGGCGCTCGCGGCAACGGCCGAGGCGTTCGTCATGGGTGCCAAGAGCGGCCTTGATCCCGAAGTGATGGTCGCTGCCATCAATGCGGGCAGCGGCCGGAACAGTGCCACCGAATCCAAGTTCCCGGTGGCCGTGCTGACACGCAGCTTCGACTTCGGCGCCACCACCGACATCCTGATGAAGGATATCGACCTCGCGATCCAACATGGCGAGGCGCTGGGGGTGCCGATGTGGGTCTGCCAGGCCGCGCGCCTGGTCTACAAACACGCGGTCTTCCAGGGCGCCGGCAAGGACGACCTGACGAACATCGTCAAATTCGTCGAGCGGGCGGCCGGGTTCGAGATCCCCAAGACCCGCTGAGGCGCCGGCGTCCTATTTGAGGTTCCGGTCCCAGAGATCGAACAGCCGCTGCCAGGCCAGAGCGGTGCCCTCGGGCTGAAACGCGGCCCGCTCGGCGAACATGAAGCCATGCTGGGAGCCCGGGTAAATCTCGAGCTTGTACTTGGTCCCGGCACGGTCGAGCGCCTTCCTCAGCGCCGGAATGACATGCTCCGGCACCGTCGCGTCGGTCTCGGCGAAACCGTAATAGAGTTCGCCCTTGATCTGGTCGACGATGAGGTGGGGCGAGTCGGGCTGGTCGGTCACGATGCCGACCCCATAGAGCGACGCGGCCGCCTTGATGCGCGCCGGATAGCGCGCGGCGACCGTGGTGATATAGCGGCCGCTCATGCAGTGGCCGACGCAGCCGATCGGCCCGGCCTTGACTTCGTCCTGGGCGTCGAGCCAGGCGATGAGGCCGCCGGTGTCTTCCGCCACGTCGGCATTGCTCAAATGGTTCATGGCGGCGCGGATGACCGCCGACATGGCATCGTTGCGCCTGGGCAAATCGAAGCGCAGCAGGCCCATGCGGTAATACATGTCGGGCAGCAAGCAGAAATAGCCCTGTTTGGCGATGCGCCGCGCCATGTTGCAGAGCTCTTCGCGAAAGCCGGGCGCGTCCATATAGAAAATGATCGCGGGAAAGGCGCCGAGCCCGTCCGGGCAGGCCGCAAAAGCCGGCATGCGGCCATATTTGGTCGTGATAACGACGTCCTTTTCGATCAAGGCCACGCTGTCCTCCCCACGAACTTCGCCGCCACCCTGGCACCCCGATAACCGATTGGCAATCTTTCGGCGCCAATCTCGTCGATCAAACGACGTTTTGAGAAGGCCCAACCGATGGTTGAAATCTTGCCACCCGATTCTGAGGTTGTGCCTAGCATCGTTAATTTCGAGCACCCCCTGTTCCGCAAGATGGAGGGCGGGCATTTTCGCATGTCCGAGACCGGCCGCGAACCGGTCTTCGCCTTCATGCACGGCGAGCAACAGGCAACCCTGCCCCTCCCGGGCATTCGGCGCGAGTTCGCCATCGCCGCCGAATCCGCCGATGGCCGCATGCTCGATCTGGTCCAGGAGAGCTTGACCTTCGTGCGTCTGCTGCGCCTGGGCGACTCGCTGCCACCAGAGGTGACCACCGGCGAAGCGTCCTGGGAGGTGCAGCCGCACCATCGGGAGATCGCCTTCCAGCGCATCACCCTGCAACTCGTGGGCTGGGTCTCGGGCAATGAGACCGTCGAGACCGATCCGAACGCCATCAAAAAGCTGGTCAGCGATCCCGAGACCAAGCGCAAGGTAAACGAAGCCTTCGGGCAGGCCGCCGTCAGCCTGGGACTCGGGCGCGAGCGGCGCGAGGAAGTGACCGGCTTTATTCACGAGCTCGCCGAGGAATTTGCATTTATCGAGGCGCTGCGCGAGAAGTTCAAAAGCGTGCAATTGATGCAGCAGAAGATCCAGGCGCTGCGACGCATGTTCGGTCAGGAACGAAGCGTCCTCGAGATCGCCGATCCCGTCGCCCGGTTGATCGAGGTTGCCACCAAGACCTTCCAGGACATCTTTAACGACATCGACGCCAATACCAGCGAAATCATTGGCGTGCTGCGCAATCTCCAGCCTCAGATCGCCTATATCCGCGGCGTGCGCGACAATCTCCATCGTCGCCTCGTTGTCTGGGACGAGATGTTCACCCTCTGGCTTCCCGTGCGAATGGAACGCTCCGAGGCAAACGCCAACCTGCTGCGCAAGACCTACCGCTTTCTGGCACCGCGTTTCATGCAGGTCGACGAGTGGGTCCTGCTCACCCAGATCGGTCCTGGCGCGAACAAGGCTGGCGGCAACAAGCGCTTCAAGACGGAGATGAGCTGGTTCTAACCCCGGGGCTCTATTCCGCCGCCACGCGGCTGGGTGGATCGCCCTGGAATTCCGGCATCACGGTCGCGGCAAACAGGCGCAGCATGGCGAGCACCTTCTCCAGCCCGTAATCAGGCGGATAGTGCAGCAACAGCGAGGTCATGCCGGTCGCGGCCCGTAATTGCTTCAGGCGCCGGATCACCGTATCGGGCGAGCCATGGATCAAGGTCGTCGCCGCCAGGGTGTCATAGTCGAGCGCCCTGCCGTCGCCCTTTTCCGAGACCGAACCCAAATAGCCCGCTGTCCCAGGACCCATAAACTGCGCCAGATGGCGGAGGATGCCGGCCTCCGTATCCGCCTTGGCCTTGGCGTCACTCTCGGCCACATAGACCGAGCGCGCGATGTCGACATGGCCGAAAGCCGGATTCTTGTCGAAGGGCGCCGGGCACGTCGCCAGGTGGCGGCGATATGTCGCAAGCTGGCCCGCCAAGACTTCGAAGCCCGGCAGCGTCGACAGCATCAGGCCGAAGCCGTGTCGGGCCGCGAAGGTCATGGAGCGTTCGGTGCCGGCAGCCATGTAGAGCGGCGGATGGGGTTGCTGGACGCTCACCGGCAACAGCTCATACTCGCCGTCGATCCGGCGGTTGAAATACCGGCCGGCATGGTGGATGCGGCGCTTGTGGAAGCCCTCCAGAATGATGCCGATCCCTTCTTCCTGGATGTCGCGCCTGGCCTCGAAGTCGATGCCGAGCCCTTGGAACTCATAGGGGCGGTAACCGGACCCGAGACCGAGGGTGATCCGCCCCCCAGACAAGATATCGATAAAGGCGGTGTTCTCGACGATGCGTATCGGATCGTAGAACGGCACGGTCATCACCGTCGTGCCCAGCCGAATGCGCTCGGTCTTGGCCGCCAGATAGCCCATATAGGCGTAGGGGTCCGGCATGATGCCGTACTGACTGCTGAAATGATGCTCGGCGATCCAGGCGGTGTCGAAACCGAGCCGGTCCGCCTCCAGAATCTCGCGGGTGACGCGCGCATGCATGCCCTGGTGCGGGTAGGGCTCCAGCGCGGCATTGGGGTGCGAGGTGAACAGGAGCCGAATTGCATGACGGGCTTGTCCTCCAGGCTTCAGGCCCGGCCCTCCAGCCGGGGCGAGATCGGACGGTAGAGCCGGACCGCCGCCGGAGCGCGGGCTGCCGCCGCGCCATCCAGGATGGCGATACCCCGGTCGGGCACCTTGTTGTCGAGGCCGGCGCTGCCGAGCCAGGTGAATGGGATACCGCGCAGGCCATATTCGCCGGGCGGCATGTCGGCGACGGCAAGCCAGGCGTCCTCGGGCACCGCCGGCGCCAGGTCCAGGCCGTCAAAGAGATTGCGCGACCAGTTGGTGATCAAGGGACCCCAGTCGGCGAAATTGCCGCCGCCGGCGTTACGATAGGCGGCCCCGGTGAAGAAGGCCGGGCCCGGCACGGAGTGGATCGCGAGCCAGGGTGCCGCAATCGGCGCCACCGCCTTGAAGCGCTGCGAGGAGCGCCAGCCGGGCAAAGCGAGGAGCGCTGCCAGCTTCGGGCCGCCATACCAGTCGGACCATTCGCGCTCGCGGGCCGCATCGGCGAACCCGCACTCCACCATGTAAAGCATGGCCCCCGCCTGTTGCTTCGGGCATCGTAGCAAGCGGCTAGCATATTGGCCAATGGGAGAGCGCCCCAAACCATGACCACCATCCCGGCACCGGACTACAGCCTCTTCAAAGCGACCGAGCATGCCGGCTGGAGCCGGCTCGCCGGCTCCTATCACGAGGTAACCCAGCACACGACCCGGCACGCGGCCCGCTACCTCCTCGACGCCGTTCGCCTGGCGCCGGGCATGCGGCTGCTCGATGTCGCGACCGGCCCCGGCTATGGCGCGGGCCAGGCGGCCGAGCGCGGCGCCGAGGCCATCGGCCTCGATTTCGCGGCCGCCATGGTGGCCGAGGCGCAAGCCACATATCCGGAGGCCCGCTTCCAAGAGGGTGACGCGGAGGCGGTGCCCTTCCCCGACCAGAGCTTCGATGCCGTCATGTGCGCCTTCGGCATCCTGCATTTCGCCCACCCCGACCGGGCCATCGCCGAGGCCCATCGGGTGCTGCGCCCGGGCGGGCGCTTTGCCTTCACCGCCTGGTGCACGCCGGATAAGGCGGAGCATTTCGCCATCTTTCGCGCGGCTGTCGCCGAGCATGGCTCGCTCGACGTGGCGCTGCCGCCCTCACCCGATATGTTCCGCTTCGCCGATCCCGAGGAAGCCAGGCAAACCCTCGCCCGCATCGGCTTCACGGACATTGAGACCAGCGAGCTGCCGCTGATCCGCCGTTTCGCGCCCGAGGCCTTCCTCGACACCCTGACCAAGGCGACGGTGCGCACCCAGATGCTGGTCGCCGCGCAGACGCCGGACGCCCAGGTCAAGATCCGGGCAGCCGTGCTGGCGCGCGCCCGCGCCCTTGCCAAGGGCGGCATCGTCGAGCTGAAGACGCCGGCCGTGCTCGCTGTCGGCCGGCGGCCTTAAACTCGTTGACTCCCACCCTCTCCGGCAGGACATATGATTGCCAAGACGCCACCCCAATGACCCGCCCACCCAGCCGGAGGAACCTATGACCACCGCTATCAGCACGCCCCCACAGGCAGCCGCTCCGGTCCCCAACGCGCCGATTGCCGCGACGCTGGCGACCTTCGCCAACGAGCTGACCTATGATCGCATTCCCGTCGCGGTGCGCGAGCGCGCCAAGCATCTGATGCTGGATTCGATCGGCATCGCCATGGCGTCGACCAAATACGACTTTGCCCACCGCACGCTCTCGGCCATGTCGGGCATGGGCGGCGGCAACAGCGTGGTGATCGGCATGTCGAGCCGGCTTGCCATGCGCGACGCGGCGTTGGTGAACGGCGTGCTCATTCACGGCCTCGACTATGACGACACCCATATCCAGGCGGCGACCCATGTGACTTGCAGCATGCTGCCGGCGGCGCTTGCCGTGGCCAGCGAGCGCGGTCTTTCGGGCCGCGACCTCTTGGCCGCTTTCGTGGCTGGCATTGAAGTGGCGGGGCGCATCGGCTCGGTCACCCAACAGGGCGAGTGGCACAAGATCGGCTGGCACCCGACCGGCGTGGTGGGCACCTTCGCCTGCGCCATAGTGGCCGGCAAATTGTTCGGCCTCTCGGACGAGCAGCTCGCCATGGCCCAGGGCATTGCCCTCTCCATGGCCTCGGGCAGCATGGAATTCCTGAATGACGGCGCCTGGACCAAGCGCATGCATCCGGGCTGGGCGGCGGTTTCCGGCATCAACGCGGCGGCCTTGGCGAAGCAGGGCTTCCAGGGTCCGCGCCGGCCCTATGAAGGCCGCTTCGGCTTCTACAACATTCATTTGGGGCCGCTCGCCGAGGGCCTCGATCTCTCGCGCGCGGTCGCCGAGCTGCATCAGCGCTGGGAAGTGGGCCGGGTCGCGGTCAAGCCGTTCCCGGCCTGCCATTTCAACCATGCCACCGCCGACGCCACCTTGGCGCTGGTGCGCGAACATGGCCTCAAGGCCGAGCAGGTGGCCCAGGTGACCGTGCTGATGCCGAAAGAATCCCTGCCGGTGGTGTGCGAGCCGATCGAGGCCAAGCGCGCGCCCCAGAACGCCTACGAGGCGCAATTCAGCATCCCCTACACGGTGGCGGCGAGCTGCGTGCGCGGCAAGTTCGGCCTTGCCGAACTCGAGAACGACGCCCTCAACGATCCCAAGATCCGTGCCCTCGCCCAGAAGGTCGGCTACCAGATCGACCCCGACGCCACATTCCCCGACTATTTCTCGGGCGAGGTGATCGTCAAGACCATCGACGGGCGCGAACTGCGCTATCGCGAGGCCAAGAACCGGGGTGCCGGCGACCGGCCGCTCTCGTCCCAGGACATCGTCGCCAAGTTCAGGGACAATGCCCATCTGGTCGCGAGCCCCGAGCGCGCCGAGCGCGTGCATGACGCCGTGCTCGGCCTCGACAAGTTCGACGATACGCGGCAATGGGCCGCCCTCCTGGCGGGATAAGAGCCGGCCTTCACGGGTTGACGGTCGCCGGGGCGGCTCCTATATTGCTCCAAATTGGCGCCATTTTGGAGCCACCCGTGCCTGTCAATCTCTCGATCAAAAACGCGCCGGATGACGTGGTCTGGCGGTTGAAGCAACGGGCGGGACGCAATCACCGCTCCCTGCAAGGGGAGTTGCTGGCGATCATCGAGGAGGCCGTGCGCGAGCCCAGACCGATGACGATCGAAGAATTCCAGGCCGAAGTCCGCCGGCGGGGGCTGCCGACCGAGCCGAAACCGATGACCGTGGACGAGCTGCTAGCCGAGGCTCGGCGCCTCGGCATAGCGACACCATCGGAATCGGCGGAGATGATGCGGAAGGACCGTGACGAGCGTTAAAGTCATCGATGCCTCGGCGCTGGCCGCCATGATGTTCGGCGAGCCCGAGCGGGAAAGCATCGCGGCCCTCACGCGAGGTCGCCCCAAGGGGACATGACAATGGACACCGTCGACGACGCCCGCGAAGAGACCGACCGCCTCATCCTCGATACGATCGAGAACTTCCTCGCGCGCGACGTGAAACCCTATGTCCATGCGCTCGAGCATGCCGACGAATATCCCCATGAGATCGTCGCGCGCATGAAGGAGCTCGGCCTCTTTGGGGCCATCATCCCGGCCGAATATGGCGGTCTCGGCCTCGGCGCCACGACATACGCCAAGATCGTCGAGACGGTCTCGGCGGTGTGGATGTCCCTCTCCGGCATCTTCAATTCCCATCTCATCATGTCGGCCGCCGTGCTCCGCTTCGGCACGGACGAGCAGAAGCGGACTTATCTGCCGAAGTTCGCCATGGGCGAAATCCGGGGCGGGCTGGCCTTGACCGAGCCCAATTGCGGCACCGATTTGCAGGCGATCCGCATGACCGCCAAGCGCGACGGCGATCACTATGTGATCAATGGCACCAAGACCTGGATCTCCAACGGCATTTTTGGCTCCTGCTTTGCCCTTCTGGTGAAGACCGACCCTGGCGCCAAGCCCCGCCATCGCGGCATGAGCCTCTTCCTCGCCCTGAAGGGACCGGGCTTCACCGTTGGCCGCAAGCTGGAGAAGCTCGGCTACAAGGGCATCGACAGCGCCGAGTTGATCTTCGACGACTATCGCATACCGGCCGACCGGCTGATCGGCGGCGCCGAGGGCTCGGGCCTCCGCCACGCGCTCGGCGGGCTCGAACTCGGCCGCATCAATGTGGCGGCGCGTGGTGTCGGCGTCGCCAAGGCCGCACTCGACGCCTCGGTCAAATACGCCCAGATCCGCGAGACCTTCGGCAAGCCCATCGGCCAGCACCAGTCGATCCAGATCAAGCTCGCCGACATGGCAACCCGGGTGGAGGCGGCGCGCCTCCTGGTGCGCTCGGCTGCCCAGGCTTACGACAAGGGCGAACGCTGCGACATGGAAGCCGGCATGGCCAAGCTGTTCGCCTCCGAGGCCGCGGTCGAAAACTCCCTTGAGGCCATGCGCATCCATGGCGCCTATGGCTATTCGACGGAATTCGATATCGAGCGCTATTACCGCGACGCACCGCTCTTGGCCATCGGCGAAGGCACCAACGAGCTGCAACGGCTCATCATCGCCCGCCAGCTCATCGAGCGGAATCCGGCATAGAAGCCCTCCGGGAGGCGCCGCCCGAGCGCTTACCCTTCGTTATGAAATCCAGGTTAATAGTGACGAGCCACACCGGCTGGGAAAGATCCCGGAAATGAAGCCGAGCGTTCAGAGAATCTACAAATGGTTCTGGCAGAAATCCAAGCATCCCTATCGGGTTCTGGAAGAGACTCTGGACGGCCTCGCGTCGCCGGGTCGGACCTTCGTCGATTCGGGTTGCGGCTACGAAGCACCCGTGCTGGCCAAGCTCAAGGGCCGGGGCCTCCGCCTGATCGGGCTTGACGTCGTCGATTTCCGGAACACCGACCCGGAACTCGATCTCAAGCGTGCCGACATTGGCCACCTACCGCTCGCCGATGCCTCCGTCGACGTGATCTATTCGCGGAGCGTGATGGAACATGTTACCCAACCGGAAGCGGTGATCGCGGAGGCATTCCGCGTGCTCAAGCCCGGCGGGCACATGATCTTTCTGACAGCCAACAAGTGGGATTATGCCTCGATCATCGCCCGCCTCGTGCCGAACCGCTATCACGGCCGGATCGTGCGCTTCACTGAAGGGCGCGATGAAGCCGACGTCTTCCCCACCGCCTACCGCGCCAACACCCGGCACGCGGTCCGGCGTCTCGCGCACCAGACCGGCTTCGACATCGAGCGCGTCGACTTTCTTGGCCAGTATCCGTCCTATTTCACCTTCAGCGCGCCACTATTCTTCCTGGCTTCGCTGTACGAGAAGTTGATCATCGCCGTGCCCGCCTTCAAGTTCGTGCGCGGCTGGCTGTTTGTCGTGCTCCGAAAACCCGCGACCTGAGCGATGCGGGCGGTACCGTCGGCGCGGCCGGCGCGCGGAGTCTGTCCCAGCCGAGGATTGGTGGTCCGATATAAGGATACGCCGGCCTTTGTACGTCCTGGTCCGATCCGCTAATCTCCCACACGCAAGCGGTCATTGCCCTAACCGTCAACGAGTCCCCATGCTTCCCCTTCAAGGTGTTTGCATCATCGCGGTCGAACAATATGGCGCCGGGCCGTTCGGCACCTTGCAGCTTGCCGACATGGGTGCCGAAATCATCAAGATCGAGAACAAGCGCGAAGGCGGCGAACTCGGCCGGCATGTGCGCCATGGCCAAGACTTCCTGCCCCAGGGCGATAGCCTCTTCTACCAGTCGTTCAACCGCAACAAGCGCTCGATCACCCTCGATCTCAAGCATGCCGAGGGCCAGACCGTCCTGCACGATCTGGCGCGGGGCGCCGATGGCGTGCTCAACAATCTGCGCGGCGACCAGCCGGCGAAGCTCGGTCTCACCTACGCGGACCTCAAGGCCGCCAATCCCCGGATCGTCGCCGTGCATCTCTCGGCCTATGGCCGTGAGGGCAAGCGCGCCGGTTGGCCTGGCTTCGACTATCTGATGCAGGCGGAGGCGGGCTATCTCGCCCTCACCGGCGAGCCCGAGGGGCCGCCGACCCGCATGGGACTTTCTCTCGTCGATTTTTCGACCGGCGTGCAAGCGGCACTCGCCATGGTGAGCGGTATCCTGGCGGCGCGCGCCACCGGCGAGGGGCGCGACCTGGATGTCAGCCTTTTCGATACCGCCTTGGCCAATCTCAGCTATGTCGCCACCTGGTATCTCTCGGCCGGCATCAACCAGGGCCGCGAGCCGCGCTCCAGCCATCCCAACATCACGCCGAGCCAGCTCTACCGCACGGCGGGCGGTTGGATCTTCATCATGTGCAACAAGGACAAGTTCTGGCCGGAATTGACCGCCTGCCTCGGCCGGCCGGAATGGGCCACCGACCCGCGCTTCGAGAGCTTCGCCAAGCGCCTAGAGCATCGCGCGCTGCTGACCCGCCTCCTCGATGAAGCGCTGATGGAAAAGACGACGGCCGAGTGGCTCGACATTTTCGCGGGGCGGGTGCCGGCGGCGCCCGTCAACGACATCGCGAGCGCCCTCGACAGCGCTTTCGTCAAGGGCACGGACCGGGTGATGGAGATCGACCATCCGGCCGGGCGCCTCCGCATGGTGGCGCCCGCTATCCGCTCGGCGGGCGAGGCACCCCCTCGCCGTCCCGCGCCGGAATTGGGCGGCGATACGGACGCGGTCCTCCAGGCGCTCGGCTATGACGCGAGCCGCATCGCCCGGCTCCGCCAGGCCGGGGTGATCTGATCGCAGTGCTTCAATTCGGTGGACCAGTGCATTAGAGTTCGCCTGGCAAGAAAGAAGGGAACCGGCGCATGGCGGATAGAGCACTCGAAGGCAAAGTCGTTCTCGTGACCGGCGGCGGCCGCGGCATCGGCCGTGAAATCTCGATCCTCGCCGCGAGCGAAGGCGCCAAGGTGGTCGTCAACGATCTCGGCGGCTCGGTGACCGGCGAAGGCAAGGACGCCACGCCGGCCCAGGAAACAGTGGCGATCATCAAGCAGGCCGGCGGCGAAGCCATTGTCAATGGCGATAGCGTCACCGACTTCAAGGCCGCCAAGGCCATGATCCAGCAAGCGGTCGACATTTTCGGGCGCATCGACGGCGTGGTGAACGTGGCCGGCATCCTGCGCGACGTCATCTTCCACAAGATGACCCCGGAGGACTGGAACCAGGTCGTCGATGTGCACCTGAACGGCTCGTTCAACGTGGCACGCAACGCCGCCGACCATTTCCGCCAGCAGGAAAGCGGGGCGATGGTGCATTTCACCTCGACCTCGGGCCTCGTCGGCAATTTCGGCCAGGCGAATTACTCGGCGGCGAAGCTCGGCATCGTCGGCCTGTCGCGCTCGATCGCCCTCGACATGCAGCGCTTTAACGTGCGCTCCAATTGCATGTCGCCCTTTGCCTGGAGTCGCATGATCGGCACCATACCGATAAATTCTCCGGAGCAGGCGGCGCGCATCGAGCGCATCAAAAACAACATGACACCCGCCCACATCGCGCCGATGGTGGTGTTCCTCTTGTCCGACCTCGCCAAGGGAGTGAGCGGCCAGATCTTCGGTGTGCGCATGAACGAGATCTATCTCTTCAACCAGAACCGGCCGATCCGGTCCGTCCATCGCAGCGAAGGCTGGAGCCCGCAAACCATCGCCGAGCATGCCGCCCCGGCGATGAAGGCGAGCTTCACGCCCCTCGACCGCTCGGGCGACGTGTTCAACTGGGAGCCGGTCTGAAGCCGGGCCGAGGCGCTGGAGACGGACGGCCCGAGAGGAGACGCCGATGAGCTACGCCCGGCCGTTCGCCGGCCTCAAGGTGGTCGATCTCAGCCAGGGGATCGCCGGCCCCTATTGCGCCATGCTGCTGGCGCAATACGGCGCCGACGTGATCAAGGTGGAGCCGCCCGAAGGCGACTGGGCGCGCACGCTCTCCAAGCGCCTTGGCGACCACACGGCCTTCTCCATCGCCGGCAATTTGGGCAAGCGCAGCATCGTCCTCGACCTCAAGCATGAGGCCGGCCGGCAGGTTCTGTGGCGGCTGATCGACGGCGCCGATGTGTTCATCGAAGGCTTCCGGCCGGGCGTCATGGAACGGCTCGGCTTCGCCTACCCAGCGGTCGCGGCGGCCAATTCCGCCATCCTCTACCTCTCGGTCTCGGGCTTCGGCCAGACCGGGCCGCTCGCCGAACGGCCGGCCCTCGATCCGGTATTGCAAGCCTTCACCGGCATGCTCGCGGAGAACAAGGGCTTCGACGGCATTCCCCATCGCAGCAACGTGATCCCCATCGACATGGGCACCGGCCTCTATGCCTACCAAGCCTTGGCGACCGCCCTCTACGCGCGGCGCGACGCCGGCGGCACCGGTCGCCACATCCAGGCGAGCCTCTTGGAGACCGGCGCCAATCTACAGGTGGTGCGCATGCTGGGTTCCTATCTGGAGAACTGGACCCTGCCTCCGGGTCGCGCGCCCGCCGGCACCTTCCGGACGGCCGACGGTTGGATCATGGCGATCATCCTCCATGACCGGGAGTTCCAGCCATTCTGTGACGCCATGGAGCTCGGTGCACTCAAGGACGATCCGCGTTTTGCCACCAATGCCGGGCGCCTCCAACACGCGGCGCTGGTCAACGACACGGTCACGGCGACCTTCGCCACGCGAGCGACGGCGGAGTGGTGCGAGCGCTTGACCCGCGCCCGCATCCTGCACGAGAAGGTCAACGACTATCGGGATTTCCTCGATCACCGCCAAGTGAGCGAGACCGGCCTCATCGCCTGGCTCGACCAACCCGGTGCCCCCGATCCCGTGCCGGTGCCCAATATCCCCGGCACCCTGCCGCTCGTCTCCGGCACGGCGCGCGCGACGGCGCCTTCGCTCGGCCAGGACAGCGAGGCCATTCTCCGCGAGCACGGCTATGGCGAGGCCGACATCGCCGAACTCGCCGCCCTCAAGGTGGTCGGCGGGCGGATCAGCGCCCGCAAGGCGTCCTGAGTTATCCGGGCTGCCGTCAAACAGTGTCCTGGAACACCGCGGCACGATGGGATTGCGGCAGGAACGCGTAGACTTTGTTTCTCTTCCGGTCGAGCGCCAGCGTGTGCGCGCCGGCTTCCGTCGGCACCACTTCCTCCCGGCGCATGGCGCCAATATCGACCACGTCCATGACCCCGGGATCGCCGATGGCGACATAAAGGCGCCCGGATCGCGGATTGTGGAAAATGACGTCCGGCACGCCGCTCAGGGAAACTTCGCCGCGCACACGACCCGAAACGGCGTCAATAGCGAGCAACACACCGGCATCGCAGGCGCACAGTAACCGCCCCGTGGCGAGATCGATATCCAGTCCGTGCGGGCCTGCCGCCGGAACCTCGTAGGCCTTCGAGACCTTGGTCGGGTCACGGGCGTCAATAACGACGATCCGTGCCGGAGATGCGATATTGACGAAGAACACCTCGAGCGCCCCGTCGTAAATCGCCCAGCGCGTGCGGCCGGGGACTTCGATCTCGGCGATCCGCTTGCGACGCGCGATATCCACGACCGATACCGTATGCGAACCCGGAATCGCGGGATCGCCCACGTTCGCGGCGATCAGAATGCCACGCGCGGAGTCGAACGCGAGTCCATTGGGCTGCATGCCGACGGCGATCTTGAAAGCGTCCCGCTCGGCATGTGGCTGAAACACCGAGACCGTGTTCTCGCCACGATTGGATGTGAAGACTAATCCGCGCGCTTCGGACACAAGCGCACCGGCTACCGCCTTCAGCCCGGATACCGATTCGATGTATCGATCCCGTGCGCTGTCGATCACGTCGAGCGCATCGTTGGCGGTATGCGCGACGTAGAGACGGTCGGATGGCGCGTGAATATCGGCATGGTCGAAACCACCCGCGCCGCGATGTTCTGGCAGGTCGATATAACCGACATTCTTCATCGCCATCGCGAGACTCCTCCGTGTAACGCCTACTTCTTCTGGATCGGCCGACCGGCGGCCAGCCAGTCGTGAATACCGCCCGCGAGGAAGCGCGCGTCGATACCCTTGGCGCGCAAGATCGCGGCGGTCGACTGCCCCACTTCGTGGCCATAGACGCAATAGACCACCACCGGCTTAGCCGGGGGGAGCGTGCTCGACCAGGTCTCGACTTTTTCAGGGTCTTGCCAAGTGGCGCCGGCGATCATCTCCTTGGCCGCCGCGAAGGTGCCCTGGCGGCGGACGTCGACCAGCATGATCTTGTCCCTGTCGCCGAGCACCTCCGCGCTGGGCATGGCCAAATCGGAAGTCGCATGGTGGATGGCCGCCCCATAGCGGGCGTTCGCCTTCTCCCAGTCGATATTGGCCATGAAGGTGTCCACATAGAGGGCGGCGTTGGCGCCGAAATCCATGTGATAGGCATGCTCATACATGTCGAGTGCCAGTATGGGCGTGGCCCCGCCCAGAAGGTGGGCATGGTCGGCGGCCCATTGGTTGACGAGGCGGTTCTCCTGGCTCGACCACGAGCACAATACCCATCCCGAGCCGCCACCGAGCGCCTTGCCCATGGCGGTGAATTCATCCCGCCAGCGCTCGAAGGCGCCGAAGTCCCGCGCGAAGGCGACCGCGAGGCCGCCGGGCTTGAGCGCCGAGCCAGCGCCGATGCTCTCGAAATACAGCTCATGCAGGAACGCCGAATTGGCGGCGATCAATTCCTCGCGCTTCAGGCCGTTGAGCGTGAAATTGGCGGCCTTGGTCCAATCGAGCCGGGCGAACTCGGCGCGCAGCGCGTTCAGGCGCTTGACCGCGCCCGAATAATTGTTGGCGTGATGGCTCTGGACGAGCTTCTCGGAGAGTAACGTCACGGCCTCCGGTTCGAAGGGTAGCGGCTTGATGGCGTAGATCATCGGTCTTACTCCTTTGCCGGCGATCGAACGGGGGGCCAGTCGGCCGGCGGCCAGGCATGGGTCTCGCCTTGCAGGCTTCGGCACCAGGCATAGAGCGCGTCATACATGACCATGCCGTGCTTCAGCATCTCATGGTCGTCGGCAAAGCAGGCCGAGAGGCCAAGCGACATGGCGAAGAGGCCGGGCGACTGGGGCGTGAGATCGAGGCGTGAAGTGTCCGCCCCGCGCACGATCAAGGCCAAACTGGCGAGCGCCGGGTCGCTCAGCTTGTAGCGGACGAGGAATGCATCGAAACTGCATAATTCGCCCACATGGGTGAACTCGACCCCGGGCACGTCATAGGGTGTGGCGCCGGTCTCGTCAGCCATGGCAAGCACGCGCTCGCTCGGCACATAGAGAAACTCCGGCGCTGGGTCGATGAAGCGGGTGATCAGCCAGGGGCAGGCGATGCGGTCGATTTTCGGGCGCGCCCGTGTCACCCACTTCATGGCGTCACCACGGCGGAAAGAGTCGAGGATAAGGATGGTGTCATCGGTCGGTCTCCTTTCAAGAACGACGATTGATATATGATACAGTTGTTGCTATATCAACAGATAAGTGATACAAGAACGCCATGAATGACGAACCCCGCGAGGCGCCATGGCTGCTTCTCATCCATCAACTGCCACCGAAGCCCGCCTATTTCCGGGTCAAGATCTGGCGCCGCTTGCAGGGTCTGGGCGCCATCGCGCTCAAAAACTCGGTCTATGTGCTGCCGGCCGGCGATCAGACCCGGGAGGATTTCGAGTGGCTCTGGCGCGAGATCGTGGAAGGCGGCGCCGAGGCGACACTCTGCGAGGCGCGCTTCATCGAGGGCCTCGGCGATGCCGCCATCCGCGCCCTGTTCAACGCCGCCCGGGACGCCGACTATGACGAGATCGCCCGCGAGCTACGCGCCCTTGGCGATCATGAAAAGGCTGAGCTTGCCAGCGCCCTGCGCAGGCTGGAACGGCGCTTCCGCGATGTGGCGCGCGTCGACTTCTTCGACGCCACCGGACGGGTGGTGGTCGAGGGCCTGCTCGGCGCCCTCAAGGCGCGTATCGAGCCGGCTGCTCCCGACACCGAACAGGAGGCTGCCATGACCAAAGCGGGCGCGCTCACGGGCAAAGTTTGGGTGACGCGGCGGGGCGTCGAGGTGGACCGCATCGCGTCGGCGTGGCTGGTGCGCCGCTGCGTCGATCCGGCCGCGCGGTTCAAGTTCGTGGCGACCAAGGACTATGTCCGCCAGGCCGACGAGGTCCGCTTCGACATGTTCGAGGCCGAAATCACCCATATCGGCGAGCAATGCACCTTCGAGGTGCTGATGGCGAGGGTCGGCTTGGCCGACCCGGCGTTACAGTCGATCGCCGAGATCGTCCACGATCTCGACCTCAAGGACGGCAAATTCGCCCGCGAGGAGGCAACCGGGATCGGCCGGCTGCTCGCCGGAATTTACGCCCAGACGTCGGACGATGACGAGCGTCTTCACCGTGGTGGCGCCTTGTTCGAGGATCTCTATCGTTCGTTCGGCGGCCTGGCGGCACGGTCATGAGCGATATCCTGATCCTGTCGCGCCGGGACCTCCAGGCGGTGATGCGGTTCGCCGACTATGTAGAGGCCGTTGACCAGGCCTTCCGGCTGCATGCCGAAGGCCGATCCGCATCGCCGCCGCCACTCCACATTCAGGCCGAGGATGGCGGCTTCCACGCCAAGGCCGCCGGCCTGACGCTCGGCCGGCCCTATGTGGCGGTGAAGGTCAATGCCAATTTTCCAGGCAACCGGCGCCGGTTCGGCCTGCCGACCATCCAGGGCGCCGTACTGCTCTTGGATGGTGCCAATGGCACGCCGCTCGCCCTCCTGGATTCGATCGAAATCACGATCCAGCGAACCGGGGCGGCAACGGCGATCGCCGCCCGCCATCTCGCGCGCCCAGACTCCGCAACCGCGACCGTGTGCGGTTGCGGCGCGCAAGGCCGCATCCAGCTCAAGGCCCTCCACCATAGCCTTGGCCTCCGTCGCGCCTTCGCCTGGGACGTGGATGGCGATGCGGCGGCCGGCTATGGGCGAGAGATGTCCTCCGAGCTCGGGATCAAGGTGGTGGCGGTCACCGACCACCGCCCGGCCACCCGCCAGAGCGACGTGATAGCCACCTGCACCACGGCAAGCGAACCCTTCCTCGGCATCGACGACGTTCGGCCCGGTACATTCATCGCGGCCATCGGCGCCGACAATCCGGACAAGAGGGAAATTGCGCCGGCGCTCATGGCCCAAGCGACCGTGGTCGCGGATATGCTCGCCCAGTGCGTCGCCATGGGCGATCTCCATCATGCGCTCGCGGCTGGCGCGATGCGCGAGGGCGACGTCCATGGCGAGCTCGCCGATCTGGTCGGCGGCCGCCGGCCCGGCCGGACGCGCGGTGACGAGATCACGATCTTCGACAGTACCGGGACCGGCATCCAGGACGTAGCCGCCGCCGCCCGGGCCTATGAGTTGGCGCTTGAAGCCGGCCGCGGCACGCGGTGCCGGTTGGCATGACGGGAGAGAAGACCATGGCCAATGTGGATGCGACGATCGAACCGGCGGCGCTCCCGGCGGCACCCGCCCATGGCATTGCCTTCGGCGAGGCGGTGCGTGTGTGGGTCCGCATCGCCGCCCTCAGCTTCGGTGGGCCGGCCGGCCAGATCGCGGTCATGCACCGCATCCTGGTAGAGGAGAAACGCTGGATCGGCGAGACCCGCTTCCTGCACGCCCTCAACTACTGCACCCTGCTGCCGGGGCCCGAGGCGCAGCAGCTTGCCACCTATATCGGCTGGCTGCTGCACAAGACCAAGGGCGGGCTCGTTGCCGGCACCCTCTTCGTGTTGCCCGGAATCGTTTCCATCATGGCGCTCAGTTGGCTCTATGCCGGCCTCGGCAAGGCGGGCATCGTCCAGGCGCTCTTTTTCGGCCTCAAGGCCGCGGTGCTGGCGATCGTGCTGGAGGCCGTCCTCAGGGTCGGCCGGCGGGCGCTGAAGAACGGCGTCATGGTTGCCATCGCGGTGGCTGCCTTCCTCGGCATCTTCGTCGCCGGTATCGGCTTCCCGCTGATCGTGCTGGGAGCGGGCCTGATCGGCTTCGCCGGCGCGCGTGCCGGCCTCGCGGCGTTTATGGTCGGCGGCGGTCACGGCAAGGCTGGCGGCAAAGAGGTCAAGGACGCGGATTCCGCGCTCGGCGAGACCATGCCCGACCATGCCCGGCCGACGCTCGCCTGGTCGCTGAAGATATCGGCGATCTTCGCCGCCCTTTGGTTGTTGCCGGTCGCGGCCCTGATCCTGTTGCTCGGCGCTGGCAATGTGTATGCCCAAGTAGCCGTCTTCTTCAGCAAGATGGCCGTGGTCACCTTTGGCGGCGCCTATGCGGTGCTGGCCTATGTGGCGCAGGAGGCGGTCGAGACCTATGGCTGGCTCAAGCCGGGCGAGATGCTGGACGGCCTCGGCATGGCCGAGACCACGCCCGGCCCGCTGATCATGGTGGTGCAATTTGTGGGTTTTCTCGCGGCGTTTCGCGACGCATCCGGGCTGCCGCCGATGCTGGCGGGCACGCTCGGCGGCTTGCTCGCCACTTGGGTCACCTTCGCGCCCTGCTTTCTCTGGATTTTCCTCGGCGCCCCCTATATCGAGGCGTTGCGCGGCAACAAGGCGCTGAGTGGCGCGCTCGCCGCCATCACCGCCGCCGTGGTCGGCGTGATCCTGAATCTGGCGGTATGGTTTGCCCTGCACACGCTCTTTGCCGAGACGCGACCCTTCTTCATGGCCCTCGATGCGCCGGTGCTCGCCTCCGTGAATGTTGCCGCCCTGCTGCTCACCCTCGCGGCGGTCATCGCCGTCTTCCGGTTCAAGGTCGGCATGATCCCGACGCTTTTGGCCTCGGCGGGCATCGGCGTCGCCCTGCATCTCGGCGGCCTGACTGGGTATTAGCCGAGTCTGGTAGCCGAGGCGGTGCCGCATGTATCATTCAAGGAGAAGGCCCGCCCGTACCGCGGCAACTCCAGGAGAAGGCAATGATTCAGCCCAACCGCATTCTCGCGATCGGCCTCGTGATTGCCGGCCTGCTATCGGCGGGCGGCCCGACGCGGGCGGCCGATAACACGTCGGAGGAACTGGTCGAGAAGGCCCGGCTCACGCTCGAGAAAATGGTCCGTACCAAGGAGGTCGAGCCGTTTCCGGCCCTGCTCAAGCGGGCCAAGGCGGTGCTGATCTTTCCCATGCTCCTCAAAGGCGCGTTCATCTTCGGCGGCGAGGGCGGCACCGGCCTCTTGATCGCTCGCGATCGCAATAACAAATGGGGTTATCCCGCGTTCTATACTGTGGGCTCTTTCTCGTTCGGCCTGCAGATCGGCGGTCAGTCGTCGGAAGCCGTCCTGCTGATCATGTCGGAGCGGGGATTGAAGGCGGTGATGGAGGACCAAGTGAAGCTTGGCGTGGATGCCAGCATCGCCATCGGCCCCGTCGGCGTCGGGGTGGAAGGCTCCGCCGGGACCCACCTGAACGCCGATTTCTACAGCTACTCGTTGACCGCCGGGCTGTTCTTCGGCGGCTCGTTCGAGGGCTCGGTGATCGCGCGCCGCGAGGATTTGAACCAGCAATTCTATGGCCGCGCCGTGGCGCCGAAATCGATCGTGCTCGACCATGCGGTGACGAACCCGAATGCCGACCCGTTGCGCCAAGTGCTGGCGCGTTATTGAGCAGCTATCCATATCGCCCCGCCAAGGGCCACGAATGCGGCATGCACCAAGCAGGCAACCGCGAACAGGAACGCCGTCCGGCGCAAGTCCGAGACGACCAGACGGGCGCGCCCGTCGCCGAGCCAGGCGGGCGTGCCGCCGTCGGCGCGTGGATCGCCGAGCGCCATGTCCAAGGCCCCGGCAAGGGCGGCACGCGGGGCCGTCTCACCGCTGTTGCCGTGGCGAAGCAGGCTCCGGCTGGCGGCGCCCGGCCGACCGCCGGGCGTGAACAGGGCGCCGGCGGCCAGGAGCAAGGCGGCGATGCGGGCCGGAACGGCCACCAGCACGCCGTGCAAGAGGCGCGCCAAATTGGTGAATGCCTCGCCGGGCTGGCCGGCCTGGACGAGGGCGCCGAGCGCCGCCCCAGCCCAGAGGCCGGGCATACCGATCAATAGATAGAGCAGCACGGGCAGAATGACGCGGCTCGCATAGCCGTCGGCCGCCGCCTCGACCGCTTGGCGCGCCAGGGTATGGGAATCGCCTTTCGAGGACGCGCGCGTGGTCATGCCCCGGGCAACGCCACGAAGTTGGCCAAAGAGGCCGCGCTGGCGCAGGAACGCCGCGACCATCACCACTTCCAGAAGCGCGCCGCCCGGCAGCATCACCGCGAGCCAGCCAAGCCCGACACCCATCAGCGCCGCGAACGACACCAGACCTAGGAGGACGAGACGGCCCCGGCCGGCGAGGTCGGCGGACGAGCGGTTGGGTCGATTGAGCCGGTCCCTGAACACCACCGCAAGGCGCTGGAGCCAACGGCGGGGGCGCGGCAGCCATTCGGCACGCCGCCTGAGATCGCCGAACAAGGCGTCCGCGAGCAGGGCCGCCAAGGCAACCGCAAAAGGGTTCAGTGCCGCATACCCGGGCCAGACGGTGAACAGCATCAGGGTCTATCAGGCCGTTGCAGAAGTTGCAGAACAGGCGTTCGTCGACCGCCGCCCCAAGCCCGTCGGCCGGACCGCCGGCAGCCGCCAGCATGGCGCCGATCGCCCACGGTTGCCACAGCATCCGGGAGGCGAGACAATCGATGCTCTATCGATTGACAGGGGCCGCGCGGCCCACCAGGGAGTGACCAACCCTCCATGGCCATCGAAACGGGCGATCCCGTCACCGCCATTCCGGAGGATTCGGCAACCGGCGACATCGCCGATCTGTTCACCGATATCCGCCATGTGACCGGGGTGCAAGTCGTCAACCTGGTGTGGCGGCACATCGCGCTTCTGCCGGGCGCGTTGGCCTGTAGCTGGGCGGCGGTGAGGCCGATCTACGAGTCGGGTGCCGCCATGGCCGCCGGCAACGCGCTCCGCCGGCGCCTGCCGCTCCCCGATTTGCCGTCGCTCTCGCGCGCCGCGCTCGAGGTGTTGGGCATCTTCGAAGCCGAGGAAGTCTCGATCCTGAACGTGCTTGATTCATACAATCGCAGCAATGCGGTCAATCTGGCCGCCTTGACCACGCTTCTGCTCAAACTCGACGGCAAGGCCGCCCCCGGCCCGCCGAGCGAGCCGCGCAGCCCGAACATCGAGGCGCCGCTCGGGCCGTTGCCGAAGCTGCTGGCCTTGGCCGAGATGGCGCCCGCGACGGCGGCCCTGGTGCAACAGATCGACCGGCTCGGCGCCCGACTCGACGACGGCGTCCTTGCCAGCATGTATCGCCACCTGGCCCATTGGCCGGGCTTCCTCGCCCTTGCGCACACGCTGCTGACGCCGCTTGCCGCCGACGGCCGGCTGACGGAAGCGATCCGGGCGGCCGCCGCCGCAAGCCGCGTCGAGGCCGACGCCCTCCTCGATCAGCTCGGTCCGATGCCGAGTTTGCCCACGGATATACATGACAAGACTCGCACCGCCATGACCATGTTCGTGCGCGGGCCGATCGGCCGCATGGTGCCGATTTGCGCCCTCTTGCGCCGCGCCATGCCGCCGGAATAGCTGGGCCGCCGGAATAGCTGGGCTAGAACCTGTACCCGTAACGCATGCCGAAATTGTCGAGGCCCTCGTTGCGATCGCAGGCGCCCAGATTGTCGACATGTTCCAGCATGAGCGACAGGCTGTGCGGCCCCCCGTCGAATAAATAGCCGGCCGTCACCGCGACTCGGGCGAGCACGCGGCAACCGAGTTCCCGCTGCCGGCCGCGCGGGTCTTCTTCCACGCCGTCATGCAGTGCGGCGCCAAGGCTACCCTCGAAGAAAACGCCACCGGAAAACTGTGCCGTCCAAGTCAGGCCGGCATAAAACAGGCTGGTGTCGCCGTCGCTGTTCACATTGGCGCCAAGGTGCGGCCGGGGCGCGCCGATCGCCCGCATCCAAGCGGGCGCCTGGAACAGCAACTCGCCATTGAAATCGAACCCGCCCTCTTCCGTGCGGCCATCGAGGCCGATGTCGTGCAACATGATGCCCGTCCGGATTTCGGATACCCAGGGTGGTCGGTCGACAAAGCGCTCCAATTGCGAGACTTGCCGCCCCACATGGCCGGCGATCGGCGGCCAAAGCACCTTGGCGCCGGGCGGTGGCGGCGCCGGGCGGCTGAGGGGGCCGCGCGGTCCGGCGTCGGGCGCCGTGACAGGTAGGACCACCCGGGGCTGGTCTACCAGGCGCGGCGGCGGCGGCGGCGATTCCCGGCCTTGGGTCGTGGCCGGGGCGAGCGGCGGCGGTACCTCGCGGGTTTGCGCGATCAGCGCCTCGGGTGGCGCCGCGACACTCGGGGCCGGTACCGATACGGGTACCGCCGGGGCCGGAGCGGGCAGCGGTACCGTGCCGGTGCGACTTGGCGCCACCCACCAGGATGGCGGCAATTGGGCGATATAGGGACCGAGATCGTAAATCGTGCCGGATGCGTCAACCGGCGGGGCAACCGCCACGGCCGCCAACGCCATGATCCCCCATCGGAACAACGCCTGCCGCATCCCGTGTCTCCTGGCCGGCCCCGCCATCCGGGAGCCACGGCACCTATACCGGCTCATGCGGCCACAGGAAAGCCCCGTCTCGGTTAACAGTGGCTGAACGGCGTTTCGCGGCCGGGCGAATCCAGGTAGTTAGGACGAGGCCGCACCCTGGGGAGGGCCAATTGATAACCGCCGCGATCATCGCCTGCGCCATTCTGCTGGGCGGCATGCTGACCTTCTCTGCGTTTTTCACGCCGCTCGCCTTCGCGCGCTTACCGAAAGAGGTGGCGGATTCCTTCGTGCGAGGCATCTTTGCGATCTATTACCTGGTCATGGCCATCCTCGCCGCGCTGGGTGCCGCCCTGCTGGCGACAAAGCGACCGCAAGAGGCCGCGATCATGGCCTTGGTGGCCGGCGGATTCGTCTTGAACCGGCAATTGTTGATGCCGATCGTCAATCGGCTCTACGATCGGCGCGAGGATGGCTCTTCGAAGACGCGGGAATGGTTCGAGAAACTGCATCGCCTCAGCGTGTTGATCGCGTTGGCCCAATTGTTCGCCAGCCTCGGCGTGCTGATCAGCCTGGTGCAATGACCTGATGGCGCCGGTGCCGCGCTCCGTCGTGTGGGGTCTAATCGGGGCCGCCCTGTTCGCCGTCGGCACATTCGCCTTCGTGGTCGTCCATAAATTGACAAATGCGCCGGTCGCCAGCGTGCGAACGGTCGCGACCCTTGGCGAAGCCCAGATTGGCGGGCCATTCACGCTCATCGACGGCGAGGGCGTCGAACGCAGCGAGGGCGAGTTTCGCGGCCGCCACCTGCTGGTCTATTTCGGTTTCACCTTCTGCCCCGACGTGTGCCCGACCGAACTCCAGGTCATGAGTGCCGCCCTCGACCGGCTCGGCCCCCTGGCCGAGTCCGTCCAGCCCCTCTTCATCACCATCGATCCCGAACGCGACACGCCGGCGGCCATGAAGGACTATGTGGGTAACTTCCATCCCCGCCTGATCGGCCTGACCGGCAGCGCCCAGGCGGTGGCCAAGGCGGCCAAGGCCTACCGGGTCTATTACCGGCGCAACGATGCCCGCGACGCCAGCCAATATCTGATGGACCACAGCTCGATTGTCTATCTGATGGGACCGGACGGCCGCTACCTCGCGCATTTCGGGCCCAACACCAAGCCCGAGACCATGGCCGCGACCATCCGCAAACACATAGCCGGCGGCTAGGTCGTCATTCGACCTCGATGGCCGAGGATGGTACCACCCCGGCCGCCACGAGCGCCTGGATGCGCGCCGGGTCGTAGCCCGCCACCTCGCTGAGGACCAGCGCCGTGTGCTGGCCCAAGAGCGGTGCCGCCACGGGTTCGCGCACAGGCGTCTTCGAAAGATGCATGGGCGAGGCGAGGCCCTTGACGCGGCCCGCCGTCGGGTGGTCCATCGCGACGATGAGTTCGCGGCGGCGGGTCTCGTCCGAGTCGAGCGCCTCGTCGACGCCGCGGATCGGCCCCGCCGGAATGCCGGCCATGCGCGCCTTGGCGATCCAGGCATCGCGCCGGTCGCCCTTCAAAATACGGTTGAGTTCGGCGGTCAAAAGCGCCCGATTGGCAAGGCGCGCCGAATTGTCGGCGAATTCCGGACGGCGCGCGAAACTGGCGTCGCCCAGCACCTCGTCGGCGAAGCGCCGGAAGAGGGCATCGGTGGTCATGGCCAGCATGACCAGACCGTCGGCGCACTCGAAGGCGCCGACCGGCTGGGCCACCAGATTGCTGTTGCCGGCCCGGCCCATGACATGGCCCGTATTGAGATAAGCGCTCGCCGCTTGGCCCAGCATATTGAGGGCGGTATCGTAGAGCGGCACGTCGATGCGCTGGCCCTCGCCCGTGGGCCCGCGCTGGATGATGGCGGCCAGGATCGCCTGGGCGGCGAAGAGGCCGGTAATGATATCCATGATCGAGATGCCGGTCCGGAGCGGCTCGCCGTCGGGTTCGCCATTCAGCGCCATGAAGCCCGCCTCCGCCTGGACGATCGGATCATAGCCCGCCCGCTCGGCGAACGGCCCGGTCCGGCCATAGCCCGAGATCGAGCAATAGACGAGGCGGGGATTCACGAGGGCGAGGCTTGCATAGTCGAGGCCGCGCCGCGCCATAACGCCGGTGCGGAAATTCTCGATCACCACGTCGGCGCCGGCCACCAGATCGCGCACCACGGCCTGGCCTTCGGGCTTGGCGATGTCGAGGGCGAGGCTTTTCTTGTTGCGGTTCATCATCAAGAAATAAGTCGATTCGCCGCCCACCTCGGGTGGCCGGAAGTTGCGCGTATCGTCGCCGCCCGCCGGGCTCTCGACCTTGATGACCTCGGCGCCGAGATCGCCCAAGGTCATGGTGCAATAGGGACCGGCGAGCACGCGGGTGAAATCGATGACGCGGATGCCCGCGAGCGGACCGGCGGACGGCATGGGCAGCTTCTCCCCTTTATCATTGGCCGCAATGTAGCATTGCGGGTGATGGGCGATGCCGGATAGCGTTACGCCACCCCGCAAGCCGCCTGAGCCATAGCATGCCGAACGACGTCACCAACATCCACACCAGCGAACCCCCGAGCGCCAGCCTGGCGCGCCTGGTGGCCGACGCCCGGCGCGTCGAGACGCCCTCGGGCGAGGGCCACATGGTCTGGCACGTCTGGGGCACTGGAGAACCGGTCGTCCTGCTGCATGGCAGCTTCGGCTCCTGGACCCATTGGGTGCGCAACATTCCCATACTCGCCCAACGCTGGATGGTGGTGGCGGCCGACCTGCCCGGCATGGGGGATTCCCATACCCCACCGCTCCCCTTCGATGCGACGAGCCTCGCGGCAATCGTGGCGGCCGGCATCGAGGCCATCCTACCGGCGCCCATGGGTTTTCATCTTGCCGGCTTTTCCTTCGGCGGCATCGTCGGCGGACCGACGGCTTCGCGCCTCGGAGCACGGGTCCGGAGTTTCACATTGGTGGGCTCCAACGCGCTCGGCCTCCCCATGGCGAAGCGCCCGGCGCTCGCCAAGCCCAACCGCGCCATGACGGCGGCTGAAGTCCTCGACATCCACCGGCAGAATCTGGCCATCGTCATGTTCGGGGACGAGCGGCGCATCGACCCGCTGGCCCTCCACATCCAGGTCGAAAACACCGGGCGGGCACGCATCCGTAGCGGCGCCATCCCTGGCGGCGACACGCTGAAGCTTGCGCTCGACCAACTCCGGGTGCCGATATTCGGCATCTGGGGCGGGAAGGACTCGACCGCCGGCCCCCATCTCGAGGCGCGCCGGCAATTGTTCGAGAGCTTGTCGCCGCCGGCCAAGTTCCAGGTGATTGCGGGCGCCGGCCACTGGGTCGCCTATGAGGCGGCCGAGACCTTCAACGCCATGTTCATGGACATCCTCGCGGCCCATTAAGTGGAGACCCAGCCCATGGGAAAAAAACTAAGCGAGGCCGAAGTCACCCGATATCGCCGCGACGGCTGCCTGTTCCCGGTGCCGGGGCTGACGCCCGACGAAGCGCGACACTATCGGGCTAAACTCGAGGCCTTCGAGGCCGCTCAAGGCATGCTGCTGTCGACGCCGGGCAACAGCTATCGCCTGCGCGTCCATGCACTCTTCCGCTGGGCCTATGAAATCGCGACCCATGGCGCGGTCCTGGACGCGGTCGAGGATCTGCTCGGCCCCGACATTCTGATCTATACCAGCACGCTCTTCATCAAAGAGCCCAAGACGCCGATGATCGCCGCCTGGCACCAGGACGCCACATATTTCGGCCTCGAGCCCCATGAGCATGTGACGGCGTGGGTGGCGCTCACCGACGCATCGGCCGAGAGCGGCTGCATGGAGTTCATTCCGGGGAGCCCCGCCATGGGCCAGCTCATGCACAAGAGCAAGGCCCATGCCCATAGCATCAATGGCGGCGCCCAGAAGATCGCGGTCGCCCTTGACGCGAGCAAGGCCATTCACGCGCCACTGAAGCCGGGCGAGTTCTCGTTCCACAACACCCTGCTGGTGCATCGCTCGGAGCCCAATCATTCCGCCCACCGGCGCATCGGCTATGGCGTGAGTTATATCCCGACAGGCGTGCGCCATGTGGGGAGCGTGCGCGTGCCGGCCATGCTGGCGCGCGGCACCGACCGGTTCGGCCATTTCGACTTGGAGACGCCGCCCGGCGGCGACTTCGACGCGGCGGCCCAGGCGGCACACAAGGCGGCCTATGTGCAATACCGAGTGGCCTATAACGAACAGGTCGCGCGCTTCGACGGCCTCGCCGCCGGCGCGCACGACTGAGGGTCGTCAGGCCATCTGTTCGAGGGTCGGGCCTGAGTCGGCGACGGTAGTCCGGTGCAGGTCGCGCACCTGAGTATGGTCATAGCGCCGGGCGCGGTGCATGACGGTGCGGTTGTCCCACATCACCAGGTCCCATTGCCGCCATTGGTGGGCATGGACGAACTGGCGCTGGGTCGCGTGCTCGGTCAGGTCGTGGATGAACGTGCGCGCCTCGGGCACCGGCCAGCCGCGAATGGCACCCGCATGGGAGGCCAGGTAGAGCGAGAGCCGGCCCGAGCGTGGGTGACGGCGCACCAGGCGTTGGGGCACCGGCTGCCATTTTAACCGTTCCTCGGCGTTGAACTCGGCGAAGCCCAAGAGGCTCCGGGAGGTGAGCAGGCTATGCTCGCACACCAGATCGCGGCATTCGGCCTGGGTCTTGGCATCGAGTGCATCCCACGCGGCGCGCATGTCGGCAAATTCCGTGTTGCCGCCCTCGCCCGGGATGGCGCGCGCCGACAGCAGCGAGAATTTGGCCGGGGTCGGCTTGAACGAGCTGTCGGAATGCCAGAGCATGTTGCCGAGATTGAAGAGGCGCCGGCGGTCGTCGCGGGCCAGCACCTCGCCGCGCTTGTCCAGATTGGAGATGTCGTTGATATTCATGGGCAGGCGCCGGTCTTCCGCCTGGGCAATGTCGCCGGTCGCCGTTTCCATCGGCCCGAAATGGCACGAAAAGGCATATTGCCGGTCGTCGTCGATCACCTGGTCGCGGAAGACGAGGACCGCATGGCGATCCATGCCGGCATCGATCTCAGCCGCTTCGTCGCTCGACACCCCTTTGGCGATGTCGACGCCGGTGACTTCGCCCGCAAAACAGGGACCGACCTGGCGGATGCTGATGGCCATAAAGGCTTCCTCCTCCTCGCCCGATCGCCGGGCTTGGCCGGCACGGACTGCCCTCTATAATAACCCAGACGCATGCAAAGGAGGACGCCATGTCCGATGACCCCGGCCTGTTCGAGATCATGCAGACGACCCGGGCCATGCGGCGCCTGAAGCCGGACCCGGTGCCGGAAGCGCTGATCGCCAAGATCCTGCAAGCCGGCCTCTGGGCGGCCAATGGTGGCAATACCCAGCGCTGGCGCTTCCTGGTGGTCAAGGACGCCAAGATCAAGCAGGCGGTCCAGGTGCATTACAAGCGCGCCTTCGACGAGATCATCGGGCCACGCTATCTGGCGAGCCAGCCGCCGCCCGGCGTGACGGCCGAGAAATATCGCCGCCAACACGCGGCGGTCGAATATCTGACCGAGCATTTCCACGAGGCGCCGGTGTGGATCGTCGCCTGCCTCGAGGAAGGCGCCGAGCCGCCGCCGCGCTGGGCCGGCTCCTCCATCTATCCCGCCGTCCAGAACATGCTGCTAGCGGCGCGCGCCCTCGGCCTGGGCGCGACACTCACGACCCGCCATCTCTTCTTCGAGAAGGCGGCGGACGGCGCCTTGGGCCTGCCGCCGGGTGTGCGCTCCTACGCGATCCTGCCGGTGGGCTATCCCCTGGGCAAGTTCGGCCCCGTCGGGCGCGGCAAGCTCTCGGAGTTCGTCTACAAAGACCGTTGGGGCGCGGCCTATCCGGGGCTATAGCCGGCTGTTGAACAACTCCTTTTTGTCATTGCGGGGAGGCCGGCAGGCCGACGCGATGGGCCAACAAGCGACATGACTGAAGTTATTCGATCACCTCGTCGGCGCGAGCCAGGAAGGACTCTGGAATCGTAATGCCGAGCGCCTTGGCGGTCTTGAGATTGATAACAAGCTCGTACCTGGTCGGCTGCTCCACCGGCAGGTCGGCGGGCTTCGCGCCCTTGAGAATCCGATCGATGTAGTAGGCCGCGCGCCGGTACAAGTCGTTTTGGTTTGCGGCGTAGGCCATCAGGCCTCCCTCGCTCGGAAACGACTGGATGAATGAGACCGCCGGCAGGCGATATTTGAGCGCCCAATCGAGAGCAGCCTTGCGCTGTAGACTCGGCTGCACGATGACGGCATCCGCCCGCTCCTTGTCCATGGCGGCGAACGCCGCGCCGAACTCCGCCACGCCGCGGACCTGGATCGCCTGGATTGCGATGCCCAGGGTGCGGCCGCCCTGCTCGATCTGCTCGAGGAACGGCTTGGTAAAGGGATCGGTCGCATTGGCCAGAACCGCGACGCGTGGACGGCAGCATGTCGCGGGTAATTTCGAGGAGTTTTGCGCCGAGCTCCGGGCCCGTACCGGACAATCCGGTGATGTTGCCGCCCGGCCGCGCCAGGCTGGAGATAAGACCCGTTTCGACCGGGGCGCCCGCCATCATGACGATCGGAATCTCGCTCGTCGCCTGCCTTGCCGTGGTGACGGCCGGCGTAAACAGCGCAACGATGATGTCGACCTTCAACCGGACGAGTTCATCGGCCAGCCCACGCAGAAGGTCCGGCTTGCCCTCCGCCGAGCGAAACTCGAATTGAATGTTTTGTCCCTCGATATAGCCATGCCGGCGCAGGCCTTCCCGGAACTCGCCCCAGAACGGCTCGGTGTTGGCAAGGATGAGGACGCCAATGCGGGGCAGCTTGGGCTGCTGCGCGCGCGCCCCGAGCGGCAATGCAAGCGTCGCGCCGCCAACCAACGTGATGAACTTGCGCCGCCTCATGTCACTCTCCTCGCCCTAGGACCACACCTAGGACCACACCATGCGGCTCGAGACATAGCACGCGGGGGCAGGGCGGAATAGGCCGGGAAAACATAGGGAGGCGGCGCGACAGCGGTCGGCTCCGTAGCGGCCACGCGCATTGCTCAGCCAGCCATTCGCGCCTATCCTGGGAACCGATCAAGGATAGGGCTTCGTGACCAGTCCAGCAGCCGGCGCCATCGATTGCGACGTCCATGCGGCCCTTCCGGGCACCCATGTGCTGTTGCCCTATCTCGACGATTACTGGCGCGAGCATGTCGTCATGCGCGGCCTCGACCACGACAATCTGAACACCAGCAACTATCCGCCGGGCGCGCCGATCAGCGGCCGGCCGGACTGGCGCCCGGCCAAGGGCGATCCCGGCAGCGACTTGGGCCTTCTCCGCAAACAGGCGCTCGACGGGTTCGGGACGCGCTTCGCCATCCTGAACGTCATCCACGGCGCCCAGATCATGTTCAGCGAGGACCTTTCGGCGGCACTCTGCCGGGCGATCAACGACTGGATCGCGGCGGAATGGCTCGACCGGGACCCCAGGCTGCGCGCCTCGATCGTCGTGCCCATTCACAGCCCGGAACTTGCCGCCCAGGAGATCGAGCGCAAGGCCGAGGATCGGCGGTTCGTCCAGGTGCTCATGCTGGCGATGGCCGAGATGCCGCTCGGCCGGCGCGCGAACTGGCCGATCTATCGCGCCGCCCAGCGCCACGACCTGCCGATCGGCATCCATGCCGGCAGCGCCTATCGCCACCCCCCCACCTCGATCGGCTGGCCCTCCTACCTGCTTGAGGACTATGTCGCCCAAAGCGCCGGTTTCGCCACGACCCTCAGCAGCCTGGTCGCCGAGGGCGTGTTCGTCGAGTTCCCGAGTCTCCGCGTCGTGTTGCTCGAATCGGGCGTGACCTGGCTGCCGGCCTATCTCTGGCGCCTCAACAAGACCTGGCGCGGTATCAGGGCGGAGGTGCCGTGGCTCGACCGCGCGCCCGCCGACTATATCCGCGAGCATGTGCGGCTCACCATTCAGCCCTTCGACCAGCCACCTGAGCAGCGCCAGCTCGAGCGCATCATCGAGCAGATCGGCTCGGACGAAATGCTGCTGTTCTCGACCGACTATCCGCATTGGCATTTCGACGGCACCGATGCCATCCCCGACGGCATGCCGGCGCATCTGATGCGGAAGCTCTTGGTCGACAATCCCCTGAAAACCTATTCGCGCCTCAGCAAGGAGCCTGTGCGATGACGAGCATGGTTGTGGAGCGTGCCCCGGAAGCCAGCATTGAGACCAAGCTCGGCTTCGTCGATTGCGACATCCACCCCTATATGAAGGCGCCCGGCGAGCTTGACCCGTTCTTGTCGGCGCGCTGGCGCGAGCATCGCCGCACCATCGGCAGCCGCGGCCGCCAGGGTCTCGCCTACACCGCCGCCTACCCGCGCATGTCGCCCGCCAATGGCATGCGCCTCGATGGCTGGCCGCCCGGTGGCGGCGTACCCGGTTCCGACCTCGCCTTCATGCGGGAGCAGTTGCTCGACCAGTTCGGTGTGACCGGCGGCATCATGCTCCCCCTCTTGGGCCGCGCGTCCGACGAGCGCAATGTGGAGTTCGGCGTGGCCATGGCGCGGGCCGTCAATGACTGGATGGCGCATTGCTGGAGCGACCCCGAGCCGCGCCTCAGAGGCTCGATCCAAGTGACCGCCGAGGACCCGGCGGCGGCCATTGCCGAAATCGAGCACCGGGCCGGCGACCGGCGCTTCGCCCAAGTTCAGCTTCCGCCGCGCGGCCTGGAGCCCTTGGGTCGGCGTCGCTACTGGCCTATTTTCGAGGCGGCGGCGGCGAACGGATTTCCGGTCGCCTTGCATCTCGGCGGCAGCAGCGGCCATGCATCGACGGGCAGCGGCTGGCCCTCCTTCTATCACGAGGAACATCCCTCCTATGTGCAGAGCATGGAGGCGCTGGTCACCAGCCTCGTCATCGAAGGCGTCTTCGAGCATGTGCCCACGCTTAAGGTGGTGCTGGTCGAGGGCGGCTTTGCCTGGCTGCCCGCCCTCACCTGGCGCCTCGACAAGCACTGGGAGCGCCTCCGCGCCGAGGTGCCGCATGTGAAGCGCCCGCCCTCGGAATATATCCACGAACATATCTGGGTCACCACCCAGCCGATCGAGGAGCCGGAGCGGCCGCAAGACCTCATGCACACCTTCGAGTGGATCGGTTGGGACCAAGTCATGTTCTCGACCGACTATCCGCACTGGGATCAGGACGACCCGCGTTTCGCCATCAAGGTCAACCTGCCGGCGGACAAGAAACGGATGCTGTTCCGCGACAACGCACGGGCCCTTTACGGTTTTGCTTGAAACGATGGCCCGACATGTCGTCGCCACGCTCGACGAGATCGCGCCCGGCACCTGCAAGATCGTGACGGTGGCCGGGCGCGAGATCGGCATCTTCAACGTGGCCAGCCAGTTCTATGGCCTGATCAATCGCTGCCCGCACGGGGGCGCACCCCTCTGTCGCGGCCGCATTCATGGCCGCATGGAGGCCGCGGCACCGGGCCAGTATCGTCTCACGCGGCCGGGCGAGATGCTGCGCTGTCCGTGGCATGGCTGGGAGTTCGACATCCGCACCGGCCAGTCATGGTGCGATCCCGACAATGTGCGCGTGCGCAGCTACGCCGTGAGCGTCGAGCCCGGCGAGACCTTGGCCAAGGGTCCTTTCGTCGCCGACACCGTGTCGGTGACGGTCGACCAGCATTACATCGTGGTCGACCTTTAGAACTGTTGTCACGCCTCGCCGAAACGCTCGGCAATGAGCTTGCCGATGGCGGCCATGGCCAGGTCGGCATCGGGCCCATCGGCCGAGACATCGATCTCGCCGCCATGGGGTGCCGCCAGCATCAAGAGACCCATGATCGAGAGCCCCGACACGGTCGTACCCTGATATGTCACCGTAATGGACGAGGCGAACTGTTCGGCGAGCTTGACAAATTTGGCGGCGGGACGGGCATGCAATCCCCGCTTGTTCAGCACGGTCAGGCGGCGGGTAACGACATCCGCCGGTGGCTCGTTCATGACTTCTCTTCGGCCAGCAACCGCGACGCCACCTGGATATATTTGCGACCCGCGTCCTCGGCCGCTTGCACCGCCGCCGTGACCGACTGGTTGCGCACCCGGGCGAACTTGACCAGCATCGGCAGATTGACCCCGGCGATCACTTCGATCCGGCCCACCGCCAGGACCGAGATGGCGAGATTTGAGGGTGTGCCGCCGAACATATCGGTCATGACAACGACGCCGCCGCCGTCATCGACGGCCGCGACCGAGTCGACGATTTCCTGGCGGCGGGCCTCCATATCGTCGTCCGGACCGATGCAGATGGCTGCCGTCCGCGGCTGCGGCCCAACCACATGCTCGACCGCCGCGAGGAGTTCGGCCGCGAGCCGGCCGTGGGTCACCAGAACAAGGCCGATCATGAACGCTCCTGATGCGACGCGGGGCCGGAATTGGCGGTACGGTCGATGTCGCGATGGAAAACGCTGACGCGCTCGCCGCTGAGGGCGAGCCATTGGACAACCATCTCCGCCAGCGCCACCGATCGGTGCCGACCGCCGGTGCAGCCGAAGGCGATGGTCAAGTAGCTCTTGCCCTCGCCGGCATAACGCGGCAACAGGAATCCCAGCAACGCTTCAAGATGGTCGATAAAGGGGCGAAAATTCGGGTCGCGCTCGATATGCCGGCGAACGGCGGGCTCCTGCCCGCTCAAGGGCCGGAGCGCGGGGTCGTAATGGGGATTGGCGAGGAAGCGGACGTCGAACACCAGATCGGCGTCCCGGGGCAAGCCGTGCCGATAGGCGAACGACGTCACGAGAACCACCAGCCGTGGGCGCAGACTGGGATCGAGCAAGGCCTCCAGCCGCCCCCGCATGTCGCCGGGCGTCAGGCTGGTGGTGTCGATCACCGTATCGGCCCGGTCGCGCAGTGCGGCAATCAGGTGTCGTTCGCGCCGAATACCGTCCATGAGCGGCCTGTCCGGGGCGAGCGGATGGCGCCGGCGGGTCTCGGTGTAGCGGCGCGCCAGCACGTCGTCGTCGCAATCCAGGAACAACAAATGCACGTCGGCGCCGGCTTCCGATCCCAGGCGATCGATCTCGCGCCGGATGGCCGCCACGTCGAAATCGCGCGTGCGGACGTCGATGCCGATGGCGAGCGGCCGATCGGGCGGCGCCTCGGCCAAGACCAGGGCGCCGAGCAGCGAGACCGGCAGATTGTCGACGGTTTCGTGCCCCATATCCTCGAACGCCTTGAGCGCGGTTGTCTTGCCGGCACCCGACAGACCCGTGACCAGCACGACGGCGCGCCGCAGCGCCGCCATATCCGGCCGAATGTTGGCTGAACCAGACAAATGATCGGCGATCTCGTCGCTGGAGGCGGCACTATCGGCAGCTGCCCGACGGAGCGCAAGACGAACCTTGGCGACCGCCGCGGCCTCGAACGGTGCCATCGCAACAGCGGGCAGGCTCACGCCGGCAATGTCCACACGCTTCGCCATGGGCAGGCGCTCGACCTCCTCCGGCGACACCAGGTCCACCACGAGCCGGATTGCCGCCGACGGCCGATGGTCGATCGGCACGATACCGATGCCGCGAACCTCCAGGCGTCCGGCGATGGTCGGGGGCGGCGAGGCCACCAGGCGCCCGGCCTGGCATTCGATCTCCACCTGGTCGTCCGCCACGAGCACGGCCCCCGCCTCGACGAGACGCAAGGCGAGATCGGACTTGCCGCTGCCGGAGGCGCCCCGGAGGAGAACGCCCATGCCCTCGAAGGCAACCGCCGTGCCATGGATCCGTGTCACCGACAGCCGCCCCATCAATCCGCGTATCCGAGACGACCGATCTCGGTGTGGCGGTGAATCGAGACACTGAGCAGCAGGCCGAAACCGAACAAGACCGTCCACAAATGGGTACCGCCAAAAGAGATAAACGGCAGCGGCACGCCCACCACCGGCAGCAGGCCCATCACCATGGCCGTGTTGATGAAGACATAGATGAACAGGGTCGCGGCAAAGCCCGCGGCATAGAGCCGGCCAAACTGGTTACGGCTCCGGAGCGCGATCAACAGGGCATAGAATATGACCACGAGAAACAGCATCAGCAGCGTGAGGCTTCCGATCAGACCGAATTCCTCGGCCAGCATGGTAAAGATGAAATCGGTCTGCTTCTCCGGCAGGAAGTTCAAATGCGACTGCGTGCCATCGAGAAACCCCTTGCCGGCGATGCCCCCGGAGCCAAGGGCGATCTTCGACTGGGTGATGTGGTAGCCGGCGCCAAGGGGATCGCGGCTGGGATCGAGGAAGGTCAACACCCGCTGCCGCTGATATTCGCGCAGAAACTGCCACACCACCGGAACGAGACCGGCGCCGGCGAGGCCCACCACCACGAATTTCCAGATCGCGACGCCGGCCAGGAAAAGCATGGCCGTCCCGCACAAGACTACGGTAATGGTTGTGCCGAGATCGGGTTGACGAACAATCAGCGCCGCGGGCACGGCAATCAGCACCAGCGGTGGCACGAGGCTGGGCAGGCGGTTCGCCCGTGCTTCGTCCATGGCATGGAAGTAACGCGCCAGCGCCAGCACGATGCCGACCTTCATCATCTCCGAGGGCTGCAGCGAGACCGGTCCGAAATCGATCCAGCGCCTGGCGCCCATGCCAATGTCACCCGCGATCTCGACCACGAGGAGCAGAAGCAGAACAAAGCCGTAATAGCTGTAGGCATGACGGAACCAAAAGCGAATGTCGACAAGCGCGACGCCCAGCATAAGGCAAAGGCCGATTGCGAAACGCACTGCCTGGCGACCGGCCCAGGGTTCGACCTTTCCGCCAGCCGCCGAAAAGAGCATCGCGAAGCCGATCGCGAACAACAGAGAGATCAACAGCACCAGCGGCCAACTCAACAGCAACAGCTTGCCGGCAATCGTGACCCGGCTCGCGCGCGCATTATCGAAGGCCGTGCTCATGGCTAAATTCGATCCCCTGGACGCGTCGCGGGGGCCGCTGCCTGAGGCGTGCCACCGCGCGGGAGGGTGCCCCGCCGCTGGGTCTCGATCAGCACGTCGCGCGCGATGGGCGCCGCGACGGATGCGCCACCACCGCCATGCTCGGCGATGACGGCGACCGCATAGCGCGGTGCCTCGATCGGCGCATAGCCGACGAAGAGCGCATGGTCGCGCTGTTCGCGAGGCAGGTCCTCGTGCTTGCGGACGCCGGTTCGCCGTTCCGCCAAGGAGATGCGGCGAACTTGCGACGTGCCCGTCTTGCCGCCCATGGCCATGCCCGCCAGTTCGATGCGCGCGCGATAGGCCGTACCACCCGGCCCCGTGACCGCCGCCATTGCCCGCTCGATCGTGGCCAGGTTCGCGCGCTGGAAGCCGAGTTCGGCCGGCGCCGGCATTGTTTTGGCGGCGCTGCCCAGGCGGCGCGTGAGACGCGGCGTGACCGCCCGGCCGCCATTCACCAGGCGCGCCGTCATGGTGGCGAGCTGCAGCGGCGTTGCCAGCAGATAGCCTTGCCCGATGCCCACGACCAGCGTCTCGCCAAGCTGCCAGGACACGCCGATGCGCGCCTTCTTCCATTCGTTGGTCGGCACGATGCCCGGCTGTTCGCCCGGCAGCTCGATGTCGAGCGGGTTGCCAAAGCCCAGCCGATACGCCATCTGGGCGATCCGCTCGACGCCGACGCGGCGCGCCAGCTCGTAAAAATACACATCGCACGACTGTTGGATTCCGCCGTGCATGTCGAGTGTGCCGTGCCCGCCCTTCTTCCAACAATGGAATATCGCCTCGCCGAGCGCCACATCGCCACGGCACGAGAAGGTCTGGCTCGGTGTGGCGATGCCATATTCCAGCGCCGCCATGGCAACCACCATCTTGAACGTCGAGCCGGGCGAATACTGGCCGGCGATCGCCTTGTTGGTCAGCGGTTTATAGGGATGATTGATAAGGCCTCGCCAATCCTCGGCCCGGATTCCCTGGCTGAACAGGTTGGGATCGAAGCTGGGCGCGGAAACCAGCGTCAGCACCTCCCCGGTATGGACGTCCATCACCACGGCGGCGCCAGTCTGATCGCCGAACCGGGCAGCCGTGAAGGCCTGTAATTCCGCGTCGATCGACAGCATCAGCTCTTGGCCGACGTCGCCTTCACGACGATAGAGCTCGCGCACCACGCGGCCGACGGCATTGACCTCGACCTCGCTGGTTCCGGCGCGACCGCGGAGCGCCAAGTCGTGCGCGCGCTCGATCCCGGCCTTGCCGATACGAAAGCCCGGCAGTGTCAAGACCGGCTCGCCAGTCAAATCCGCCTCGGCGACGGCGCCCACATAGCCCAGCACATGGGCCGCCGCGCCGCCCGCCGGGTAAAAGCGGCTCTGGGCCACGTCAATCTGGACACCCGGCAGTTCGGGGGCGTGCAGCGATACCTTGGAGACTTCCTCGAAACTCAATCCCTCGCGCACGGTGATCGGAACGAAGGCCCGCTGGCGGCGAGCGGACCTGAGCACCCGCGCGATCTCGTGCTCCGGCACTTCAATGACATCGCCGAGCGCGTTCAACACGGCTTCCAGCCGGCGCGCCTGCTCGGGGACGATCTGGACGCGAAATGCCTGCTGATTGAGGGCCAAGAGCTCGCCATGCCGGTCGACGATCGCGCCGCGCGAGGGCGGCATCAGGCGCACCGAGATCCGGTTGTCCTCGGCCAGCATCGTGTAGCGATCCGACTCGACCACCTGCAAATAATACAGGCGGGCGGCCAGCAGCCCGAACAGCCCAACCTTGCCGGCGCCGAGCATGGCCGCCCGGCGGGTGAAGAGGCGATAACGGTCCCGGTCGCGCCGCATGTCACGCCGGACGCAGGATCGCGAGATTGACGCGCATCATGCACCACGCCACGGCGGGATAGAGCGCCACACTGAACAAATATTGCACGATTACCGTCTCCGGCCACAGCAACTGGACATAGTACAGCGAGCCGCAGATCCATGTAACGATGGCCGCGCCAGCCGCGATAACGGCAAATGCCCCCCAGAGCACGAAGAACGGCTTGTTGGCGAGCGTCTTGCGCTGTGTGCGCACCGCCTCATGCACCAGCAACAGCACGAAAGCATTGAGGCCGAGCGCGCCGCCGCTCAAGAGATCCTGGACGAGCCCAAGGAAAAAAACCGCCAGCGGCCGGAACAACTCCGGCCGGTGCAAGACCCAGTAGTAGACGGCCGCCAAGATCAAAATGGCGGGCTTCGGCACGGCCGCGGGCAGCGGCCAAGGCAAGGTGCCGAATAGGACGATCAGAAACGCCAGCACCACCGGCGTCGCGTGACGTGCCGAGACCTCCGCCCACCTGAGGAACACAGTATCCATGCTCTCACCTGGGGCCCGCTTCGGGAGGCGGTACAATACGATAGTCGACAACGCGCACATAGGTGAGCCGCCGGCCATCGACATAAGGCTGGATGCGTGCCGTCCTCCCCGTTACCCGCGTCACCACGCCAACCGGCAGGTACGCCGGGAACACGCCGCCAAGGCCGGACGTCACGACCCGATCGCCGACCGCGATCTCGGCTTCGCTAGTCAAATAAAACAGTTGCGGCTGGTCCGTGTTGTCGCCCGCGAGAACGGCTCGCTCGCCGCCGCCGCCAACCAGAACCGGAATGCGGGAGTTGAGGTCCGTCAACAGAAGAACACGCGCCGAGCGCTCGCCCACTTGGAGGATGCGACCGACCACACCCTGGCCGGACATGACCACGTTGAGGCGCTGGACACCGTCGCGCGCACCCGCGCCAAGCAGCAGGTTGCGCAGAAACGGGCCGCCGGTGTCGCCAATGACCGGCGCGGTCACGAAGCTGGCGGCGGGGTCGGGCACAAGATTCAGCAAATCGCGCAGGCGCCGGTTTTCCACCTCGTAACGTTGCGCGAGGGCCTGCCACATCAAGAGCCGGGCATTGTCGTCGCGCAGGCGCTCGCTCTCCAGCCTGAGGCTGACGAGTTCGTCCACCTGCTCACCGACGCGCTTGACCGTGGCGATGGGTCTGGAGATCGCACCGAGGAGCGGCGCCACGGCATCCCCGACCCGGGCACGCATTTCTTCAACGAGCACGGTCTCGATCTTGCCAATCAGCATCAGGAGCGCCGCCGCCACGACCAGTCCGCCATAGGCAAGACGCTGAACCAGCGCCCTGGTGGTCGCCGCCGCGCGAACCTCTGGCCCTGCCTTTCGCCACACGCGCCGCCAACCCTCCCCAAAAGGCTGCCGAGACTATCTTCCCCGATGCTCAGCCGATCAGCACGTTACGAAGTGTCTTCATCTCTTCGAGGCAGCGGCCGGTGCCATGGGCGACACAGGATAACGGGTCGTCGGCGATGGATACAGCCAGGCCCGTCGCCTGACGCAGGACCTGATCGAGATTGGAAAGAAGCGCGCCACCGCCCGTCAACACGATCCCCTTGTCGACGATATCGGCGGCCAGTTCCGGTGCCGTGTGTTCGAGAGCCACCTTGACCGCCTCGACGATCTGGGTGACCGGCTCGGCCAGGCTCTCGGCGACCTGGCGTTCGGAAATGACGATCTCCTTCGGCACGCCGTTCAACAGGTCGCGGCCCCTGATCGACATTTGGCGGCCATCGCCCCCCGCCGGCGCGCAAGCCGAGCCGATTTCCTTCTTCATGCGTTCGGCGCTGCTCTCGCCGACCAGGAGATTATGGTGACGGCGGATATAGGCGATGATCGCCTCATCCATCTTGTCGCCGCCGATCCTGACGGAGCGCGCATACACGATGCCGCCGAGCGAGATCACCGCTACTTCGGTTGTTCCCCCACCAACATCTACAACCATAGATCCGGTCGGTTCCGTCACCGGCAGGCCGGCCCCAATCGCCGCCGCCATCGGCTCCTCGATCAGGAATACCCGGCGCGCACCGGCGCTTTCCGCCGATTCCTGGATTGCCCGCCGCTCAACCGCCGTGGAGCCCGATGGCACGCAGATGATGACCTGGGGGCTGACGAAACTGCGCCGATTGTGAACCTTGCGGATGAAATGCTTGATCATCATTTCCGCGACCTCGAAATCCGCGATGACGCCGTCGCGCAGCGGGCGGATCGCCTCGATATTGCCGGGCGTGCGGCCCAGCATCAGCTTGGCCTCCTCGCCGACGGCCAACACCTGGCGCTTGCCCTTGACGGTCGCGATCGCAACGACCGAGGGCTCGTTCAACACGATGCCGCGGCCATTGACGTAGACGAGCGTATTCGCCGTGCCGAGATCGATCGCCATATCGGCCGACAACATGCCGAGAAAGCTCGAGAACATGCCGGTCTCCAACGTCCCGTGACGGTGTGGCTCGACGCCGCGGCCAAGCTGCCGCCTGGAGCTGGCGTCGCCTTGCCCCGAGCGACATCCGGCGCCACCCGCCGGATTCGGCGTCTAACCTTTTGCTGCGTCCAGTGTATAAACGAATTCGGTCAATAAACCTACATCGTCAGGGGCTCCGGGCTTCGGCGAACCCGTCGGCGCCGCTTTAATTGCGCGAGCGATCCACCAGGCGGTTTTGACCGATCCAGGGCATCATGGCGCGCAAGTCCTCGCCGACCTTGACGATCGGGTGTTCGGCCGCGCGCCGGCGCTGCGCCTTGAAACTCGGCTGGCCGGCCTGGCACTCGAGCACCCACTCGCGCGCGAACTGGCCCGACTGGATCTCGGCCAGGATCTGCTTCATACGGGCGCGCACGCTGTCGTCGATGACCCGGGGCCCGCGCGAATAGTCGCCATATTCGGCGGTATTCGACACCGAGTAGCGCATCTCCGCCAAGCCGCCCTCATAGATCAGATCGACGATCAACTTCACTTCATGCAGGCACTCGAAATAGGCCATTTCGGGCGCGTAGCCCGCCTCGACCAAGGTCTCATAGGCAGTCAGGATCAACGCCGAAAGGCCGCCGCAGAGAACGGTCTGTTCGCCAAACAGGTCGGTTTCGCATTCCTCGCGAAAATTGGTCTCGAGCACGGCCGCCCGGCCAGCGCCGAGCCCGCAGGCATAAGACAGTGCAATATCGCGGCAATTGCCCGACTTGTCGCCGTGGATGGCGATCAGGCTGGGCACGCCGGCGCCACGCACATATTCCGAGCGAACCAAGTGGCCCGGACCCTTCGGCGCCACCATGAAGACGTCGAGATCGGGGCGCGGTTCGATCAGATTGAAGTGGATGGAGAGGCCGTGCGCGACGGCCAGCGCCGTGCCCTGGCGCATATTGTCCTTGAGATCGGCGGTATAGAGCTGGGCGTGCCCTTCGTCGGGGGTGAGGATCATCACCACGTCGGCCCATTTGGCGGCGTCGACCGCGCTCATCACCTTGAAATTGGCGGCACTTGCCTTGCGCGCGCTGTCGGAGCCGGGACGCAGCCCGACGACCACGTCCTTGACGCCGCTGTCGCGCAGATTGTTGGCGTGGGCATGACCCTGGCTGCCATAGCCGATGATGGCGACCTTCTTCGCTTTGATCAGGTTCAAATCGGCGTCGCGATCATAATAGACACGCATGGCAGTCCCTTTCCCTCATGGCGGCGTTTGCTCGCGGCGCATAGCCCCGAGTCTCCGCCGCGTCAAATGATATCAGATCGCCTTCGGCCCGCGCGAGATCGCGACCGCGCCGGTGCGCGCCACGTCGACCAGGCCGAGCGGTTCCATCAATCGGATGAAAGCCTCGAGTTTCTCGGTCGACCCGGTCATCTCGAAGACGAAAGATCCGATCGTGCTGTCGACCACCCGCGCCCGGAAGATGTCGGCGATACGCAGGGACTCGACCCGCTTCTCGCCCTTGCCCGCCACCTTGATGAGCGCCAACTCGCGTTCGAGATGCGGGCCCTCCTCGGTCAGATCCGAGACCCGTCTGACCGGCACCAGACGGGAGAGCTGCGCCTTGATCTGTTCGATAATCATCGCCGTGCCGACGGTGACGACGGTGATCCGCGACACCCGCTCCCTGGAATCGACTTCGGCGACCGTCAGGCTCTCGATATTGTAGCCACGCCCCGAAAACAGGCCGACGACGCGGGCAAGGATACCCGGCTCGTTATCGACCATTATGGCGATCGTGTGTCGTTTGACGGCGCCGCTTTTCACGCGCCCCGCTCCCTGTCCCGTATCGCCTTAGACGAGAACCATGCCGTCTTCGGAGACGACCTCGGCCTTGTCTTCGGGGCCAAGCAGCATGTCGCAATGCGCCGCGCCGGACGGAATCATCGGGAAGCAATTCTCCTTGGGGTCGACGGCGACATCCACCATCACCGGGCCTTTATGGTCGATCATCTCGGCGATAACCCGGTCCACGTCGCCCGGCGCCTCGAGACGCATGCCCTTCCACCCGAACGCCTCGGCGAGCGCCACGAAATCCGGCAGCGCCGCCGTGTAGCTCTCGGCATAGCGCCCACCGTGCAGCAGTTCCTGCCACTGACGCACCATGCCCATCCACTGGTTGTTCATGATGAACACCTTGACCGGCAGACGATACTGCGCGGCGGTCGACATCTCCTGAATGTTCATCAAGATCGATGCCTCGCCCGCCACGTCGATGACGAGCGCATCGGGAAAGGCCATCTGCACCCCGATCGCCGCCGGCAGGCCATAGCCCATGGTGCCGAGACCGCCTGAGGTCATCCAGCGGTTGGGCCGCTCGAACTTGAGGAACTGCGCCGCCCACATCTGGTGCTGACCCACTTCGGTCGTGATGTACACGTCATCGCGTCCCTTGATGGCCGCCTGGAGGCGCTCGAGGGCGAATTGCGGCTTGATCACCGTGTCGCTCTGGCGATAGCGCAGGCACTGGCGGGCGCGCCACGTCGCGATCTGGCTCCACCAGGCCTTGAGCGCGCGGGCGTTGGGCGCGATCTTGCCGGCGCGCCATTGGCGGCTCATCTCCTCGACCGCGAGACCGGCGTCGCCGATGATGCCGAGGTCGACAGCCACATTCTTGTTCAGCGACGAGGGGTCGATGTCGATGTGAATCTTCTTGGAGTTGGGCGCGAAGGCATCGAGGCGGCCCGTCACCCGGTCGTCGAAGCGCGACCCGATGGCGATCATCACGTCGCACTGGTTCATGGCGAGGTTAGCCTCGTACATGCCGTGCATGCCGAGCATGCCGAGGGAGAGCGGGTCGGAGGCCGGAAAGGCGCCGAGGCCCATCAATGTCTGGGTGCACGGAAAGCCGGTCATGCGCACCAATTTGGTGAGCTGGGCGACCGCCTTGGGACCGGCATTGATCACGCCGCCGCCGACATAGAACAGCGGTCGCTTGGCGCCGGCCATGAGTTCGACCGCCTTGGCCACCAGCGCCTTGTCCGGCTGTGTCTGGGGCCGGTAGGTCTTGTGCAAGACATGCTCCGGGCCGACATACTCGCCTTCCTGGAACTGGATGTCCTTCGGCAGATCGACGACGACGGGGCCGGGGCGGCCGCTGCGCGCCACATAGAATGCCTCATGCATGACGCGCGCGAGATCGTTCACGTCCTTGACCAGGTAGTTATGCTTGGTGCAAGGCCGGGTGATCCCGGTGGTATCGGCCTCCTGGAAGGCATCGTTGCCGATCAAGTGGGTCGGCACCTGGCCGGTCAAGCAGACGATGGGAATGCTGTCCATCAAGGCATCGGTGAGCCCGGTCACCGCGTTGGTGGCACCCGGCCCCGACGTGACGAGCACGGTGCCGACCTTGCCGCTCGCGCGGGCATAGCCTTCCGCCGCATGGACCGCGCCGCCCTCCTGGCGCACCAGGACGTGGCGCAGCGCATTCTGCTTAAAGAGCGCGTCATAGATCGGCAGCACGGCGCCGCCCGGATAGCCGAAGACGGTATCCACGCCCTGATCGAGCAGCGCCCGGATGACCATTTCGGCTCCGGTCATACGCATCGTGGCCATGCCTCATATTCCTTGGCAAGCGGACGCCGCCGCAAGGTTCGGGTGACGCGGGGCGAAGCCCCGCAGCGGCGCGAAAAGCGGCTAAAATTAGTCGTTCACCGCGACTCGGTCAACATAAACTGGCGAATTATCGAAAAGATTTCCGAAGTCAAACTTTCCGAAAATTGCGCGGAGACCGAAACCGGGTCGCGAATCTGGTACCGAAACCAGGTCGTCTGGCGCTTTGCGTATTGGCGTGTCGCCTGTTGCGCCGCCGCCGTCGCCTGGGCGAGCGAAAGCGCTCCCGCCACATGGGCGAGCAGCGCCGGCACGCCCAGGGCCTTCATGGCCGGGAGCGATGGGGCGAGGTCCCGCGCCGCCAGCGCCGCCACTTCGCCGAGCGCGCCGTCTCGGAGCATGGCCTGAAATCGGGCATCCAACGCGGCATAAAGGGGGCCGCGCGGTGGCATCAGCAACAAAGTAAGCGTCCGCCACCTGGGCTTGGCCGCATTTGGGGCCGCGCGCTGCCAGTCCCGGAGCGGCCGGCCGGTCGCTTCCAGGACCTCCCAGGCGCGCAACAGCCGCTGCCGGTCGAGGATGCGGATGCGTTCGGAACCTTCCGGGTCGCGGGCCATCAGCTCGGCGGCGAAGCCCGCCCGGCCGAGGGCCTCGAGCCGCGCCGCTCCCAGGGCGCGGAGGCCATCGGGAATGGTTGGAACGGCTGCCAGGCCTTCACCGATCGCCTTCAGATAAAGGCCGGTACCGCCGACCAGAATCGGCAGCCGGCCGGCGGCGGTGGCGGCCTCGATCTCGACCCCTGCAAGTTCGCACCAGCGGGCGGCCGAGCAACGCTCCGCCACGTCGAGCACGCCATAGAGGTGATGCGGCACTCGGCGCATGGTGTCGGCGTCAGGCCAGCCGGTGATGACCGGAAGATCTCGATAAACCTGCATGCTGTCGGCGTTGACGATGGTGCCGGTGAAGGCCTCGGCGACCGCCAGCGCCGCCGCCGATTTGCCGCTGCCCGTCGGACCCGCGATCACCAGCAGGGGAGTGGTCACCAGCCGCCCTCCACCCAGCGATCTTTCAGAGTGTGATTGTAAAACCGGCCCGGCCACCGGATCATGCGGCCATGCAACAAATACTGACCCTGGTTGGCGCCCATCAAACGGGGCTCGCTCAAACGCTGGTCGACGCGGCCACGGCCGCCTTGCAATCGAGTGGCATCGGCTGCGGCGTGCCGGACTGGCTCGCCCCGGCGCTGGCTTGCGACATCGCCATCGGCCCTTGCGAGGCCACCCCGACGATGGCCTTCCTCGCCGCCAGGCTTCAGAACCAGCCGGTCGACTTCGCCATCCAGCCCGTCGCTGGACGGCGCAAACGGCTGCTGTTGGCCGACATGGATTCGACCATTGTCATGGGCGAAACCCTCGACGAGCTTGCCGATCAGGCGGGCCTCGGGGAGCGGATCGCCGCCGTGACCGCCCGGGCCATGAACGGCGAAATCGAATTCCAAACGGCACTCAAGGAGCGCGTGGCCCTGCTCGCCCAATTGCCCGTAGCGGCGCTGGAACGAACCCTCGAGCGCCTCGCGCTCATGCCCGGCGCCTGCCAGCTCGTGCGAACCATGCGCCACCATGGCGCTCATACTTTGTTGGTTTCGGGTGGTTTTCGCTACTTCACGACCCGGGTCGCCCAGCGAGTCGGGTTCGACGGCGACGAGGCCAACGATCTGGAGATCGCCGATGGCCGTCTGACCGGGCGGGTCAGGGAGCCGATCCTCGACAAGGATGCCAAGCTCGCCCACCTCGACCGGGCCGTGGCCCGGCTCGCCATCACTCGCCGCGACGTCGTGGCGGTCGGCGATGGCGCCAACGACCTTGCGATGCTGGAGGCGGCCGGCCTTGGCGTCGCTTACCGCGCCAAGCCGGTGGTGGCCGCCAGGGTGCTGGTCAGAGTCGACCACGGCGACCTGACGGCCCTGCTCTATTTCCAGGGCTACTGTCGGGACGACATCCGGGGATGAGGGGTCACCCCCGCAGGATGCCCACGGCGAGGAAGCTGAGATCGCCCTTGCGGTCGACCAGCAGGAGGACGGTCTTGCGACCGCCATCGCGCGCCGCCTTGACACGCGCCATGACGTCGGCGGCGTTCTTCACCTCTTCCTGATTGACTTCGACGACCAAGTCTCCGACCCGCAGCCCCTTTTCCGCCGCGGGACCACCGGCCTTCACGTCGGTCACGACGACGCCCTTGGCGTTGGCGGCCAGCTCGAAGCGGGTCCTGAGCTCCGCCGACAAGTTGGCGAGCGAGAGCCCGAGATCGGCAATTTCCGAGCTTGTCCCCTGATCGCGGCGATCGCCGCCGCGCGCGGGAGCGGCCGCCAGTTTCTCGTCTTCGGGAAGCTCGCCCACGGTCACCGTGATCTTCTTCGACTGTCCCTTGCGCCAGACCTCGACCGGAACCTTGGCGCCGACGGCCGTATCGCCAACGACGCGGGGCAGGCGCTGCATCTTGCCGATGCTCTTGCCGTCGAAGCTCAGGACGACGTCACCCGCCTCGATGCCCGCCTTTTCCGCCGGCCCGCCCCCCGTGACGCTCGCGACCAGGGCGCCCCGGCCACCGTCCTTGAGGCCCAGGCTCTCGGCGATTTCATCATTGACCGACTGGATACGCACGCCAAGCCAGCCGCGCCGCACCTTGCCGGATGTCTTGAGCTGCTCGACCACCGACTTGGCGAGCGCCGCCGGCACGGCGAAACCGATGCCAACGCTGCCGCCCGAAGGCGAGAAGATCGCCGTGTTGATGCCGATGACGTCGCCGTTCAGGTTGAGCATCGGACCGCCGGAATTGCCGCGATTGATCGAGGCGTCGGTCTGGAGGAAGTCATCATACGGGCCGGCGTTGATGTCGCGTCCGCGCGCCGAGATGATGCCCGCCGTCACGGTGCCGCCGAGGCCGAAGGGGTTGCCGATCGCGATCACCCAGTCGCCGACGCGCGTGGCATCGGAATCCCCGAAACGCAGCGATATCAATGGTTTTTTCGGCTCGACCTTGAGCACGGCGAGGTCGGTCTTCTCGTCGCGGCCGACAATCTTGGCATCGAGCTGGGTCTCGTCGGCGAAGCGGACGACGATCTCGTCGGCGTCCTTGATGACGTGATTATTGGTCACGATGTAGCCCGCCGGGTCGACGACGAAGCCGGACCCCAGCGATTGGATGCGGCGCGGCGCGTTGTTGTTCGACCGGCCCTGGCGATCGAAAAACTCGCGGAAAAACTCCTCGAAGGGCGATCCCGGCGGGAACTGCGGGCGTTCCGGCCCGGTGCTCTCCTCGCGGCGCACCACCTGGGTCGTCGATATGTTCACGACCGCGGGCGACGCGCGCTCCGCCAGGTCGGCAAAACCATCGGGCGTTCCCCGCGCCGCCGCCTCAAGCGGCAGGGCCAATGCCAACAGGATGGCAACCCCAGGAATCATCCATATGGCCGCGCGCGACGCCCGTCCGGGCGCCACGACGGGCCGCATCCCGCAACTCACATGAACCTCCGTCACCGTCATTCTCCGCGCGCCCCGGCTCCCCGGGGCGCCTCTTGGCCGACAATCGCGAGTCTAGACACAACACCAAGGAAAAAATATGGCGTTGGCTGGCTCGCTCGCCGAATTCAGTGGCGTATCAGCCAAACCAGGGTCAGGCCGAGGGCCGCGGCCAGCAAGCCACCGACCCGGAGCGTCTCGGCCGGCCGGGCCAAGAGGTCGGCGACCATGCGCCGCATGCCCTCGGGAAAGAGGGCGTAGAGGATGCCCTCGATCACCAGCACGAGGCCGAGCGCCGTCACGAAGTCGCTCACGGGGCGTCCTGGCGAGGGCGCGCCGGCGAGGGCGTGCGGCGGATCAGCGGCTGCCCTGCCCCGGGCGTGGCAAAGCACCGAAATAGCGGAAGAATTCGCTGTCCGGGCTCAACACGAAGCTGGTGTCCGAATCGCCCAGCGCTTCACGGTAGGCCTTCATGGAACGGTAGAAGCCATAGAACTCCGGATCGCGATTGTAGGCGTTGGCATAGGTGGCGATCGCCTCGCTGTCGCCCTGGCCGCGCAGGGTCTCCGACTGGCGGTGGCTTTCGGCGATGATCACCGTGCGCTCGCGGTCGGCGCGGGCGCGAATGCGCTGGGCGAGTTCGGCACCCTGGGCGCGGAACTCGCGCGCCTCGCGTTCGCGCTCCGACTGCATGCGGGCATAAATCGCCTGGGCATTGGCCTCCGGCAGATCGGCGCGGCGCAGGCGCACGTCCAGCACGTCGATGCCGAACTTGACGGCAGCCTCGTTCACCACCTGGCGGATCTCGCGAATGATCTCCGTGCGCTCCTCGGAGAGCAGCGCCCCCATGGTCTGATTGCCCACCACGCGCCGGAGGCTCGCGCTCATGATACCCGAAAGCCGTGCTCGGACACCCGTTTCCGTCCCGACCGACTGGAAGAACAGCAGCGGATCCGTGATGCGGAAGATCGCGTAGGTGTCGACCACGATGCGTTTCTGGTCGGCGGCGATGATTTCCTCGGCCGGCGGCGCGTATTCGAGCGCCCGCTTGTCGAAATAGACGACGTTTTGGATGAACGGCAGCTTGAACTCGATCCCGGCCTGCTTGACGACCCGAATCGGTTGGCCGAACTGCAACACCAGCGCCTGCTGGGTCTGATGCACGGTGAAAATCGAGCTGAAGGCGAGCACGCCGGCAACGATGAACACAATGCCGGCGATGGTGAGGGCGCCGCGGGTCATCGGCCTGGCTCCTTACGCGCGCCGGGGGCAGCGGGCTGGGTCGCCCGGCGGTGGATTTCCGGCAGCGGCAGATAGGGCACGACGCCCGTGCCCCCCTCGCCGGGCCTGTCGATAATCACCTTGTTGGCGCCGCGCAGCACTTCCTCCATGGTCTCGATATAGATGCGCCGCGTCGTCACCTCGCGCGCCACATTGTAGGCCTCATACACGTCGATGAACCGGCGCGCCTCACCCTGGGCGTGTGCCAGCACTTCCTGCTTATAGGCTTCCGCCTCCTGGATGATGCGTTCCCCGTCGCCGCGCGCGCGTGGGATCACGTCGTTGCGGTAGGCTTCCGCCTCGTTGCGCAAGCGCTCCTGGTCGGCGCGGGCGCGCTGCACGTCGCGGAAGGAGTCGACCACCTGGGAGGGCGGATCGACCTTCTGCAACTGGACCTGAGTGACGGCGATGCCGGCCTTATAGTCGTCGAGAATTGCCTGCAGGATATCCTTGACGCTGGCCTCGATCTGACGGCGGCCCTCGGCGAGCGCGGAGGCAATAGGCGTGCGGCCCAAGATCTCGCGCATGGTGGCCTCCACGGCCGCTTTCACGATCACTTCCGGGCGGCGCACATTGAACAAATAGTCGCCGGCGTCCTTAATGATCCAGAATACGACGAAGTTGATGTCGACGATGTTCTCGTCGCCCGTCAGCATCAGGGCTTCTTCGGGCACTTGGCGCTGCGAATCGGCGCGGCTCGCCGATTCACCGGCCGAGCGGAAGCCGACCTCGACCCGGTTGACGCGGGTGACCTTGGGCGTCGTCACCGAGTCGACCGGCCAAGGCAGGCGATAATTGAGGCCAGGCTGGGCGCTGCCGACATATTTGCCAAACCGGGTCACCACGCCGAGCTCGTCCGGCTGGACGCGGTAGAAGCCACTCGCCAGCCAGATCGCCACGATACCCAGGATGACCAATAGGAAGCCGCGCCCGCTGCCAAAGCCGCCGGGCAACATCTGGCGGACTCGCTCCTGGCCCTTGCGCAACAATTCTTCGAGGTTGGGTGGCTGTCCCGTGGGCCCGGAGCCGCGCCCGCCACCCCACGAGCCGCCGCCGCCCCCGCCGCCCCAGGGGCCGCCGCCACCCTGATTTTGCCATGGCATAAAATTACGCTCCCTCTAATACCTAGATACCTGACCCGATCATGGCTTCCGCTGCCGGGCGCCCGCGCCTATATAGCCTAGATATGGCCGCGAGATTATGGCGACAATCCGGCGACCCAAGCGACCCACCATAGCCCGTGGCCGGAGAGTCCGGCAAATATTGCGCGAGAGGGGAGTTTTCAAACATGGCCAACGCGACGCCCCCGGTCACGGAAGCGGATATCCTGGCGGCGCTTCGCGCCGTTCTGGATCCGACCCGCCGCACCGATGTCGTCAGCGCCGGCATGATTTCGGGCGTCGCCATCAAGGACGGCAATGTGCATTTCGCCATCGAGGTCGACCCCAGCGAGGGCGCCAAGCTCGAGCCCCTGCGCCAGGCGGCCGAGAAAGCGGTCGACAGGGTGCCGGGCGTCCTCTCGGTCACGGCGGTGCTGACCGCCCATCGCGGCGAGCCAGCGAAGCCGGCGGCCGCACAACGGCCAGCGGCGCCGGGCCGGGGCGCGGAGGGCCGCGCGTCCGGCATGCTGCAATTACCGGGCATCGCCTCGATCATCGCCGTCGCCTCGGGCAAGGGTGGCGTCGGCAAGTCGACGACCGCGATCAACCTCGCCGTGGCGCTCGCGGCCGATGGGCTCGGCGTCGGCCTGCTCGACGCCGATATTTACGGCCCTTCCATGCCCCGCATGATGGGCATCCGCGGCCGCCCGGAGAGTCGCGATGGCCGCAGCCTGATTCCCATGCGAAATCACGGTGTAAGCTGCATGTCGATCGGCTTCCTCGTCGAGGAAGATACGCCGATGATCTGGCGCGGGCCGATGGTGATCAGCGCCCTTAACCAAATGTTGACCGATGTGGCCTGGGGCGCGCTCGATGTGCTCGTGGTCGACTTGCCGCCCGGCACGGGCGACGCCCAGCTTACCATGGCCCAGCGCGTGCCGCTGACCGGGGCGGTCATCGTCTCGACCCCCCAGGACATCGCGCTCCTCGATGCCCGCAAGGGGCTCAACATGTTCCGTCAGGTCGATGTGCCGGTGTTCGGCATCATCGAGAATATGAGCTATTTCCTATGTCCGAGCTGCGGTCATGAGAGCCATATCTTCGGCCATGGCGGGGCCCGCGCCGAAGCCCTACGCCTCGACGTTGAGTTTCTCGGCGAAATCCCCCTGCATATGGATATTCGGGAAACGTCGGACAGCGGCCGGCCGATCGTCGCATCGGAACCGGCGAGCCCGCATGCCCAGGCCTATCGCCGCATCGCCCAACGGGTGTGGGAAAAGGCCAGCGAACGCCTGACCGGCCAGACCCGGCCGCCGCCCCGGATCGTAATACAGTAGCCAGCCGGTTGGCAAAATTTACGGCAACGGTTGATAATTTTTCCTGGCGAATTAAGTCGAAATGGAGACAACCCCGCATATTGAATACCGGCGATATACAATGACCGATGACGCTGGAAGCCTCGATCGCGCAAGTCCCACGGGGGCGATTGCGGCGGAAATGCCGGCGACGGTGGCGCCGGCCGGCCGGTGGCCGGCGCTCCTCGCGAGCGTGCAACCCAATGGCCTGGTTCGGATCGGCGATCTCCTGGCGCTGGCAACTTTTGCTGTCCGTTTCGTACTGGCGTTGGTGACACCCCGCCGGTACTGGGTAAAGGCGGCCAGACTCCTCGGGCGACTGCACGGCTGCGTGCGGCGGCGCTGGCGTACGCCGAACGGCTGGCGGAACGCCTGCGCCAGGACCCCGGTAACTGGCGTGCCTGGAGCACTCGGCATACATGGGTGCCATGAGACCGACGCCCCACTAGGTTGAACAACCTATTGGCGGTATGGATAACGTTAAGTTCTTGGCAAGGCTCCTGGCGGATTATCCACAGCCTAAGGAGCCATCCAATGACTGCACCGGACGACGTCAATTCGACTATGCTCCTCGACATGGAGTATCGCCCGAAAGCACCGCCGAAAGCGCGCGAGCCGATCCACACTCATGACCCGGCCCGCGCCCAGCGCGTGAACAAGGAACGGCCGGGCATGCGGCGCATCAATTTGGCGCTGCAGGGCGGCGGCGCGCACGGCGCCTTTACGTGGGGCGTCATGCATCGGCTGATGAGCGATCGGCGCCTGTTCATCGACGGGTTGAGCGGCACCAGCGCCGGTGCCATGAACGCGGTCGTGTTCGCCGACGGCTTCTTGAAGGGCCGCCGTCAGGGCGCCATCGACGCCCTCGAAACCTTCTGGCGGCGCGTCAGCCGCAGCGCCCATGCGAGCGCCATGTTTCGCCCGCCCGAATTGCCCAATCGCCCGAACAACTGGAATCTCGACGCCTCGCCCAGCTATGTCATGATGGACCTGCTGACGCGCTTGCTATCGCCCTACGACCTCAATCCGCTCGACGTCAATCCGCTCCGCCACATTCTCGACGAGCTGATCGACTATGAAGCGCTCCGCGCCCGCGACGATCTGCACGTCTTCGTCAGCGCCTCCAACGTGCGCACCTGCAAGCCGCGCGTCTTCCGCACCAGCGAACTCTCGACCCAGGTGCTGCTGGCGACGTCCTGCTTGCCGATGATGTTCCAAACCGTCGAGATCGACGGCGAGCCCTATTGGGACGGCGGTTATCTCGGCAATCCGGCGATCCACCCGCTGATACACGAATGCATCAGCAATGATGTGATCATCGTGCAGATCAACCCGATGAACCGTCCGGACATACCCCGCTCGGCCAAGGAGATCATCAACCGCATCAACGAGATGAGCTTCAACTCCAGTCTCGTGCGCGAGATGCGCGGCATCGCCACGGTCTCGCGCTTCGTCGAGGACGGCTTGTTGACCAACACCAACTACGACCGGGTGAATTTTCACCTGATCGAAGCCGAGGTCGAACTCGGACAGCTCGGGGCGTCCAGCAAACTCAATACCGACTGGAAATTCCTTAAACATCTGCACGATCTGGGCTATCGGACGACCGAGCGCTGGCTCGCCGAGAATTTCGACAAGCTGCAAGTCTGCTCCACCCTCGACGTGTTCGAGCGCTTTACCTGATTACGCGGCGACCCGGGCCACGGCCTGACGGTGAACTTGCCAAATGGGGACGATCGTCACCAGCAGTAGGATGGCGGCGGCGAGGTACATGGCACGCGGAAGGTCGCTGTCGATCAGCCAGCCGAAGAAGAGCGGCACCAGCGCCGAGCCCAAATCGAGGCCGGAATAGACGAAGCCATAGACCTTGCCGGTGGCGCCAGGCGGTGCGGCCGCGCGCACCAGCAAATCGCGCGACGGCCCCATCAGCCCGAGAAAGAGCCCGGCGCCCGTCATCATCACCACCAGGAACGCGGCAAGCGATGGCCCGAGACCGATCATCAGGCTGCACAGGCTGCCGCCCGCCATGCCCAGCACCGCCACCAGCGTATGGCGCCCGAACCGGTCGGCGATCAGGCCGCCGGCCAGCACACCAAGCACGCCGCCGATGCCGTAGCCGGTCAGCGCCCCGGTCGCGACGGCAAGCGGCAGATCCGCCAGCGCCATCAGCGCCGGCACGGAAAAGGTCTGCAAACCGATGAACGCCATGGTGTAGATAGTGAAGAAGGCAAAACAGAGCAGCACCGGCGCCGTCGTCAGCAGACGAATGTCGGCGCCGAGGCGCGACTCCCCGGCGCCCGGCCGCGCCGCCGCCCGACTGGAAGAGGGGGGGCCCGGCGCGGCCACGTTCGGGTGGCGGTGATCGACGAAAACCGCCGACTGGCTCCAGAGGAAGGCCGCCATGACGAGGCCGAGCGATCCCAGGATCAGGAGCGCCGTCTGCCAGCCGAGGAGGGCGGTGAGCGCCGCCACCGTAACCGGTGCCACCGCCCAGCCGAGATTGCCGCCGATGCCATGGACGCCGAAGGCGCGGCCGAGGCGGTTCGTCGCGACCGAGGCATTGAGGATCGCGAAGTCGGCCGGGTGAAAGACACTGTTGCCGATGCCGGCGAGCGCCGAGACCACGATCAGCATCCAGAATTCCGTCACCAGGCTGGTGGCGGCGGTGGCGGCGGCGAGCGCGGCCAGGCCCGCGACCAGGACGTTGCGGGCACCAAAACGATCGACCATGAAGCCGGCGATGGTCTGGCATATGCCGGAAACCGTGAAGAAGGTCGCCGGCAACAGGCCGAGTGCGGCGTATCCCACGCCGAACCGCTCGGCCAGCAGTGGAAAGAGCGGCGGCAGCATGAGCTGATAGAAATGGCTGGAGAAATGTGCGGTGCCGATCAGGCTCATCACCCGCACGTCGCGCTTGAGGCCCTCGGCCGCCGCCGCCACGAAAGCCATGCACCGTTCCCCACCTAATACCGACATCCGACTGGGCGCTTGTAGCCCGCCCGACGACTGGCACGCAACCGGCCACGCTTACTCGAAGGGCGTGAGGCGCTGTGGCCTGCCCGGTTGAAAGCGCGCCTGATAGGAGAGGATGAGGGCAATGACGTCTTCGCGCTCGGCCTCATTCAGATAGAACGCCGGCATGATAATCGGCTGCGGGGTCGCCGTGTCGATCCAATGGGGTGTCGCCAAGAAACGGCGGAAATAGTTGCGTTCGCGGCCCCGCTGATTGGCGATCTCCATGAAGCTGAAGGTGGCGGCTTCGATGTCGCTCGGCCGGTCGGGCGCGATCTGGTGGCCGAAGGCACAATGGCTCTCGGCCAGCTCGCGGCCGCGGGAGACGCTGGGGAGTGGGGACCGCTCTACACACGGTGGCAGTTCTTCGCGATCGGCCGCCTCGGCGCGGATTGACCCGTCCGCGGGATGGCGCACGCGAACCTCGACCTCCGGACCGGTGCAGGCCGTGGCTCCCGCCATGGCCAAGATCAGCAATGCGCCTACCCACGGCATAGCATCCACCTTTGACTGCGCCTCGTGGCCAACCTTGATCGCATCCCCTGGGCCGCCTAGCCTTGACCCTGCTCAATTCCGGGAAAGTAGGAGCAAGCCATGCGGCTTCGGATGCGCCAGATCTGCCTCGTCGCGCGCGACCTCGACCAGGCAGTAGGCGACCTCACGGCGGTGTTCGGCCTCGGCGTTTGCTACAAGGACCCGAGCGTCGCCAAATGGGGTCTCGACAATGCCCTCATGCCCATCGGCAACGACTTTCTCGAAGTGGTGGCGCCGGTCAAGGACGGCACGGCGGCGGGCCGCTATCTCGACCGAAGGCAGGGTGACGGCGGCTATATGGTGATCCTCCAGACCGACGATCTGGCCCCCTTGAAGCGGCGGGTCGGCGAGCTCGCCATCCGCATCGTGCATGAGTCCGATCACGGCGACTATAAGGGCCTGCAACTGCATCCCCGCGACGTGCCGCCCGCCATTCTCTCGGTCGACTGGGATGGTGGCGGCGACGCGCCGGACGGTCCCTGGCATCCGGCCGGCCCCGACTGGCGGCTGACGCCGGCCAGCAAGCTCGCCACCAAGATGCGCGCCGCCGAATTGCAGGGCGACGATCCGGCCAAGCTCGCGGCGGGCTATGCAAGGGTGCTCGACCGGCCGGTCGCGACCAACGCCCAGGGCCAGCCCGAAATCCGGCTCGACGACGCCACGCTCCGCTTCGTGCCCATGACCGATGGCCGGGGCGAGGGCCTCGGCGCCCTCGATCTTGTCGTGGCCGACCGGGCGCGGGTGCTCGACCAGGCCCGGGCGCGGGGCTCGGCCGTCGCGGGCGACGTGGTGACGGTCGCCGGCATGCGCTTCCGGCTGATCTGAGGACATTGGGGGTAGGACCAAGCCCCATGGCGATCACCCTCGATGCCGACCGCCTCGACCTCGCCACCATCCTCAGGCCCGGCGACCTGGTGCTGTTGGACCAGGTGGGAGCCGAGCCGACCAGCCTCGCCCAGGCCCTCGTTGACCAGGCCGCGACGCTCCCGAATGTGCGGGTGTTCCTCGACTACACGATTTCCGAGACACCCGAGCGGGCGGCCGCGACGCCGCTTGGTTTCGTCTCGCTCGGCGCCTATGGCAACAACCGCCATTTGGCGGACAAGGGCCGGCTCCGGATCATCCCCGCGCATTTCTCCGAACCCATCCAGCTCATCGAACGCGGCCTGTTGCGCCCGGATGTGGTTTTCCTGCAAGCCACGCCGGCCGACGGCGAGGGCCGGCACAGCCTTGGTGTGACGGTCCACCATCTCCCCGCCGCCATGGCGCATGCGCGCATCGTGGTGGCCGAGATCAACGACCGGGCGCCCTGGACCTTCGGCGATGGCGTCGTCGATGGCCGGCGCTTCGACTATGTGGTGCCGGTCTCGCGGCCACTCCTGGAGTGGCGGGCACCCCCGGCGGGGCCTCTCGAAGACGCCATTGCCGGGCATGTGGCCCGGCTCGTGCCCGATCGGGCGACGCTGCAATATGGTGTGGGCGCCATCCCGGACGCCATCGCCCGGCGCCTTGGGGGGCGGCGCGATCTCGGCGTCCATTCGGGCTCGCTCGCCGATAGCTTCGTCGACCTGGTGGAAGCGGGTGCCGTCACCAACCGCTATAAGGAGATCGACCCCGGGGTGAGTGTCGCAACCGCGCTCTATGGCACCAAACGGCTCTACGATTTCGCCCACCGCAACCCTGCGCTCAAGCTCATGGGCACGGACTATACCCATGGCATGGGCGTACTGGGCCAATTCGGCAGCCTGGTCGCGATCAACTCCGCCATCCAGGCGGACCTGACCGGCCAGGTGGGCGCCGAGGCTGTCGCCGGGCGCAGCATCGGCGCCGTCGGCGGCCAGGCGGAATATCAACGCGCCGCCGTCCGGACCAAACGCGGGCGCGGCATCATCACGCTCGCATCTTCAACGCGCGGGCGATCCAATATCGTGGCGCGCCTCGACGGGCCGGTGACGACGCCCCGGAGCGACGCCGATGCCGTGGTGACCGAATATGGCGTGGCCGAACTCAGGGGCCGCACGCTCGAGGAGCGCGCGGCGGCCATGATCGCCATCGCCCATCCCGACCATCGGGCCGCACTTGCCAAGGCAGTGGACCGGCTGTGCTGAGCGGGTCTAGTGTTGGGACAGTCAGCCGGGAAAAAAGATCGGGAAGGCCAAGATGCAGCGGAAAATGAAATGGGGCGTCTTCAGTCTCAGCCAATATCCCGACCAGTCCATGCGCGTCGAAGGCCTCGAGGCCGACATGCGCCTCTTCGAGCTGGCCGAAGCCCTCGGCTACGACACGGTCTGGCTCGCCGAGCATCTCTTTTCCACCTACGGGATCGTGACCTCGACCCAGGTGCTGGCCGCCACTGTCGTCGAGCGCGTGAAACGCATGCGCATCGGCACGGCCGTGGTCGTCGTGCCCTTCAGTCATCCGCTCCGGACCGCCGCCGACTTCGCGCTCATCGACTGCCTGTCGCGCGGGCGGCTCAATTTCGGCATCGGCCGCGCCTACCAGCCGCATGAGTTCGCGGGCTTGGGCGTACCCATGAGCGAAAGCCGGGAGATGTTCAACGAGGGCATCGAGCTGATCCTCAAGGCGTGGACCCAGGAAAAGATCACCCACAAGGGCAAATACTGGAACGTGGCGGAGCCGATCGAGGTGCTGCCGAAGCCCGTGCAGATTCCGCACCCGCCGGTCTATCAGGCGACCATCTCGCCCGAGAGCTTCGACCAGGCCGGCAAACACGGCTGGTCAATACAGCTCGCCGCCCCCTTCAGCTACCGGACCTATCGCGAGGAATGGATTGCGCGCCTATCCCTCGAGGTCAAACGTTACGAGAAGACCCTCGCCCAGCATGGCCACGACCCGAAGCGCCTGGAGCGCATGATGCTGGTGCCCTTCTTCACCGACACCGACGACGCCAGGGCGCGCCGCACCATGCAGCCGCATGTGGAGTGGTTCTATAACAAGGTCGCCACCCATCAGCAGCCGACCGGCAACAGCCTGGTGCCGGGCTATGAGCTCACCATGGCGGAGGGGCGCAAGTCGCGCGAGTTGGGCTATCTCGCCTTCGAGCGCCTGGCGGAATTCGGTGCTTGCGTGGTGGGCGACCCGGCGGCCTGCATCAAGAAGCTCAAGCAAATGAAGGAGATGCTGGGTGTTACCGAATTCGTGCTCTGGTCGAATTTGGGCGGCATGCCGCCGGTCAGGGCCGAGCAGTCGATCCGCCTCGCCTGGGAAGAAATCGTGCCCTATGTCTAGTACCCCCTATGTCAGCAGCCCCCGCTCCTTCAGCACTTCCTCCGCGATGCGCATGGCGTCGATGGTCGCCGGCAGGCCGCAATAGAGCACCGTGTGGAGGAGCACCTCGCGGATTTCCTCCAGCGTGCAGCCATTGTTGATCGAGGAATTCACATGCACGCGGATCTCGTGCGGGCGGTTGAGCGCGGTCAGCAAGGCCAGGCAGAGCATGCTGCGCAGCTTCGGCGTGAGCGGCGGCCGCTGCCAGACATTGCCGAAGGACACCTCTTCCGAGAGGCGGCGAAGCGGCGCGTTGAAGTCGTTGGTCGAGGCGTCGCGCCGATCCATATAGTCTTGGCCGAAGACCCGGACCATGAGCGCCCGGCCGGCTTCCCTCAGATCCGCCATGATGGTCTCCTCCTATCTTTGGGGTTGGTCGTCGAGAGATTAGCGTGGACCGTCCGACAAGGCACCAAGGGAGCGAAGCGATGTGGGAAATCGAGTTCAACACCTTCACCATCCTGGCGCGCTGTCCGCTGACCGGCGCCCTCGGCGTCGCGACGGCAACGGGCGAGATGGCGGTCGGCTCACGGGTGCCGTTCGTCAGATCCCGCATTGGCGCGGTGGCGACGCAAGCCCTGACCAATCCCGGCCTCGGGAGCTTCGGGCTCCGGCTGCTCGAATTCGGCTATCCGGCGGCGAAGGTATTAGGCGAACTCGCGGCGAGCGACCCCCATGTGGAAAGCCGCCAACTGGCCGTGATCGACGCCCAGGGCCGGGCGGCGGCGCGCACCGGCGCGCAGAACCGCGACTGGAAGGGCCACCATATCGGCGCCGGCTATGTCGCCATGGGTAATCTTCTGGCCGGCAAACGCGTCGTGACGGCGATGGCCAAGGCCTTCGAGACGAGCCAGGCGAAAGACCTGTGGGAGCGGCTTACCCGGGCGCTCGAAGCCGGGCGCGATGCCGGCGGCCAGCCGGATGGCCAGCTCTCGGCCGCCATTCGGGTCGCCGGCGACGAAGTCTTCCCGGTGGTCGACCTCCGCGTCGACGAGCACGCCGAGCCTGTCGGCGAGCTGCGCCGGCTCATGGACCTTTACGCGCCGCGTATCCCCTATTACCGGGCACGCGCCAACGATCCCTCGGTTGGCCGCTTCGACGATTGGGCGGCGCGCCAGGGTCTGGTCCGCCGCCCGCCCCGGAGTCAGGCCTCGTTGCGGCGGAAATAGTCGACCCCGGGCGAGGCCAGATCGGATTAAGCGGCGCGGCGCGACGCGGCCTTCTCCGACGCGGGCTTCGGCGGCATATAGGCGCGCGTGCAATGGTCGGGGCAATAAGGCCGTCCTTCGACCACGGGCGCGCTACAGAAATGAAAGTCGGCCGCGCCCGGATGGCCCTCCGGCCACTGGCAGCGCGGCCCGTTATAGCTGTCCACGGGCTTGGCGCGATGAATGATCGGCGAGGGGCGCGGATCGAGCGCCAAGCGATGGGCCTTGCCGACCACCGCGTTCTTGGTCACGCCGAGCTTGCGGCCGATTTCGGCGGTGCTCAGCCCCTTCGACCACAGAACGCCCAACTCGGAAACCAGTTCCTCTGTCCAGGACATCCGCAGCTCCCACAATCCAATTCTTTGTATGGACTAAAGCCCAGCCTACTAGATAAGGAGGGTAAGAGCAATACTGGTAGGTGGGTCTTTGCTCCACACAAGACCATGTGTGAGCACTTACCCACAAAATAGAGACTCGATTCCAGTTCAGTTGCGACGCTGTCGCGGCTTCTCCGCCGGTGGGTCCTTGGCCGGCCCCACCCCGGCCAGGATGCGCCGCACCTGATCGCCATAGCGTCGGGCCGCCTCGGCATCGACGAACGCGACGAACAGGCCCTGGCGCTTCGACGGGCTCTCGACAATCGCAAGCCAAAGGCGAACCGGCTGGTCGCCATAGCGCCCGTTCGCTTCCATGGCGAAGACCGAGAGGCCATTGCGCTTGACCCGCTCCTCTTGCACCGCCGCCAACGGCCCGAACTCTTGCCCAATCGCATGACGCACGTCGGCCAAGGCCAGATTGGCATCGATATGGGGCAGAAGCTGGAACTGGAACTGTAGGCGGCCGAGCTCGTCCTGGGCGACCAGCCCGTCCTGGCTGCGCTGGATCGACCATTGGTCGGGCACCCGAAAGACCAGCTTGGCCTCGCCATGGCGAAACTCATAGGCCGCGGCCGGCCAGGTCGCCAGGACGAACAGAGCCGCCAGCGCCAGCCGGCGATGGCCGATCACGGGCATCGCCCTCTCAGCCGTCAAATCCTTCGATGATGATGAGATCGGAATCGGCGATCGCCGCGCGGATCGCCTGGGCCTTGGCGTATTCCGGGCTCCGGTAACAGGCGAGCGCGGTCGCATAATCCTTGAATTCGATGACGACGTTGCGCGCGTGGGCCTTGCCCTCGACGGCCTCGAATTGGCCGCCACGCACCAGGTACTTGCCGCCGAATTTCGCCATCACGGGGCCGACCGCCGCCACATACTCGGGATAGCGTGCCGCCTCGCGTACCGTCACACCCACCACCCAATAGCCCTTTGCCATGCTGATCTCCTCGGTGCGCCGTTCGGCGCGCGGCCGACCATGGGACACTATCGCACGCGCCCGCTCAGGGCTGCCACCATAGGCGCAGCAGGTTGAACAGTGAGTTGCGCAATTGGTTCGTCTCCGGCGCATCGGGCGCCAGCTTTTCCAGCATGACCTTGGCGGCGGTCATATCGGCCAGCACATGGCGCTGGCGTTCGTCTGGGATATAGCTGTGCACCCAGGACACGGCGGCGATGCGCGAGCCGCGGGTGACCGGCGCAACATGATGCACGCTGGTCGATGGATAGAGTACCAGATCTCCGGCTGGATATTTTGCCTGGATGGTGCCGGCGCCGTAGCTCGCCACCAGATCGCCGCCGTCATAATCGGCGGGGTCGGTGAGAAACAGCGTGAATGAGAGATCGGCGCGGATGCGGCCAGCATTGAGGAACGGCGCATCGACATGCTCGCCATAGTACATGCCGACGTCATAGCGATTATAGGTCATGGGCGCGATCGCCTTGGGGAATGCCAATTCCATGAACGGCGCGTTGCGCGTGAGCGCCCGCATGACATGGCTGTCGAGCTGTTTGCGCAAGGGCGAATCCTGCTCGACCTGGAGATTGCGTTTGACGTTGGCCGCCTGACCGGAAGCCGTCGCCCGGCCGTCCTCGAAGCCCGCCCCCTTGAGCAGGGCGCGGATCGTGGCGACCGTCTCCCGGTCGAGCACGCCCGGTATATGTGACAGCATCGCTCCCTCCCGCGTGGGCCACCCGCCAGCCAGCCAGTCATAGTCTACAGAACGGCGACAAATCCTGCTGCTGGAACGTCGACTACAAGCTAGGATCGGCCGTTGCGCCGCCACCAGGCGCATCCGACAGCAAGGAGCCTCTACGATGATTGGGCGTATCTCGTTCCTCTTCGGGGCCGCGCTTATCCTGGGCCTCGCCAGCACGCCGGGCCGGGCGGCCGAGCCCATCACCGTCGCCGCCGATGTGGGCTTCGTCCCGCATATCATGGTCAAACCCGATGGCAGCTTCGAGGGCTACAATGTCGACCTCATCGACGAGATCGCCCGGCGCATGGGCCGGCCCTACAAGATCGTCGACCAGCAATGGTCGGGTATCTTCGCCGGCCTCAACGCCAAGAAGTACGACTTTATCATTTCGCCCACGACCATCACCGAAGAGCGCGCCAAGAGCCTGCTGTTCGTCGAGGGCTATATCGAGACCGACTATCTCTTTGTGCTGAAGAAGACCACCCCCGACATCGCCCAGCTCGAGGATCTGAAGGGCAAGGTCCTCTCAGTCAACAACGGCAATCTCTACGACAAATGGGCGAGCGAGCGCGAAGGCCAATATGGCTGGACCATCCAGCGCTATGGCAAGAACGCCGACGCGGTGCAGGCGGTTCTCGCCGGTCGCGCCCATGCCAATCTGGTGGGCAACACGGCGGCGCTGCATATCGCCAAGTCGAACCCGCTCTTGAAGACGTCGTTTACCGTCAAGACCGGCCAGGTGTTCTCGATCCCCTTCCGCAAGGACGATGTGGAGACGCGCAACCAGGTCGAAGCCATTCTCGAATGCATGAAGCTCGACGGCACGGTGGCCAAGCTCAACCAGAAATGGTTCGACCTCGCGAGCGACAAGGATTCGGTCTCGCGCACCGTTCTGCCGGGCTTCGGACAACCCGGTTTCGAGGGCCACGATCCCACGCCGCACACGCCGAAATGCTCTTGAGGGTGGCGTGCCGGGCACCCGGGGTGCCGTGACCCCGGGGCCGCCGATCCTCGACGTGCGGGGGCTCCGGAAGTCGTTCGGGCCGCTCGAAGTGCTGAAAGGCATCGACCTTCTTGTGGACCCCCAGGAGCTGGTTTTTGTCATCGGCCCATCGGGCTCCGGCAAGAGCACGCTGTTGCGCTGCTGCAACCGGCTGGAGGAGCCCTCGTCCGGCCATGTGTGGGTGGATGGCGTCGACATCCTGGCGCGGGCGACCGACATCAACGCGGTCAGGCGGACCATCGGCATGGTGTTCCAGTCGTTCAATCTCTATCCGCACATGACGGCGCTCGGCAATGTCACGCTGGCGCTCCGCAAGGTGGCTGGATTCGCCCGGCCGGAGGCGGAAACGCGCGGCCATGTGGCGCTCGAGCGGGTCGACCTTGCCGAAAAGGCCGCCGCCTATCCAAACGAGCTATCCGGCGGCCAGCAGCAGCGCGTGGCAATCGCCCGGGCGCTCGCCCTTGAGCCCAAGATCATGCTGTTCGACGAGCCGACCAGCGCCCTCGATCCCGAACTGGTGGGCAGCGTGCTCGCCGTGATGCGCAACATGCGCGCTTCCGGCATGACCATGGTGGTGGTCAGTCACGAGATGCGCTTCGCCCGCGAGGCGGCCGACCGGGTCATCTTCATGGACCATGGCGAGATCGTCGAGGAGGGCCCGCCCGAGCGCATTTTCGGCGCGCCCGAGGAAGGCCGCACCCGCGCCTTCCTGGCGAGCGTCTTCGACCGTTAGCGGCCTCAGCCCATGCAAAAGGTGCTCGACAATTTCTTCAACATCGAGGTGATGGCGAAATACCTGCCGAACATTCTGGACGGCTTCGTGCTAACCGTTTATCTGGCCGTTTCGGTGGTTGCGACGGGCATTGTCTTGGGCCTGGCGCTGGCCATCCTACGCGCCTTCCAGATCAAGCCCGTCAACTTCTTGATCGTCATTTTCGTCGACTTGTTCCGGGCGCTGCCGCCGCTCGTCATCATGATGATCTTCTACTTCGCCTTCCCCTATGTGGGCCTGACCATGAGCGGCTTTGTCGCGGCCTGGTCCTGCCTCGCCCTGGTGCTGGCCGCCTTCGCCGAAGAGATCTACTGGGCCGGCATTCTCTCGGTGCACAAGGGCCAATGGGAGGCGGCCCGCTCGACCGGCCTCACTCATCTCGAAACACTGATCCATGTGGTCCTCCCCCAGGCCTTGCGCCTGGCCATCGCACCACTCACCAACCGGGCGATCGCCATCAGCAAGGGAACGGCGCTCGCCTCGGTCGTGGCGGTGCAGGAAATCCTGGCCCACGCCGCGACGGCCCAGGCCTTCTCGGCTAATACCTCGCCGCTTACCATGGGCGCCATCGCCTATCTCATCCTGTTCGCGCCGCTGGTGACGGCGAGCCGCTGGGTCGAAGCGCGCTACGCCTGGAAACGGTGAGCGGGCGCCATGGACGCCATCATCGAGAATTTCTTCAACGTGCCCATCATGGTGAAGATGTTCCCGTTCCTCTTGAGCGGCTTCTGGTGGACCATCAAGCTGTGCCTCCTGGTGGTGCCGCTCGGCATCGTTTCGGGCTTGGCGGTCGCCATGCTGTACGCGACCCATATCCGGGTCCTCAAATGGCTGGTGATTATTTATGTCGATTTCTTCCGCTCGTTCCCGCCGCTGGTGCTCCTGGTTTTCGTCTATTACGGCCTGCCGCTGGTGGGTCTCGAATTGCCAGCGCTGATTTCCGTCGTCGTCGCCTTCATGCTGAACACGTCGAGCTATTATGGCGAGATCTTCCGCGCCGGCATCGAGAGCATCCCGCGCGGCCAATGGGAGGCGGCGCGCTCCACCGGCCTCACCTGGCTCCAGACCATGGTGCATGTGGTGGTGCCCCAGGCGGCCCGCAACGTGGCGCCCGATCTCACCAGCAACACGCTCGAAGTGATGAAGTTCACGGCGCTCGCCAGCGTGGTCTCCTTCCCGGAGCTCCTTCGCCAGGCGCAACTGGCCCAGGGCCTGACCTATAATCCGACCCCGCTGATCATGGCGGCGGGGATGTATCTGGTGCTGCTGTGGCCGATCGTGCGCCTGTTGAGCCGCATGGAGCGGCGCATGCTGGCGGTCCGCTGATGGATCGACCGGTTACAAAGGCGGCCGCCGATCGAACGCCACCACCCGCTCGAAGACCCGCGCGATAGCCAGCAGCCGCGCCTCGGCAAATTTTCGGCCAACGAATTGCAGGCTGAGGGGCAGGCCATCGGCCAAGACGCCCGATGGCAGGGCCACCGCCGGCAGGCCGGCGAAATTTGCGGGCGCCGCAAACTCCGCCTGGGTCGCCGGCACGGGCTCGTCGAAGCTGAAGGCCGGTTGGGGCGCCACCGGCATGACGAGGGCGTCAACGGCTTCAAGCGCCCGAACATAGCCAGCGCCAGTTCGTTGCACCATGTCTTGCGCCCGGGCAAGACGCGCCGCCGACGCGGTTCGGCCATAATCCAGCATCGCCCGGATGTGGGCGGGATAAGCGTCCGGGTATCGATCGAGGAACGGTTCGTGGGCATGGGCGGCGGCGGCCTCGACCCAGAGGAGGCCGGCCCGGCGGGCGGAAGTTGGCTCGTAGCCGGGGATCTCGATGGTCGCCACGGACGCGCCCAGACGGCGCAACATCCCGACTGCCGCGCTGAAACCGAGCCGCACCGACGATTCCATCTGGAAGCGCTCGACGACACCCGCCACACCGAGTCGGATGCCCGAAAGGTCGGGCAGATCGGCCGGCAACGGCGACCAATTGGCGGGCGGCTCGGCCGAGCCCGGCCATTCGGGATCGGGAGCCTGGAGCACGCGCAACACCAGGGCCGCATCGTTGACGGTGCGGGCGAGCGGCCCGACATGGTCGAGCGCATCGCAAGCCGGCGTCACACCCAGATTGCTGACCAGGCCATAGCTCGCCTTCAAGCCGACGCAACCGCAATAGGCGGCCGGGATACGGATCGAGCCCATGGTGTCGGTGCCGAGCGCGAAGGGGGCGAGCCCGGCCGCCACGGCCGCCCCACTGCCACCCGACGAGCCGCCAGGCGTGAACCCCGCCCGCCAGGGATTGTGGCAGCGGCCGAAATGCGCGTTGTCGGTCGTCGCCCCCAGCGCCCCTTCATGCAGATTGAGCTTGCCGAGCAGCACGGCGCCCGCTTCGGCGAGCCGGCGAACCGCTTCGGCATCGGCGGTGGCGGCCGGCTTACCGCGCGGCGCCAGGCCGTCGCTCGTCACGTCGCCTTGCGTGTCCATATTGTCCTTGACCGCGTAGGGGATACCGTCGAGGACGCCGCGACGCTGTCCCTTGGCGATGCGGGCATCGGCCGCACCGGCCTCGGCGAGCGCGCGCTCGGCCAGCACCCGGACATAGCTGTTGATCGCCTTGTCGAGGCGCTCGATCCGGGCGAGATAGGCGCGGGTGAGATCGGTTGCCGTCACTTGGCCGAAGGTGAGCGCGGCGGTGGCTTGGGCGACGGTGAGGTCGGTTGGATCGCTCATGGGCGCTTCTCCGCGTCGATCAAACGGACCGGCTTCTGGCGGCGCTCGATCTCGGTCAAGGGCGCCGTCGCGCCGAGGCCGACCAGTTCGATGCCCAATTCGACGCCAAGCTTCCGGCGCAAGAGCTCGCCGAGCTCCCGGGCAAGCGCCGCGTCCCGCGGGATCCCTGGCTTGATCTCGACCAGCACGGTCATCTCCTCGCGGGTTCCCTGGCGCGTCACGCGGCAGACATACTCGCCGGCAACGGCCTTGTGCTCGGCCAGGATAACGCCGATCGCCGTCGGATAGACGTTGATGCCGCGCAGCTTTACCATATTGTCGCTCCGCCCCTGGAAGCCCGCGACACGGCGGAACTGGATCGGGTCGTTGGCGCGGGCCGGCAGGAAGGCCGAAACGTCATTGGTGTCGAAGCGGACGATCGGATAGACGCCGGTCTTGAAGAGCACCGTATCGCAGATATTGCCGGCCATGCCGGGGGCCGCGGGACGGCCGGTCTCGGGGTCGAGGATTTCCAGGTGATGGGCGTCCTCGAAGACATAGAGCCCGTCCCGATCCGGACCTTCGGCGCAGATGGTGCCGGTGTCGCCGACGCCATACCAGTCGAAGGCCTTGGCCCCGCCCCACATCGCCTCGATCGCTGCCCGGTTCTCGCGGCCCAGATGGCCTGAGATCAGGCGGAGGCGAATGTCGCGGCCAGGCTCGATGCCGCGCTCGATCGCGACCTCGGCAAGCCGCTTGATGTAATCGGCAAAGCCCACCAGCACCGTCACGCCAAAGCGGCGCATCATATCGATCTGCTGCTCCGAGCGAGTCTCGAGGCCGGTGCCGGTGGTCAGCAGCATCGCTTTGGTAAAATGCAGGATGGTCTCGCGAATATAATGGCCGCCATTCACCATGCCGAAGCCATAGACCGACTGCACCACGTCGTCGTCCTGAAGCCCATGCAGGCGGTAGGCGCGGGCCAGCATCAGGTTCTGCACTTCCCGGTCATGGGCGCCATAGAAGATCGGCTGCGGCGTGCCGGTGGTGCCGCTTGTCGTGTGAAAGACGATATTGGGCTTGGCCTGGCCGGCCGCCAGATCGACGCCATGAAAGTCGCCCCAAGGCGGATAGGCCTCGACGCTCGCCATGAGGTCCGACTTGGAGAAGGGCGGCAGCTTCGCGATGTCGTCGAGGCCCCGGACATCGCCCGGCTCCAGCCCGGCGGCCCGCCAGCGGCGATTGTAGAACGGCACCTGCCAGGCGCGCGCCAACACCACCCGGAAGCGGCGCTCCTGCAAGTGGCGCAGTGCCTCGCCCGAGAGCTGGGCCGGGCCGGCAAGGAAGGCCTCGCCGATCGGATATTCCTCGAGCATGCGATCGAAGCCCGCTTCGTGGATATAGTCGGGCGTTGCCATGGGACCTCGGGGTCAGTTTGGGGTCGGATGACTGATTAACGGGCCCCGGCAGGCCCTCGGTCAACCGCCCTGACGTGCTAACCTCGTGCCGACTATCAGGGAGGGATCATGACCGGGCTTGCCCGAGAGCGCTGGCCAAACAATGCCCGGCTCGCGCTCTCCGTCGTCGTCAATGTCGAGGAAGGCTCGGAGCAATCGATTGCCGAGGGCGACCGGGGGCCGGAGCCGGTGGACGAACTCGGCGTCGTGCTCAAACGGCCGGTGCGCAATTACGGCAATGAGAGCAATTACCTTTACGGCATCAAGGCCGGGGGACCACGCGTTATGCGCCTCTTGGCCGAGCATGGCATCGAGGCGACCTTCACGGCGGCGGCGCTCAGCCTCGAGCGGGCGCCCGAACTCGCCCGCCAGATCGTCGCGGGCGGCCATGAAGTGTGCGCCCATGGCTGGCGCTGGGTGCATCAGTTCAACATGGACGAAACCACCGAGCGCGCCTTCATCGCCAAGGCCGTCGAGTCGATCGGGCGCGTGACGGGGGCGCGGCCCGTCGGCTGGTTGTCACGCTATCTTTCGACGGCCAACACCCGCCGCCTGCTCCGCGAGGCGGGCTTCACCTATCACATGGACGATTACAGCGACGATCTGCCGTTCTGGGACGAGGCCGGTGGCACGCCGATCCTGGTCATGCCCTATGCCCTCGACAGCAACGACATGAAGATGTGGACGGCACCTTCGCTCACCCCAGCGCAATGGCTGCAATATGCCATCGACAGCTTCGACTGGCTCTATCGAGAGGGCGCCGAAGCGCCCAAGATGATGTCGCTCGGCGTGCATCTGCGCATCATCGGCCGGCCGGGACGCATCGGCGCCTTCGAGCGCTTCCTCCAGCATGCGCGGCGCCATCCCCATGTCTGGATTGCCACCCGGCGCGCCATCGCCGAACATTGGACGCGCATCGAGCCACCAGGGAGCAAGCGATGACCCGCGATTTCGAGCGACTCCAGGCCGAGGCCCTGCGGCTTATGGGCTCGCTCGGCGAAGCCGCCTGCAAGGCCAGCGGCCCCGAGGCGGCGCTTAGAGTCATCACGTCTTTCCTGCCGACATTGCTTGGCGACCGCGACGCCACGAGCAAGCCGGGCGCCCTCAAACCCGGCGAGCGGCAGTTCTTCGTGAGCGGCAATTTCATGGTCTCGCCCGACGGGCGGGAGAATTGGCTGATCGCCGAGACCGGCTTTCCGCCGGAACAGCATCGCCTTCGGATTGCCATCGACCTTGCCCATCCCGGCTGGGTGGTGGCAAACCGGCGCCGGCTGATCATCGCCAACACCGACACCAATACCGAGTTCAAGCAGATATTGAAGACAGCGCGCATGGGCTCGGCGATGTTCGCCCCCATGTTCCGGGGCGAGCGCCTGATCGGCCAGCTCATTTGCGCGGCGCAAGCCCGCGACACCTTTGCCGAGGGGGACCTCGATATCCTGGCTGCCTTCGCGCCGCTGGCGGCATCGCTCTACGTCGCCCATGGCGGCGAGGCGTGGCTGCGCACTCTCGCCTGAGAGCGCCAACCGTTCTATGGTCTCTGTGATTAACCATCAATGGGAGGGCTGTCTTGCGCAGCACCGGCACCGGACCGTCGACGCTCGCCATCACTGCGCTCACCGTCATCATCACCGAGATTCCCGTTCGCCTGATGCGCCGGCACGGCTCGGGCGACGTCGGGGGCTCGGTCAAGAACGCGATCGTGAAGATCGAGACCAATGCCGGCATCACCGGCTGGGGAGATGCGGCACCCTGGGCGGTGTTCACGGGAACGATCGAGGCAACGGCGGCGGCGCTGCATGTCTATCTCCGCCCCTTGCTGATCGGGGCCGATCCGTTCCGCATCGAGGCGCTGATGGACCAAGCCGATCACGCCGTTGTCGGCCATCCCGAAGCCAAGGCCGCCATGGAGATGGCGCTCTTCGACATCATGGGCCAAGCCTCCGGCCTGCCCGTCGCCGAGCTGTTGGGTGGCCGCTGCCGCGACGATATACCGGTGTCATTCTCGGTCGCCGATCCAGATGTCGATCGCGACATGGAGATGGTGCGGCGCGTCTATGGCGAAGGCTTGCGGCGCTTCAAGATGAAGACCGGCTTCGCCGGCCACGCCGCCGATCTCAAGCGCATGGAGCGCTTCCGCAAGGAGGTGCCCGGCGATGCCGAGCTGCGCATCGACTATAATCAGGGCATGGCAACCTATGGGGCGATCCGCCAGCTCCGCGATGTCGAAGCCTTCAAGCCGACCTTCATCGAGCAGCCGGTGCCGGGCCATCATCGGGCCGCCCTCGCCGAGATCACCCGCGCGCTGGACACGCCGGTGCTGGCCGACGAAAGCGTGTTCACGCCGACCGACGCGCTCCAGGTCGCGGCCGGGCGCATGGCCGATCTGGTTAGCATCAAGATCATGAAGCATGGCGGCATGCTGGCCGGCCGCAAAGTGTCCGCGATCTGCGAGGCGGCGGGCATCGCGTGCTGTGGCGGCGACATGTTCGAGACCGGCATCGCCCATCTGGCGGGCACGCACATGATCGCCGCCACGCCCAACATCTCGCTCGGCTGCGAGTTTTATCAGGCCACCTATTTCCTCGAACGCGACCTGTTGGCGGCGCCGTTTCCGATCGAGAACGGCCGCGTCATCGTGCCGAAAACACCGGGTCTCGGTGTCAGCGTCGACGAGGACCGTGTGCGCCACTACGCCGTCGAGACCTTGACCTAATGGCGGGCGCGCCTACAAGACTTGGTTGCGCAGCGTCTTCTCGCCCCGCCACAGGCGATCGAGGTTTTCCATCAGGATGTCGATCACATTGTCCTCGTAGCGCCGGGTCTCGCCCGCGGTATGCGGGGTGATGAAGACGTTGGGCAGGTCCCAGAGCGGCGAGTCGTCGCCCAGCGGCTCCTCGCGGGTGACGTCGATCGCGGCCCCCGCGATTTTCCCGGCCCGCAGGGTTTCGATCAGCGCCTCCTCGTCGGCCACGCGCCCGCGCGCGACATTGACGAAATAGGCCGAAGGCTTCATGGCCGCTAGCGCCGCCCGGCTCATCAGGCCCTCGGTCTCGGGCGTGAGCGCCGAGGCCAGTGCCACGAAATCGGCCGCCGGAACCAGCTTCACCAGGTCGGCCATGCCGTGGATCGAATCGGCGCCATTGGCACCCAATTTGGGATCGCGGCGGATACCGATCACCGTCATGTCGAAGGCCTTGGCGAGCTTGGCGAGATGGCCGCCGATCCGGCCCGTGCCGACCACCAACAGCGTCTTGCCGCCGAGTTCGTCCTCGCGCGCCGCGAGATCGCCGATCATGCCGCGCCAGTGGTGCCGCCGCTGATTGTCGCGCGCCTCCGGCAGGCGGCGGGCAAGGGCCAGGATGAGTGCAAGAGCATGCTCGGCCACGGCGCGGGCATTGACGCCGGCGGCACTCGCCAGGCGCACACCCTTGGCGGCAAGCTCATCCTTGGAATACTGGTCCATGCCCGAACTGATGGACTGGATAAATTTGAGGTTGGTCGCGAGCGGGATCAGCTCGTTCTTCCACATCCCGGAGGCGAGCACCACGTCGGCCTCGCCGATGCGCTTCTGGAGGTCCTCGAACGCGCGAACCTCGAAGCTTTTGATGCCGCTCTGGCGAAGCTCGAAGCGCTCCCGCATGCGGTAGGCCACATGCGCGAAGCAGATCGTCAGCTTGTCCTTCGACGGAAACATTGGCGCTCCTCCCGTTTCGCTGTGACGCCTTTAGCCTGGCCGGCAGGCGATGGTGCTGTGAAAACGCGCGAGGAAAGCCGCCGTGCGCGGGCCTTTCGGCCTGAGCAGCACATCCTCGGCGACGCCCTCTTCGACCACATGGCCCACGTCCATGACCACGACCCGGTCGGCGACCTCGCGGGCGAAATTCATCTCATGGGTGACCACGATCATGGTGGTGCCGTCGACGGCCAGGCGCTGCATGACGTCCAGCACCTCGCCCACCAGCTCGGGATCGAGCGCCGAAGTCACCTCGTCGAACAGCATCACTTCCGGCGCCATGGCGAGTGCCCTGGCAATGGCCACGCGCTGCTGTTGGCCACCCGACAACTCGCGCGGCAAACGCTGGGTGAAGGAGTCGAGTCCGACCTTGGCGAGCAAATTTCGCGCGATCGCCTCGGCCTCGCGCTCGGCTATCTTCTTCACGATCACCGGCCCAGCCATGACGTTACCCAATGCCGTCATATGCGGGAACAGGTCGAATTGCTGGAACACCATGCCGATGCGGGCGCGGAAGCGCGCCAGGCCGCGACCGCGCGGCATGGTGTGGCTGGCGCCGAATTGAATTGTACGGTCGCCCACCCGCAAGCTACCGGCCGAAGGTTCCTCCAAGAGGTTGATACAGCGGAGCAGGGTCGACTTGCCGCAGCCCGAAGGGCCGATGATGACCACCACTTGGCCACGGTGAACCTCGATCGAGACGCCGCGCAAGGCTTCGACCGTCCCGTAGCTCTTGTGCAGGCCATCGGCGCGCACCATCACGTCGCCCTGGGAGGCGTCACTGGTCAACGCGAGCCTCCATGCGCGTCGCCCAAAGCGTCAGCGGGTAGAGGATGGCGAAGTACATCGCCGCCACGCTGGTATAGACCTCGAGCGGGCGGAAGGTGTCGGAGACCACGATCGAGCCCGTGTACATCAGGTCGGGCACCGCCACAACATAGAGGAGCGAGGTATTCTTGAGCTGGATGATCGACTGATTCACAAACGGCGGCACCATGCGCTTGACCGCCTGGGGCAGGATGACGTGGCGCATCAATTCGCCGTTGGTCATGCCGAGTGCCCGCGCCGCTTGCCACTGGCCCTTGTCGATGGAGATGATGCCGCCACGGAAGATTTCCGTGGAGAACGAGCCCATGTAGAGCGTGAGGCCGAGCCCGGCCGCGAGCCACGCCGGCAGCTCGATATCGAGCACGATGGGGAGCGCGTAGTAGAACCACACGATCTGCACCAGGAGCGGCGTGCAGCGGAACAGCTCGACATAAAGGTGGATGGGGAGCGTGACCCATTTGCGCCGCGAGAGCAGCAGCATGCCGAAGATCACGCCGATGATCAGCCCGCCCAGCACCGTGCCCGCCGAATAGGCGAGTGTGACGCCGAACCCCTTGTACCAGAAATGCAGATAGGAGGTGACGACGCCAAAGTCCCACTTGTATGCCATTGGCGCCGCTCCTCGCCCTCGCGCCGATCAGAACCGGTCCGCGCGAAAGGGTTCCAGATCGATGCTGGGGGGCTTCTCCGCCACCAGCTCGGCGACAAGCTTACCGGTGATGCCAGCGAGCGCCAGCCCGATGTGATCGTGGCCGAAGGCGAAGAAGACGTTGGCATGGCGGGGCGAGCGGGCGATCACCGGCTTGGAGTCGGGGTGCGAGGGGCGCGGCCCCATCCATTGGCTGGTGGGCTCGCCCATGAGGCCGGGCACCAGCGCCCGGGCATGGCGCGCGATCATGCGGGCATTCGCCATATTGGCAGGCGCGTCGGGGGCCGCAAATTCGGCGATACCGGTGGCCCGGATGCCCTCCGCCATGTGGGTGACCGCAATGTTACGATCAGCCGACATGATGGCGCGCCGGAGCCGGGTCGGGGGATTGGCGAACATCACATGATAGCCGCGTTCGGCCTCGAGCGGCACGGCCGTTCCGAGTTGGGCCGCGAGTGTCCGCGACCACACGCCGGCCGCGATCACAATTCGGTCCACAGCCATCGGCCCGCGATCGGTCAGAAGCTTGCTCGGCCCCGCGTCGCCGAACTCGAACCCGCGCACCTCGGCATTTACGATTTCACCGCCACGGCGCACGAAATCCGCCGCCAGCGCCTCGGTGAAGCGCAAGGGGTCGATCGTGTGTGCAACGGCTGGGATGGAAACGGCGCGCACCACTTTGTCGGAAAGCGCCGGTTCCATCTGTCGCGCCTCGTTGCCGTCGAGCACGTCCATGTGGATGCCATGGCGGCGGCGGAGCGCCATGGCATAGGCGGCGTCCCGGAAGGCGGCCTCGCTCTCGAAGGTCGTCAGGAGGCCGCTATCGTCGATCCACTTCTCGGCACCCGCGCTCTCGATCAGCGGCGCGTAGCCGGCGCGGGTATGCTGTAGCAGGCTGCTACGGGCGGCGGCGATGCTCTCGACCCGCGACGGCCGGGCCGAGGCGATGAAGCGCAAGAACCATGGCAGCGCCCGCGGTACATGGCTCCAGCGCAATTTCAGGGGCGAGTTGGGGTCGAACAGCATGCGCGGCACTTTTTTCAGGACGCCCGGCACGGCGAAGGGAACGCAGGAAGCGACGCCGAAATTACCGGAATTGCCGAAAGACGCCGCCTTGCCGGGCTCGCCGCGCTCGATCAGCCGGACCCGGAAGCCCTCGCGCTGGAGATGCAGCGCCGAGCAGACACCGACAATGCCGGCGCCGATCACGGTCGCGTCGCGTTCACTCTTCATACAAGACCACTCTCTCGACTCGATCGGGGACCCGTGGCCCCTCGATCGAGTCGAGTCCAGGTTCCGGCGTTCAGTTCGGCGAGAACGAGATGGTCGACGGGACCTCGTCGATGCCCATGGTCTTGAGCGAGGCTTTCATGCGTTGTTCGTTGTAGCCGAGCAGGATGTTCCATTCTGCCCAGCGGTTGAGGAACTTCTGCCAACGCTGGTCCTCTTCCATGCGCAGGCCGATATAGCCGGGCAACGCCACGCGCGGCGTCGGATTGACGAAATCGCCGAGGCCGGGGTTCTTCGACTTGGCGACCATGCTCGCGAGCACGGTGGTGGTGAAGGCATCGGCGCGGCCGGACGACACGGCGAGAACGACCTGCGAGATATCCTTCAGCTCGATGCGGGTCGCCAGCGGCGCTATCTTGCGCAGCAGCAATTCGTCCGACGAACCCTGCATGACCGCGACCTTGACCTCCGGCTTGTTATAGTCGGCCCAGACCTTGCCGTGGAATTTCGGGTTGTTCACCGTCACCCACTCGATCCAGTAGATCGGGCCGGCGAAATCGATGGCGGTCGAGCGCTTGGGTGTTGCCTGGAGGGCGAAATTGAAATCGACCTTGCCCGACTGGAGCGTCAGCACCGCCTCGCCGAAGCCGCCGACCTCGACCGGTTCGTACTTGACGTCGAGTTCCTTGGCGATGTCCTTGCCCATCTCGATCATGGCGCCAACCCACTCGCCGGTCGCCTTGTCCCGAAGGAAATAGGGTGGAAAGTCGAACACGCCCATGCGGACCTTGCCGGTACGCTTGATCAAGTCCCAGGTGGATTCGGATTTTTGCTGCGCCACGGCCGAGTCCACGATCGCGATGACCGCGACGGATACGACTATCATTGCCAAGGCGGCGCGAAGCCAACGAATGCCCATGTCTCTCTCCTTGAACCGCGTTTCTAGAACGAGGTTAGGTGCTGCCGGTAAGCCCAAATTACCACATATCGCCCGCTACAAAAGGCGGACATATCACTCGCTCCCAACATGCGATCGGCCGCTATTTGACACGACTATCATGCGCCCACAAGATTGGTCGTCCTACGAGGGCGTTTCGGGGGGGGCCATGGCATTGGCGGTCGGCGAGCAGCCGAAAAAGCTTCGGATTCTCATTGTCGACGATGAGCCGGATGTCCATAGCGTCACACGCCTGAGCTTGCGCGGCCTCAAATTCCGGGAACGCGAGGTGGAGCTGCTGTCGGCACATTCGGGCAAGGAAGCGGTGGACATCATGCGCGGCGATCCGGGGATCGCGGTGATCCTGCTCGACGTCGTGATGGAGACGGACTCCGCCGGGCTCGATGCCTGCCGCGCCATCCGCACGGAGCTCGCCAACCCGACGGCGCGGATCATGCTGCGCACCGGCCAGCCGGGCCAAGCCCCGGAAAGGCAAACCATCGACAATTATGACATCGATGGTTACCTGCCGAAGGCCGAACTCACCTCGAACCGGTTATATTCCGCGGTCCGCGCCGCGCTGAAGTCATGGATGGAACTGGTCGAGCTCGAACGTTATCGCCGGTATTTGGGAATCATCCACGAACGCGCCTTGGCGCTGCATTCCTACGATCCGCTGGCCTCGACCTTGGCACGGATCCTCGAGGCCGCGATCGAGATTTGCCCGACATCGCTGGGGGTCCTAGCGCTCGACACGGTGGAGCATGACGGCGGGCCGCGGCGCTATTTCTCGCATCTGGCAAGCGGCGCGACGGGCGCCGGGGCATCTGCCTTGGCGGAAGAGATCCGCGCGCGGATCGACCGCGATCCGAGGGCGCGCTCGGCGAGCCGGCCACAAGCCCATTCCGGCGGCGTCCTTATTCCGCTGAAAGTGCACCGGGAGCTCGGTTCGGGCTGGCTGTTTCTCGCGGACGCCGAAGCCGACGATCTCGCCCGAACGGCCCTCACGCTGCTCGCCGGCCATGCCGGCAACGCGCTCTACTCGGCGGTGGCCGAGAAAGTGCTGGCCGGCGCCGGAGAAATGGTCGACTCGATCGCGATTTGAGCTTCGCACGGTGGGGTGGGGGCGAGGAATGCGGCAACAGCGATCACCGATGACGGGTTGGCCCGCATGAACGAGCGCGGCCAAGCATTCACGGCCCTCGTCGCCAGCACGCTGGCTTTCACGGTCTGCTTTGCGTGCTGGGTGATCAACGGGGTTCTGGTTACCTATCTGGTCGGTACGCGCACCATCCCCTTTTCCGCCGCCGAGGTCGGATGGCTGCTGGCGGCACCGATCCTGACCGGATCGTTGAGCCGCGTACCGTTCGGTCTCCTCGCCGACCGTTACGGTGGCCGCTTGGTCTTCTTTCTCGTCATGCTGGCCGCGGCATTGCCCCTCTACCTTTTGTCCGAGGCCGATGATTTCGGCGGCTTTATGTTGGCGAGTCTTGGCTTCGGCCTGGCCGGTGGCGGGTTTGCCTGCGGTGTCGGCTATGTCTCGGCATGGTTCGCCAAGGAGAACCAAGGAACGGCGCTCGGCATCTTCGGCATGGGCAATGCCGGCGCCGGCTTGACCACAATGATTGCGCCGACCCTCCTGATCGCGCTCACGGGTTCGGGCGACGACCCCGACGCGTGGCGCCAGCTACCGAAGATCTACGCTTCCCTCCTGGTGGTTACCGCGTTTGCCTTCTATCTCTCGACCCGCGAGCGCAGGGCGGCCGAGGCGCGAACCCAAACCCTCAAGGACCGTCTGGCACCCCTCTATCACCTTCGGGTGTGGCGGTTCGGTCTCTATTACTTCCTGGTGTTCGGCGCGTTCGTGGCGATCGCCCAATGGCTGATCCCCTATAGCGTCAACGTCTACCAGACGTCGATCGTGCAGGCAGGCCTGCTCGCCTCCCTCTTCAGCCTGCCCTCGGGCGTCATCCGTGCCGCTGGCGGTTGGCTCTCCGATCGCTATGGCGCGCGCCAGGTGATGTACTGGGTATTCATGAGCTGCGCGATCAGTTGCGCCTTCCTTGCCGTGCCGCGGATGGAGCTGACCTCGCCCGGCGCCGGCATCATGGCGGCGGGTCCGGGCACCGTCACCGTCGTCGGCCCGGAGCGGATCGCGGTCGGCGACCGAAGTTTTGCCTTGACGCCGCCGATCGACCGGACGCCGGGGTCGATGGACACCGGCTCGATGTTGCTGCCGAGGGTTAACCAGTGGCACGAGCCCGTCGTCAAGCCGGCCGATACCGTTGCCAAGGGACAGCTTCTCGCCAAGGGCGTCACCAATATCTACTATCCCGCCAATCTATGGGTGTTCGCCTTCTTCGTGCTGGTGTTCGGTGTTGCAACCGGCATCGGCAAGGCCGCCGTGTACAAGTTCATCCCCGACTATTTCCCCGGCAATGTGGGAACCGTCGGCGGCATGATCGGCCTCCTGGGCGCGCTCGGCGGGTTCGTGCTGCCGCCGCTGTTTGGTTTCTTGCTGGTGTTGACGGGCATCTGGGCAACCTGCTGGCTGCTGCTCGCCTTGCTCTCGATCGGCTGCCTTATCTGGATGCAGCGCGTGGTCGCCCGCATCCTCGCGAGCGAAGCGCCGGAGCTCTCCCGGCTGGTCGAATTCCGGCCACGCACCCAGCTACCGGCTACCGCCGAAGTCCCCGATGAAAGCACGATCGAGGGCATTCTAAGGCATGTGCCCCTCTTTGGCGACCTCTCGCTGGGCGCGCTGACGACGCTGGCATCCAGCGGCCACGTCGAGGCCGCCATACCAGGCCAGATCCTGTTCCACGCGGGCGATCCGGGCGATGCGCTCTATGTCGTCTTGAAGGGACGGATTCGCCTTGGGCTCATCGATGCGGAGAACCGCGATATCGAATTGGCCGTCATGCCGGCAGGCTCGGTGTTCGGCGAGCTGGCGCTGATCGACGGCGAACCCCGCTCGGCCACCGCGACCGCCGTCGATGGCGGCAGTCTTTTCGTCATTGGCCGTGACGACTTCATGCGCTTGCTGTCGACCTCGCCGCGCATCCTCGGCGACATCATGGTCGGAATGAGCGGCAAGATCCGCCAGACCAATAGCGAGTATTTCGAAAGCATGCTCAAGCAGGAACGGTTGCACGCCGAGCAGGAACGCATGCGGACGGAAGGCGAAATCGAACGCCACCGCATGGTGACGCAGATGGTGGCTGGCGTGGCGCATGAGATCAACACGCCGATAGGGGTTGCGAACCACGCCGCCAGCATCATCACCGAGCAGCTAACGCCCGCCGGCATCATCGCCCTTGCCAAGGATGACAACGCCGCGCGCGATCTCGGCGATGTCGCGGAGGCGGCCCAGCTCGTTCAGAGCAACATCGAGCGCGCCGACCGCCTGATTAAGTCATTCAAGAACCTGGCGGCGCACCAGGCAAACGAGGCCAAGGAGACGGTCGATCTGGTGATGCTGACGGAAGAAGTGATCGGCCTCTACGCGGTCAAGGCGCGCGCCGCCAAGCTCGAACTGTCGGTGATCAACCGCATCGACGGCGACACGGACTGGCGGGGTTATCCGGGACCCTATTCCCAAATCCTCTTGAACCTCATCGGCAATGCCGAGCGCTACGCCTACCCGGAGGGCGGGGGCAAGATCGAGATCGAGCTGGAGAATTTGGGCAGCACGGCTTTCCGTATCCGTGTGCGCGACCATGGGCGGGGCATTCCCGCGGCGGACCTCGCCCGGGTGTGGGAACCGTTCTTCACCACCGGCCGTGCCAAGGGCGGCACGGGGCTTGGTCTCGCGATCGTTCGCAACATCGTGACCGGTTTGCTGCATGGTAAGGTCGCCATCGAATCGAAAGTCGGCATAGGCACGGCAGTCAGCCTCGAAATTCCGCGAATCGTTCCCGATCCGGCGGCCGAAGATGCCGGCAACGAACGGCAAACCGGTCATCCGGAGCACGGGCCAAAAGGGTAAGCCATGAGTAGCGACGATGCGCTTCCCACCATCGACCATGCCGGAGAGCTTGCGGATGCGAGCGGCATACCCGGCTATGTGTTGCCGGCGGCCGACACGTCGCCGGACCAGGGCACACCCTATTCCTGCAGCTTCTGCGGCGTCGGCGACAGCGGCTTCCTTGCGGCGCCCCAGGCGACGATACAGTCGGAGCAAGCGGCACCCAATGCCGGGAGCGGCGTGCTCCACGTCACGACCGGTGGAAGCCAGCAAGAATTGAAGGCCCTCGTACACGCCGATGGCCGGATCGAAGTCTTCACCGCCACCGAGTTGGCACCTCACGCGGCTATCCTGAATGGCGAGATCGAGGTCGACGGGCGGCGCTTGACCGTCACCGCCCGCGAAATTGGCCGGAACACGGCCGAGGGGGCGCTTCGGAGCCAATTTTTCATGCCTTATGCCGGCGTGGTCACTCTTAACGAGCGCGCGCTCAATGCGACGGTGCCGACCCTGGGCTGCGTCAAGTTGAAACTTTCCCAGATGGCGCAGCGCCCGGCTTACCCGATCCATGTGGCACCGAGCGTGCTCGACCGCGGCACCGGGACGCGCCGGACGATCACCTACGAGGCGGCGATCACGCGCTTCGCCGACCTCCTGCTGGCCCACCGCGGCGACGTGGGCCGCGCGCTGCTCTATGCCTGCGGGCAAATCGACTATTTCGCGATATTCGCGATCCAGGAGGTGTTCCGGCTGCTCGGTGTGCGCAATCTCACCGGCAATGCCGAGCACTGCCTCAATGCCGGTGCCGTCCATAACGAGATCCTGACCGGCCAGGAAGGACCGTTTCTCACCATCGACGACAGCGTGAACGGCCCGAACAGAGTCTTCCTGTTCAACGGCTGGAATGGTTTCGTGACCCACCCGCCGGTGTATCGCGCGATTGCCAAGCGCGAGGACTTCGATGCGTTCCTGGTCGAGGTGGCCGTGACGGAGACCGCGGTCGAGCTCGCCAAGCGGCTGGGGCCGGAGCGGGTATTGCTGATCCGGCCACGCGCCGACCCGCATCTGGCACTGGCCATCGCGCACGAACTCCTGATCGCGCACCGCCGCGCCGTCGAGGACCGTTTTATCGAGCGCTTCGCCGACCCGGATTCCTACGAACGCTTCTACGACCTGGCTCTGGCCCCGCGTTTCGAAGCACGCCATGTGGCCGAGCGCATCGCACCCGAACCCGACTATGCGGTCCGCATCGAGCGCGGTATCCGCCTGATCGCCCATAAGTTCGCCCAGCGCGGCAACGTGCCGATCAACATCCCCTCGGTCGGCCTGTCGCAGACGAGCGGCGTTGTCGCCCATTGCCTGTGGGGATCGGTGCTGGCGCTCCTTGGCAAGTACGGGCTGAAGGCCGATGGCACGCCCGCCGGCGGCACCCTGCGCGTGCCCGGCCAGATCAACGCCCAAACCGAGGTGCAAGGCCTCTCGCGCAAATACTTCATGGGCCGTATCCCGATCGACGAGGCGGGCGAAGCCGCCCGGCGCATGGGCCTGCCCGACGACGCCTATCAGGCGGTTGCCGCCGACCCACCCAGGGCGGCGCTCGACTACGCGGAATCCACCGACGACAAGCCGGAATTGTTCGTGTTCTTCGGAACCCAATTCGAAGCCAACATGATGGATCGGCGGCGCTGGATCGCAAAGCTCGAAGAGTCCGGGTCGCGGATGGTGGTGGTCGATCCAATCCCTGACCCCTACACGCTGGCGCATGCCGATCTCATCATCCCCTCGCCGCCCCATCCCGCCACCACCAAGCTCTACCAGAATGGCGAATGGAAGCTGTCCCTCTCGGTTCCGGCCAAGAAGGCGCCCGAGGAAACGCGCAGCGACGCGACGATTCTCTACGACGTCATGGCCGAGATTGCCCGGAAGCTGGGTCTTAGTGCCGACCTGCGCCTGGCCCACCCCGATCTCGCTCGCCACATCGAGTCCGGCTATCTGCAAGCACGCTTCCAGGATCGCAATGAGGGTGGCGGCCTCGGCCGGATCGGCGGCGAGGTCGACCGGGTCGAGCTTTGGCGGCGGATCCAGGCGTATATGGCGGGTGGCTCGGGCCCGCTCTATTGTCGCCCCGAACATGCCGATGGCCGGCCGATCGCCTGGCGGGAGCTCGTGGAGCAGGGCTCCATCGTCTATGGCGGCGTCGGCCGGAACCGCTACATGCTCGACTACGCGACACCCGACCACCAGCCGTTTGCCGACATCTATCGCCAACCGCGCCCGTTCAAATTCTTCCGGCCGACCGAAGCCGACATGCACATCCCGCATGGCATCATCATGAACTCGGGACGATCGTCGCTGACCTCGGATCGCAAGCGCATTCAGTTCGCGATGAGCACGTTCAATTCCGGCAAGGCAACGCCGATCATCGGCATGCCGGACGAGAACCCCTGCCATATCTCGTCGGCGCTCGCCCACAAGCTTGGGCTCAAGCAAGGCGATAAGGTCCGCGTGACCGGTCGCAAGACGGGTGCCGCCATCGAGCTGCCCGTGATCGTCACGGACCGCGTCAAGGGCGAAAGCATCTATGTGAGCTTTCACAAGTCGCGCGGCCAGATGGAGGAAGGCCGCTACATCAACGACGTGACCTCGAGCGAGGAGCGCTGCGCCTACTGCTCGCAGACCGCGGTCAAGGCGAACCTGGTCGTGCTCGAGCGGGTTCCGCTCCATGTCACGGCGCCCGCGGTGGCGCCGGGACGCCGGGGGGCCGGAATCCGGCTGGACACCACGATCATCGATCCCAAAATGGACCTGCCGATCTGGAACGGCCAGGACACGCCCCTTTACGTCAACGAGATCATCGCCGAGACCCACGACGTCTATACGTTCCGCTTCCAAGGCGATCCGCTCTGCCGGTTCGTCTATTGGCCGGGACAATATTGCAGCCTCGTGCTCAACATCGACGGCAAGAAGGTGGTCCGCTCTTACACCATCTCCTCGACGCCAACGCGGCCCTATGTCCTCGAGATTACGGTCAAGCGGGTGCCGGGCGGGCTCGTCTCCAACTGGCTCGCCGACAATTTGCACATCGGCGATCGCATTGAGGCGGCCGGCCCCAAGGGCAAGTTCTCGCTGATCCCCGGCAAAATCCCGCAGAAGCTTCTGTTCCTCGGCGCCGGCAGCGGCGTCACGCCGGTGATGTCGATGGCGCGGTGGCTCTGCGACGTGGCCGCCGACGTCGATGTCCAGTTGTTCAATTCGGTGCGTTCGCCCGACGACATCATCTTCCGCAAGGAACTCGAGTACATGACGGCGCGCTACAAGATGTTTTCCACGGTGCTGCTCGCCGAAACCCGCGGCCGTACCGGTGACTGGAGCGGCCTGACGGGCCGCATCAACCGGCCCATGCTGGAAATGATCTCGTCCGACCTGCACGACAGACATATCTACATGTGCGGCCCCGAGGGCTTCATGAATGCGGTGCGAGGGATCCTGGCGGAACTGGATTTCGACCTCGCCAATTTTCACACCGAGAGCTTCGGCGGCCTGCGCACCTCGGTGGACGAGAAGGCGGCGCCCATCGCCAGCGGCGGCGCGCCGGTCGGTGAGGACGTACACGCGGCAACCGGTACGCTCGCCATCGAATTCGTGGGCGCCGGCAAGACGGCAACAACCGACGGCAAGACGACGCTACTCGAAGTCGCCGAGGATAACGATGTCGATATCGGCTATGGCTGTCGGGTGGGCCACTGTGGCGACTGCAAGGTGAAGCTCGTCTCCGGCAATGTCGGCATGCGGACCGAACACGGGCTGACGCCGGAAGACAAGGCGGCCGGCTACATCCTGGCCTGTGTGGCGATGCCGCGATCGAACTGCGCGCTGGACGTTTAGGCCGCGTGGCCGCGCTAACCGAAGCCCCGGGCGTAACCGGCTAGCCACCGGGATTGCCCTCGGCTTCGACGTAGAGCGCGTAGACCGACTGGCTGGCGGTCATGAACAGCCGATTGCGCTTGACGCCGCCGAAGCAAAGATTGGCGCACCGCTCCGGCAGCAGGATGCGTCCGATCAGCGTGCCGTCGGGGGCGAACACGGCGACCCCGTCCTGTCCAGGGCCGCCGGAGAAGGCGCACCAGACATTGCCCTCGCTATCCGAGCGGATGCCGTCCGCGTAGCCGGGAGTGCCGTCGAAGAACAGCCGCCCGTTGACCGCCTTGCCGCCCTCAATGTCGTAGACATGGGTGGTCTTGGTTCCGCTGGGCGTATCGACGACATAAAGGCAGGATTCGTCGGGCGAGAAGCAAAGCCCGTTCGGACGATCCATGTCGCCGACCGCGATGCCGATTTCGCCGCTCGCGGGGTCCAGACGATAGACGCGGAACGGCATTTCCTGCGGCGCCTTATGGCCGAGATAGTTGCCGCGGATGCCGGCGCCGTTGTCGCTGAACCAGATCGAGCCGTCGGACTTCACCACCACATCGTTCGGCCCGGTCAGACGCGTGCCCTGAAACGCCGCCGCCAGAACCGTGACCCTGCCGTCATGCTCGGTGCGCGTGAGCGTACGGCTCCCGAGTTCGCAGGAGATCAGCCGGCCCTCTCGGTCGCGCGTGTTGCCGTCGGGGTATCCGGCGGGGTGGCGGAGCGTGGCGACGGCGCCGGTGATCTCATCCCACCGGAGCAGCGCGTCGTTGGGAATGTCGGAGAACAGCAAATATCGGCCATCGCCGTAATAGGCCGGACCTTCGGTGAAGCGAAAGCCGGTCGCGATGCGCTCGATCGCGGCATGGCCGAGCACCATGGGCTGGAAACGGGCATCGAGCACGACGATGTCGGGATCCGGATAGCGGATCGGTGCCGGCGATTGCCAGCGTGACGGGCCGTGGCCCGACTCCGGCGCCAGGGTGGCGGCCCGAGGCATCGATCCGGTTATTCCTTGGCTCACTGTCTGTCTCCTTCCCACCTGGCCGAGGGCCTTAAAGGGCGACCGCCATGACCCTCGAATTTCCAGTTATCGCAATGACCGATCCCAATCAAAGGCAAAGCAAACCCAATAAGGCTTTGAAAACATGAGAAACACAAAAAATAAACTACAGTCGACTGACACCGCGTGGCGCAATCACTTTCTATAATCACTATACTCGCTCGATGCCGGTTTGTCACGCGCCGGCAGGGCCAAGGCGAACACTGTCGCCATGACCCGGGAAAAGTACAACACCGAAGCGCTGGGACATGTTCGCGGTACCCGGCGCGCTGGCGGTGGATTTTATTTTTACCGTCTGCCATAACGCGGCCGGCGGAACCTGCCCTTGGCGTCGATCGACGCCATGGCGCCGGGCAACAATCTTCGGAACATCGGCCATATGTCGGGTGCATCGCGACGGCACAAGGCGAGCCCCGGCGACAAGGGAGCCGCATGATTGCCGCACCGCTGTCCCATCGTCTCGCGGCCGAGTTTCTTGGGTCGGCCTTTCTGCTCGCGACAGTCGTCGGCTCCGGCATCATGGGTGCCAAGCTCGCGGGCGGAAACGCGGCGCTCGCCCTGCTCGGTAATACCTTTCCGACCGGGGCGATCCTGGTCGTCCTGATCGTGATCTTCGGCCCAATCTCGGGCGCGCATTTCAACCCGGCCGTCAGTTTGGCGTTTGCGCTGCGGGGCGAATTGGCGGCCCGAGCGCTGGGGCTCTATGTCGGGGCGCAATTGGCCGGCGCAGTTCTCGGCGTCTGGTCGGCGCATTTGATGTTCGACCTGCCGATCCTCCAGCTTTCCACGACCGTCCGCGCGGGCCCGGCACAGTGGTTTGCGGAATTCATAGCCAGTTTCGGCCTTCTGCTGACCATTTTTGGTTGCGTAGCGCGCGCACCGTCCGCCTTGCCCCATGCCGTCGGGCTCTACATAACCGCCGCCTATTGGTTCACCGCATCGACATCGTTCGCAAATCCCGCCGTGACGATCGCCCGCGCGCTCTCCGACACATTCGCAGGCATCGCCTGGGCCGGCGTGCCCCTCTTCATTGTCGCCCAAATGTTTGGCGCGGCCGCGGCGCTCGCGGTCGCGGGATGGCTATGGCGCCGAAGCCCCGCATAACGACACGCCGTGGCGGCCACGCGGTCGCCAACCCGCCTATGGTCGCATCCCGCCCCATGAAACGTGCTAGATTTGCATCGACTGCTCCGCGGTGGAAATTGCCGGCGTGCCCGGTGTCACTTCAGCCCCCGGTGGCTCATGAACGATACGGTTCGAACGACTGCCGACGCGGGTGGCGAGTCCGTTCCCGGGCACGCGCCGGAAAAGCGCGTCAAGCATTTCCGTCAGATCCTGCTGTGGCCCGTGCATCTTCTTCCCCTGGCCGAAGGCGCCGGCGCGACGGATCACGGCGCTTTGCTCGCGGTGGGCGAGACAGGCAATCCGTGGCGCGCGGTGGAGGACGAGTTCGCCAGCGACCCGGGCACCTTCGAGGAGCGGCACTACAACGAGTTCGTGACCTTCCTGCCGCCGGTGCAGCGCTTCCTCTATGGGCAGGGGATCGGCAAGTCGGTCCGGCGCGGCTATGGCGAAAGCCCGATCCGCGTCATGCGCCGATCCGACGTCGCGGCGCTCAGCGTGACGCTCGCGCCCGACACGGCGCCGGTGCGATTCGAGGTCGCGCATGTCGATCTCTACTTCTTTTTCGACATCGACATTGCCATGCTGGCGATCGAGATTTTTGCCGAAGACTTGCCGCTCAGCGTGGCCGAGGAGGCGATGTTCCGGATCGGCCGTGCCTATCCCGCCTACTGGGAAGGCGACGGTCGCGGCGGCCACTGCCCGGTGCGGGCCGAATGGCTATCGCCCACGGGTGAGGTGCTGGCCGCCTCGGACTATGACAGCCGCGCCAAGTTCCTGGCGTTCGTCGGCACGCACCGCGCGCCCGCCATCGCCGCCCATTGGGATTATCTCATGCGCCCCTTGGTGCTGCACCAGTCCGACCGCGCGGGCGCTCTTCGCTACCGCCTGCTCGAATATTACCGCATGCCGTTGATGGCCTATCTCGCCATGACCGACCCGCGACAGCTCACCGGCGCCGATCATGTCCGGCTGGCGATGGCGAAAGGCGCCGACAAAGGCCAACCTTCGCCGGAGGCCGATCGTGACCTGGCCGCCCTAGAGGCCAAGCACCCCTTCGACGTGTACGAGGCGGCCGGGGCGGGGGTCGACTGGACCGCCACCCGCTATTCCGTCTCGGGCTATACCTTCGTGGTGACCGGGGATGCCGGTAATCGGGTGCATATGGACACCGGGCGGGGCTATCTCGGCCGTTTCCGGCACCAGCATTTCCTGCTGTTTCTGATCGCCCATTTTCACCGTGCCGCCCTGCTGATGTTCACCAACAGACTGGCGCTCACGGTGAGCCAACTCGATGTCGCCAATGCATCGAGCGTGCGCGCCTTCCACCGCCAAACCCGGGCTGCCCTCGAGACCTTCCTCCGCTTCACCCACCGCTACTGGTTCCACGAGGTGAGCGAGCAGGCCCAGAATCGCACCTTGTTCGAGTTATGCCGGAGCCATCTCGGCCTCGACCGCCTGTACGCCGACGTGCGCCAGGAGCTGGAGGACATGAGCGTCTACCTGGAAAACGAGACGTTGCGGCGGCAGAACGGCAGCATGGTCCGCTTGACCGTCGTCACCACCTTCGGCCTGATCGGCACCGTGACCACGGGGCTTCTCGGCATGAACCTATTCGACTGGGCGGGCGAGCCACCGGGCGTGAAATTGCTGCTGTTCGCGGTGGTACTCGCGCCGGTGACGATTCTGACGCTCTACACGGTCAAGAAATCCGCTCGGCTGTCGCAATTTCTCGACGCCTTGTCGGACGAGTGGCTCGACCTGAGAGCCAAGCTGCGCGCGTTCGCCCGGGTCTGGCGCCGATAAATCCGTCACGCGCGTGAAATAATACCATCCCCCGCTGGCAGCCTCGGGGCCTGTTCGCGCCGGCTGGCGTTTGATACGCTGGGCGGGTCACCCGGGGGAAGCAGCCATGCGACAGATCAGGATCGGCGACATCACCATCGACGCGGTGATCGAACGCGAAGGGCCGTGGCGGCGGCCGCAGGATTTCTTTCCGGCCTACGATGAGGCCACCTTCAACCGGCATCTGCCGGTGATGGAGCCGGAGGTGTTCGACCCGGTGTTGGGCATGATGTTCATCACCTACCAGACCTTCGTGGTCCGCACGCCGCGCCACACCATCCTGGTGGACACCTGCACCGGCGAGGACAAAGGCCATCCGCCACCGTTCGATTTCCCCGGCAAGGAGCGCTGGCGCAAAGAGCTGTTCGCCCTGGGCGTCGGCTTCGAGCAAGTGGATTACGTGTTTTGCACGCATCTCCATATCGACCACACGGGCTGGAACACGACCTTGCGCGACGGGCGGTGGGTGCCGACATTCCCGAATGCCAAATACGTGTTCCACAAGAAGGAATACGCGGCCTGGGAGGCGGAGCACGCGCGGGGCGCCAATCCGCCTGGCACCGTATTCCGGGACAACTGCTTGCCGATCGTGGAAGCCAAGCAGGCGCTGCTGGTGGATGACGATTACGCGCTCGATGACACCATCACCTTGACGCCGACGCCGGGTCACTCGCCCTGCCATTGCTGCGTCAATATTTCCTCGCGCGGCCAGCGCGCGGTGGTGACCGGGGACATGATGCACCACGCGATCCAGTGCCGGGAGCTCGATTGGTCGCCTGGGGTTGACTGGGATCCGAAGGAGGCGGCGGTATCGCGCCGGAGGTTTTTGTCCTCGGTCGCGGATAGCGATACTCTGCTCCTGCCGATCCACTTCCCGGCGCCGACGATGGGGTTGGTGACGGCGGATGGCGATCGATTCCATTACCGGTTCAAGCGGTAATAATGCCATCGGTTAGGGGGGGAGGCTGGCAGTCATGCTGACGATCGATGCCCAGGTTCACGCCTACGAACGCGACCGCCCAGGCCGCCCCTGGGCCGCCGTCCTGCATGGCCCGCCCGAGGTCACGGGCAACGACATGGTGGCGGCCATGGACGCCGCCGGTGTCGACGGCGCGCTGCTGGTCTCGCCGTTTACCATGTACCGCTACGACGCCAGCTACGCCATCGAGGTTCACGGGGCTCATCCCGGCCGGTTCGCGTTGATCAAACCGGTCGATCCGAGCGATCCCGGGGTGGTCGATACGATCGCCGATTGGGCGGCGACCAAGGGCGCGGTCGCTATCCGGATCATGATGACAAGAGGTGTTTCGACCGACGCCGCCGACCCCGGCATCAGCCGTGTGCTGGCCGCCGCCGCCAGACACTCCCTCCCGGTCAACCTCTTGTGTTGGGGGCGCCTGGAGCAGGCCGGGCAGCTCGCGGCCCGAAACCCCGGCACGATGCTGGTGATCGACCATCTCGGGCTGCAACAACCGTTCGAGCGGCCAGCCCCAACGGCGCCGTTCGCCGATCTCCCGAAGCTGCTGGGCTTGGCGGCCCACGCCAACATCGTGGTGAAAATCACCGGCGCCTGCACGCTGTCGCACGAGCCTTTCCCCTACATGGACTTGTGGGATCCGCTCGGGCGCATCTTCGACGCCTTTGGCTTCGATCGCTGTATGTGGGGGACCGACTGGACCCGAGCGGTCGAGTTGCTGACATACCAGCAGGGGGTCGAGTCGTTTCGCGTCACCGACCGCCTGTCCGACAGCGACCGGACCGCCCTGATGGGTGCGACCCTACAGCGGGTCTATGACTGGTCGCCGTCGAAGGCTTGAACGGTTATCCGATCACCTTGGCCGCGCGCAGCTCGGCCAGCATTGCCCCGTCATAGCCCAGCAGTTGTGTGAGCAGCTCGTCGGTGTGCTGGCCCGGCGTCGGCACCGGGCCCGGCTTGCCCGGCGTCCGCGACATCTTCACCGTGGCACCCGGCAGGTACATCTCGCCGGCGACCGGGTCGGGCATCTTCACCAGCATCTCGCGCGCCCAGAGATGCGGATCCCTTGTCGCTTCCGGAATGGTGCGGACAGGCGCCACCGGCACACCCGCGTCGAGTAACAGGGCGACAATTTGGTCGACGGTGCGATCGGCGCACCAGGCATCGAGGCGCTTGCGGCGCTCATCGCCGGCGCCGGCCGCGCTATTGATCGGTCCGGCATCCGCCGGGGCGGCGTCGCCCGAGACGAGCGCCATCAGCCGCCCTACCATGTCGCGACCAGTGGCCGCGATCACCACCCAGCCATCCTTGGCCCGGTAGGGCGGCCGGCCACCTTCGCCGCCTTCCTCGCCGGTGGCGAGATAGTAGGACATGGGGATCTCGACCATGGTCAGCGCGGAATCCAACAAGCAGACATCGACCAGCTGCCCCTCGCCCGTGCGGTCGCGGTGCCTGAGTGCCGCCAACGCGCCGATGGTCGCGTGTAACGCGGTATAGCGGTCGACCACCGATGAGGCGGTGCCGACCGGCCGACCCACCGGTTGTCCGGTCAACGCCATCAGGCCGCTCATCGCCTGGCCGAGCGGGTCGAAGGCCGGACGATCGATATAGGGTCCGTATTGGCCGAAGCCCGACACCGACACCAGGATGATGTCCTGCTTGAGAGCGCGAAGCTGCTCGTAGGCGAAGCCCATGGCTTGCATCACGCCCGGCCGAAAGTTCTCCAGGACCATGTCCGACCGCGACACCAGATCGGCGAAGATCGCCTTGCCGCGCTCCTGGCGCATATCCAGGCATAGGCTCTTCTTGCCGCGGTTGTACACCGAGAAGTAGACGCTCTGACCGCGCACGATGGGGGGATTCTTGCGGGTCTCCTCGCCGCCCAGCCGCTCGATCTTGATTACCTCGGCGCCCAGGTCGGACATGATCATGCCACCGCGCGGACCCGCCTGGTAGCGCGCCAGCTCCAACACACGAACGCCGTCAAGACTGAGATTCATGGCACGCTTCTCCGATGTCGACCGGCCCCACTCTACAGCATTCGGGCTCGCCTCAAGCCCCACCGCCCTCACTCGCCGCCGACATTACCTGAGTGGCGGCAGGCCCTTGTCGCGGCGCACGTCGTTGATGATCTGGAGAACGCGCTCATGGTAGGGGCGGTACTGCACGCCGAACTCCCGCACCAGCCGGGCATTGTCGATCAAATAGTTGCCGGAGGCCTCCTTGCCGCCGGTGTCCTTGTCGAAGCTGATCCCGGCCCCAGGCAGATAGCCGCCGACGATGTCGGCGATTTCGCCCAGGCTGATGCCGGTACCGCCGGAATTGTAGATCCGGTATTGCGGTTTCTCGCTCATCAGCACGCGGGCGAACACCTCCGCGATGTCGTCGACATGGATCGGGCTGCGCATGGCATCCTTGAACGGGAAACTGATCGGGTTGCCGCGCGCTGGCTCGGTGATGATATTCACGTGATCGACCGATCCGCGCACCTTGTCCGGGCCGGTAACGTTGGCGGGGCGGATGCCGGTGATCAGCATGCCGAATTTTTCCGTGTAGTCCTGCGCCTGCCATTCATTGACGATCTTGTGCTTGGCATATTGGTATTCGCCATGCACCTCGTCCGTCTCGGTCACCGGGCGGTTACCGTAATGAGTCTGCTTGCCGTTCACGGCCAGCGAGCTGGCATACATGGTGTGCTTCACGTTCAGCAAACGCGCCGCCTCGAAGCAGTTGTCCATGCCGAGGATATTGAGTTTCATCGCCACATGCGGCGCATGGTCGGAGCCGATAAAGTAGGAGAGATTGATCACCCGCTCCGGCCGCGCCTTGGTCATCTGGGCCATGACATCGTCGAACTGGGTGACGTCGCCCCGCACCGAACTGACTTGGGCGCCGAGATCGGCGAATGAATGGGCACCCGGATTGATATCCATGCAGGTGACCATCTCGCCGCGCTGGGCGAGCAGGCGGACAACGCGATGACCAATGAAACCGGTGCCACCGATGACGAAGACGGACATTTGATTTCCTCCCCTGGATGTCGGGGAAACGCTAGTCCCGGAGGTGTGCGGGTGGCAAGGAAATGTCCCGATGCCGGCCGGGATCGAGGCGTAGTAGGCTGGCGAACCGACCGAATACCCTTGGAGGAGGGACGGCAATGCCAATAACCGGGGATCTGCTCGCGACCACCATGGCCGGCATCGCATTCATCGGCTGCGCCATGACCGGCGCGGCCTCGGCGCCGGGCCCGCACGCCCATGGGCGGCGACGGGAGGTCGTGGTCAACGGCAAACGGGTCAAAACCGTCGACGTGCACGCCCATTGCGCGGTGCCGGCGGCGATGGCGCTGGTCGACCTGCCGCTCGAAGCACCCGGCTTGCTGATGACCGACACCGGCACCCGCATCCAGGCAATGGACGCCCAAGGCATCGACGTCGAGGCGCTGAGCATCAACCCCTATTGGTACCGCGCCGAGCGCGATGTCGCCGCCCAACTGATCAAGGTCCAGAACGAGACCTTGGTCGAATTCTGCGGGGCCAACCCCGAGCGCTTCGTCGCCTTTGCAACGGCGTCATTGCAATATCCCGATATCGCCGCCGAACAGGTCGAATACGCGGTCAAAAAGCTCGGCTTTCGCGGCGTCGGAGTTGGCGGCAGCGTCGCCGGCGAGGAATTGGCCAATCCCAAATTCCATCCCTTCTGGGCCAAATGCGAGGAACTCGGCGTGCTCGTCTTCATGCACCCGCTGGGTACGCGCGAACTGGAGCCGAGCGGGCGGCTCGCCGGCGGCGGCCTGCTGACGAACACGATCGGCAACCCCCTCGAAACCACGATCGCGTTGTCGCACCTGATCTTCGAAGGCACGCTCGATCGCTTTCCCGGACTCAAGATCTGTGCCGCCCATGGCGGCGGCTTCTTGCCGTCCTACGCCAACCGTTCGGACGCCGTGTGCCGGACCTTCCCCAACCGGGTCGGCCCGTTGCCCAAGAAAAATCCGACCGCGTATCTCAAGGATGGTCAGCTCTATTTCGACACGATCGTGTTCACGCCCGAGGCGTTGCGCCACCTGATCGCGGAAACCGGTCCCGGCCTGGTCATGATGGGAACCGACTACCCGTTCCCGTGGACCAGCACCGAGGTCGACCTGGTGCTCGGCACGCCCGGATTGAATGACGACGAGCGGATCGCGATCCTCGGCGGAACCGCGGCGCGGCTGCTCGGGATCGCTTCCTGAGTGGGTGCCCGTTCCCGTCACCGTCCCTTGAACTTCGGTGGGCGCTTCTCGGCAAAAGCCAGGGCTGCTTCCTTGTGGTCCTCGGTGTCGCGCAGCTGCATCAGGTTGGCGCTTTCCATGTCGAGGCAGTCGGCGAAGCTCGCCTTCAAGGCACGGTTGAGATTGTCCTTGATGAAACGGTGGGCAACCCGGGGACCCGAAGCGAGGCGCTTTGCAATCTCCATTGTCTTCGTCTCGAGTTGAGCCGCCGGCACCACCCAGTTGACGAGCCCGAGCCTAAACGCCTCGACCATGTCGATCCGCTCGCCCAGGAGATAGAGCTCGCGCGCCTTCGCCGGACCGACCAATTGCGTCAGAAGATAGGTGCCGCCATAGTCTCCGGACAGGCCGACCTTCACGAAGGCCGTGGTCATGATGGCCGTATCGGCGGCAATGCGCATGTCGCAGGCGAGCGCCATCGAAAAACCGGCGCCGGCCGCCGGACCCGGAAGCGCCGCGAGCGTTGGCTTTGCCATCTCAAACAGCCGGAGTGACGAACGCCGGTGCGACTGGCGCTGCGTCTCCATGCGCTTGACCTGGTCGATGGGCTGGCCCGAGGCGTGACCACGCGCCATGTTTTTCACGTCGCCGCCGGCGCAGAAGGCGCCGGCGGCGCCGGTGAGCACGACGCAGCCGATCTCGTTATCGAGTTCGGCGGCGGCAAGTTCATCCCCAAGACGCTCCTGCATCGCCATGGTCAGTGCATTCCGGTGCTCGGGACGATTAAACGTCAGCACGAGGACGCCCTCGTCGCGCCGTACCAACAGGTCCTTGGTTTCCACGATTTTTCACCCTGACTATGAACGGGAAATCGCCAGCCAGCCGACCGGATCTATCGACCGTGACGAAGGGTAGCCACGATTTTGTCGGGCGGCAACGAGGTCGCTAAAATGCGGTCGCTAAATGTGAGCTTTCGCGAGAAACCCGATCATCGTATCGTTCAAGTCGGCCATATGATGGTCCGCATGGTCGTAGGTACACCAAGTCTGGTTACACGGCCCGTAAAAATGCAGGGAGAGCGTGCGATGCGGATAGTCGACGCCCAAATTCACCTCTGGGGAACGGGCTTGCCAAGCAACCTTTCGCATCGCCAAGTGACGGCCTTTACCCCCGCGGAGGCCGTCGCCTTGATGGACCAAGGCGGTGTCGATGCGGCCGTCATTCATCCGCCGGGTTGGGACCCGGGTTCGACCGACATGGCATTGAAAGCGGTCCGGGACTATCCCGGCCGGTTCGCGATCATGGGTTCGGTGCCGCTCGATCGGCCGGAATCCAGCGCGGCGATCAGAAGTTGGAGAGAACAACCCGGCATGCTCGGTCTGCGGTACACGTTCCTGCACGATCCCGCGCGGCGCTGGCTGGCCGATGGCACCATCGACTGGCTTTGGGCGGAAGCCGAAAATGCCGGTGTTCCCATCGCCGCGCTGGCGACGGATTCGCTGACCGAGCTTGGCCGGATCGCCGAGCGCCACCCCGGACTTCGATTAACGATCGATCACCTGGGCGGCCGGGGCGGCATGACCACGCTGAAAGATGCCGCCGCCATGACCCACATCCCGGACCTTTTGGCGTTGGCGAAGTTCCCCAATGTGGCGGTCAAGGCGACCGGCGCGCCGGGCTATTCCAGCGAGGCCTATCCATTTCCGGCGATGCACACTTACCTGCGACAGATCTACGACGCATTTGGTGCCAGCCGAATGTTCTGGGGCACGGACATCACGAAGATGCCCTGTTCCTGGGGCCAATGCGTGGCAATGTTCACCGAGGAGTTGCCGTGGCTCGGCGATCGGGACAAGCGCCTCATCATGGGAGAAGCGCTGTGCGCTTGGTGGGGCTGGGACCGAGCGGCCTGACATGCGTCATGGTCCCAACGGCTTCCAAGCCATGTGGCGGAACGTGTTTTCTAGACGCCCGAACGCGACAAACAACCAAGGGAAAGTCTCCGAATGAGCGAAAATCCCAAAGCGAACGCCAAGGGCAAGCCAGTGGCGGTGGTGGTCGGTGCCACCTCGAAGTGGCAGGCGGATGGCCGCAATACCAAGCTGGCGCACGGCAAAGCCCTGGACGATGGCAACCTGCCGATCGGCGTGCGCTGGGGCGTCGGGGGCGCCATTTCCCAGAAGTTCGCGCGGGAGGGTTTTTTTGTCGCGCTGACGACCCGCGCCGAGGCCAATGCCGCGGCACTGGCGAAGGCCATCCGGGAGCAGGGCGGCGATTGCATGATCGTCGAGCTGGATCTCACCTCGCAAGACTCTGTCGGGGCGGCGTTCGCCGCCATCCGGCGCGAGGCCGGCGATCCGGAGGTTCTGGTCTACAACGCCGGTTACCTGGAAGGCCGTGATCTGCCGCCCGAGAAAGAACTGCTCGAACATATCCCGGTAGAGATGTTCGACACGGCCCAGCACATTGCCAGCCGCGGACCCTTTCTCGTGGCCAAGGAAGTGTTGCCGGCCATGCGGAAGAAGGGCCAAGGGTCGTTCTTCTTTTCCAACAACGCCAAGTCGCTCCGGGGGACGAAGCGAATGACCGGAGAGTCGCTTTACTATCCCCGGGTCATGATGCGTACGCTGGCGCAGGTGCTCAGCGAGGAATATTCCGAGCATGGCGTGCATGTCGCCAACGTGGTGATCGACGGTCTGATCGACTCACCCGGAACCAGGGCGCTGCCAAGGGCCCAGAATCGACCGGATATCGTGATGAATCCGGTCAAGATCGCCGAGGCGTTCTACTACCTGCACACCCAGGACCGGTCGTGCTGGACACACGAGCTGCAGCTCACGCCTTTTCCGACCAAGCCAAGCTACTGATACCAAGCCTCGATGAGCTTGACTCATCGAGGCTTGGCCGGCGCGACCGCGCCGCGCCGCGGATGCGGCGAAAGCCAAGCGCGCGGAGCGCGCGCCCGGCGTTTGAGGGCGTCTCGATGATCGGTTTCGATCATCGAGACCTGGTATGAGATCGTGCCCTGGATGGTGGTGAGCAAAGACGATCCGCGCCGCCATGGCTAGAGGTCGAGGGCGATACCGGTATCGGACAAGAGGAAGCCGGCGAGCCTGGCATCGGCGCCCGGAGCGGCGCCGAGCAGCGCGCCGACCGGCATCGCGCTATCCGCAGCGAAACCCGCCCGGAGTGTCGCAATGGGGCCGCCCAGCGTGTTTAGGGGGATGATGAAGGAGGGATCGCCCGTGGTGCCGTCGTCGGGCGCGACATCCGGGGCCGCCGGCAGGAGAAGCAGGACATCGTCGGCGACGTTCCGCCAGAATTGACGGCGGAAGCCCAAGAGCCGGTAGAGCGCCGCCGCATAGTCCGCCTGGGCGATCGCGAGGCCGGTGTCGATATCGGCGGCGAGCCTGGGTGCGATGCGATCTCGGGGTGCGCGCGCATGGGTCCGGCCGAGTTCGGCCATCAGCACCACGCGTTGCGTCGCCAACAGGTCGGCCCAGGGGACCGGTGACGCCCAGCGTTCCACGGCAAGCCCGGAGCGGCCCAGTCGGTCCACCAAGCCGGCGATGCAGGCGGCCATGGCGGGCTTGCCGTTCGCCGACAGCATCGGGTCATCGAGCACCAATATGCGCGGCGTCCATGGCTTGAGCCGCGCCATGGCGAGATGGTCCGCCACATATCCCGCCGCCAGCAGCGCCGCATCGCCGGCACTGGCGCCGAAGGCGCCCACCGTGTCGAAGCTTGGCGCCAACGGCACGACGCCCGCGCCGCCGACGGCGAGCGCCGAGGGCTTGAAGGCGCCGACGCCGGTGTAGGCCGCCGGCCGGTTCACGCTGCCGGCGGTCTGGGTCCCCAACGCCAGCGGAACGGTCCCCGACGCGATGGCGGCACCGGAGCCGGCGGACGAGCCGCCCGGTGTCCGTGTCAGTTTGTGGGGATTGCGGGTCGGCGGCAGGGACTGGAAATAGGCGAACTCGGTGGTATGCACCTTGCCCAGGATGATGGCCCCGGCCGCGCGCAGATGTGCCACCACCGTCGCATCCGCCGTGGCCGGCGGGATGTCGGCGCGCGACGGGCTGTTGGCCCGGGTCGGCAGGCCGGCAACATCGATCACGTCCTTCACCGCGACGGGAATGCCATGCAACGGGCTCCGGGTCAGGCCGGCCTGGCGTTCGCCATCCAGCACCCTGGCGGCGGCCAGCGCCGCTTCCGCTTGCACATGGATCCAGGCCTGAACCTGGCCATCCACCAGGGCGATGCGATCGAGGCAGCGTTCCACCAGTGCCACGGCGCTGAGGCGACCCTCGGCCATCTCGGCGCCAAGCGCCCGGACCGAGCCCGGATGTTGAATGAGGTTCGTCATGCGGGCCTCCCTTTGCGCAGTGTCGCCCGGCGCAGCGCCGTGGCGGCCGTATTGACGGCAAGACTGTCGTCATCGATCTCGCCGGTGAAAATGACGCCATAGGTGTCGCTCGCCTTGTCGCGGCTTTCCCAGCCCTCCAGCACGTCGTGCCAGACGCGCTGGGGGTCGCGCTCCAGCGGATCGCCATAGCCGCCGCCGGAGCTGTCGCGGCCGCGCAGACTCTGAGTTTTCCCGAGCACCACTTGCACGACATTGGGCAGGCGTGAGGTATCGCCATTCTCGCCGACCAGCCAGGTGGCGCCGGGTGTGCCGGCAAGACCGCCAACCACGCCCCGGGGCGGGGCGTGCTGGCCGTCGCAGGAGATGACGACGGTCACGTCATTGCCGGTCGGCGTCAGCTCGATCTGCTGCGCGGGCGCCCCCCGGTGGCGTCCGGCGCCGGCGCTGTCGGCCACCAGCGCCAGCGACCGCACGCGGATCGGATGCTTCAGCTCGTCGACCTCGACGCTGTCGCGATACATCAACCCGGCGATCACCGGGATGGCGTAGTTCACCCAGCCATCGGCCACGGGCGAGGACGGGCCACCATTGGTCGACAGCATCATGCGGTTGACGAAGGGCGCGTCGGCGCGCCGATGGTCCTTGCCCGAGATCACCGCCATGCCGACGCCGAGGCCGGTACCGCCTTCGCTGAGGCCATGGCCATCGCCCAACTGGGCAAATGCCGATTGGGTGATGTTCACCAGCCGCTCGGCGACATTGGTGGTGCCCATTGAACAGGAATGGGGAAATTTGGGCGCCGCCACCACGCTCTCTTCGGCGTAAGTGAACCGGAGGCGCCTGAAGCTCCCGGCGTTACGCGGAACGTCCTTCTCCAGGGCATTGAACACGGCGCCGACGACGGCGGAGGTGGCGGCCCCAAGCGAGGTGTTCAGCCCGACATCGACGCAGGGCGGATTGTCCGAGAGATCGATGTGGATCATGGCCTCGCCGGGGTCGATCTCGATCTTCACCGTGAGCTCGAGGCCGGCCGGCAGGATGCCCTCCAGCGGATCGGACCGGCCCTTGTTCACCAACCTGGCTTTCGGCAGCCGGCGAATATTGTCGATCATCCGGCGCTCGGAATAGTCGAACCAATCGGCCATGAAGCGCTGCACCGCCCGGGCGCCATATTTAGCGCAAAACTCTTCCAGCCGCCGTTCCGCCACCCTGGCACTGCCGAGACCCGCCAGATAGTCGCCGTACCATTGATCGGGTACGCGAATGCGCGCCCGACACATGCGCACGATGTCGTTGATGTTGCGGAAGTCGCGCTGGATGCGCACGCCTGGGAATATCAGGGCGCCCTCATGATACACGTCGCGCGCTAGCACGAAGTAGCTCGACGGGATGGAATTGCCGATGTCGGCCATGTGGCACTTGGCGACGCTGGTGAACAGATGCTCACCCTCGAAGAAGACCGGCACCATGAAGGTATGGTCGGCCGGATGGGTATTGCCGCCATAGGGGTCATTGTCGAGATAGGCATCGCCCCGGTGGATGTCTTGGCCGTGATAGCGCCGCATGTTGGCGGTCTGGATGTGGCAGCCGAAAATGTGAACCGGCAGGCCTTCCGCCGACGCCAGGAGCTGGTCGTCGCCGGTGACCAGGCAGCAGGAGAAGTCGCGCGCCGACGAGATGACGGCCGAGCGGGCGGCGCGCAGCAGCGTGTTGGTCATCTCTCGCACGATGCCATCGAGGCGATTCGCCATGACGGAGACCTGGATGGGATCGAGTGCGTCGCTCATGGGGTCATCTCTCCGGCACAATGCAGGACGTAGTTGCCGGCGGCCGACAGCTCCGACCACAGGCCCGGATAGACGACGATCGTGGTCGTCGGCTCCTCGACGATGGCGGGCCCGGCGATCCTGGCTCCCGGCATGAGCGCCGCGCCGCGATAGATTGGCGTCGCCCAGCGGCCGGTCTCGTTGAAGAAGCAAATGCGGCTTTGGTCGGGCTCCGGCCGGTACCACTCGACACCCCGATCGGACACTGGCGGCGGCTGGAAGGCGCGGATCGCAATGCGGCCATGCCAGTTGACGAACTCGACGGGGCTCCCCTCGTCGCGCGCGGCATAGACCCGCTCATGCGCCCGATGGAAGGCTTCGGCCAAAGCCCGAACGTCGCCGGCGTCCTCGATACGCCGCTTGGGAAGCGGTGTGTCGAGCTCCCAGACCTGGGCGCGGTAACGGGCCTCGACCAGCAGCTCGATACGGGCTTCGACGCCCTCCACGCCCCGCAAGCCAGCCCGGAAGGCGGCGAGTTCCGCCGTGATCTCGTTGAGCGCGCGGTTGACGCCCTCCACGTCGAAATTGACGCTGTCGGTGAAGCGGCAGCGCGTCGCCTCGAAGATGATGTCGCTATATTGCATGCCGCAGGCGGAGAGCGCCGCCGCGTGCCGCGGTAGCACGACCGTATCGCAGCCGAGCTCGCGCGCGATGGGCATGATGTTCAAGCCGGCGGCACCACCGCCCGCGACGATAACGCTCTCGCGCGGGTTCAGGCCCTCATTGACCGTGATCTCGCCGATCGCCTTGATCATTAATTCATTGGCGATGGTCATGACGGCGGCGGCGGTCTCGTCCGGCGGAAGGCCGAGGTGGGCGGCGAGGCGGGTGATGACCCGTGCCGCCCGCGCGGGGTCGAGCGTGAGGCGGCCACCGTTGAAATAGGCGGGATCGAGATATCCGAGATAGAGGGCGGCGTCGCTCACGGTCGGCTCGTCGCCGCCCAGTCCGTAGCAGGCGGGTCCGGGGACCGATGCCGCGGATTGCGGGCCGACCCTGAGCAAGCCGCCCGCGTCGATCCGCGCGATCGAGCCGCCGCCGGCACCGATCGAGCGGACGTCGACGGTCGAGGTGCCGATAATGTCGCCGAGCCACCGAGCCCCGAGCCAGGAGTCGCGGGTATAGACCAGGCTGCCATCGCGGACGAGGCCGACATCGAACGTGGTGCCGCCGGTATCGCAGACGATGGCATTACCGCCCAGGCCCTCGATCGCCGCGTAGGCGCGCCCCGCCACCGGCGCCATCACGGGACCGGACTTGAGGGAATGGATCGGCCGCTGGATCAGCTCTTCCACCGCCTGGCAACCGCCGATCGAGGTGCTGATCAAGAGATCGCCAGCGAAGCCGGCGGCGCGCAGATCCGCCGACATCTCCTGCAAGTGCCGCTGCATCAGGGGCTTCAGCGACGCGTCGATGGCCGTCGCCGAGGCGCGGCGGTATTCGCGCAGGATCGGCACAAGCTGATGCGAAAGCGTGAAGGGGACGCCAGGCAACGTCTCCTCCAGCATGGCGCCGATGGCGAGCTCATGCACCGGATTGGCGATCGACCATAACAGGCTCACCGCTACCGCCTGGAAGCCTCGGGCCTTGAGCGGGGTCATCACCGCGCGTGCCGTGGCTAGATTGAGCGGTTCGACAATTTCACCCTCGGCGCCGATGCGCTCGTCGATCTCGAAGCTGTAGCGGCGGGGATATAGGGGTCGGGATAGTCGTAGGAATAATCATTCGGGCCGTGCTTGCCGCCTTCCTTGAGCGTCAGCGTGTCGCGGAAGCCACGGGTGGTCACAAAGGCGGTCTTGGCCGTCTGCTTGGTCACCACGGCGTTCATGGCGCGGGTGGTGCCGTAGATCAGAATATCGGTGCCGGCCAAGAGGTCGCGAACCGACTGGCCGCGCTCTTCCGCCACCACGGCGAGCGCGCCGGCCATGCCGTCGAAGATGCGGTTCGGCGTGGTCAGCGCCTTGCCGATGGTCATGCGTCCCTGTTCGTCCAGCAGGACGACATCGGTGAAGGTTCCACCGGTATCGACGGAGATTCGCAGGCGCATGTACCCTCCTACCGGGCGGTATCGTCCACTGGCTCGCGGGACAAGGTCAAGCGACCTCGCCGCGACGATCGCTTCCGCGCAGGCGAACCAGCGTCTCCGCCTGGCACACCGCCGCCGAGATCGGGTCGACGATCGGCACCGGCACCCGGCCGGCGATGCGCGTTGACAATCCCGCCAGGGGTGCCCCGCCCGGAATGATCACATCGGCGCCATCGTCTTGCACGGCTTTGAGCGCCAAGGCGACGAGGACATCCTCCAGCTCGTCCTGGACGTTGACGACCGACGAGAAGCCCACGTCCGGAACCCGCACCCCCGCAAACCGGCCGTCAAGGCGATAGAGCGCCACCAGATCGCCGAACATGGCAACATATGCCGGCGTGAAGCTGATGATCGAAAACCGTTTGCCCAGCATGCAGGCGGTCAGCATCGCCGCCTCCGCCATGCCCACGACCGGCCGCTTGAACCGTCCGCGCGCGGCAATCAGGCCCGGGTCGCCAAAGGCGGCGATCACCGTGGCGTCGATGCCCGCTTGGTGCAGGGGGAGAGTTTCGAGGACAACCTCGCTCGCGCGCGCAAGATCGGCATGATTCGCGATGTAGGTGACCCCATGGGATGCCGTTAGCGGGATCAACTCGGTCGCTTGATCCGCCACTTTCGCCGCCACGGCAACCATGCGATCGGTCATCGCCCGGGTGGTGTTGGGATTGAATAGGAGAATCTTCTTGGTCCAACGATGCACCGTGCCCGGCTGGGTGGCCCCTCGCCATCCGCCGTCGCCTACCCTAACGGTTCCCCTTAGCCGCAAGCCACTCTAACCTTGACCCCGCGCACCGACCCGCCAGGTCGGACATGAGGGAGCAGACCCATGGCAATCGTCGAGACTGAACGGCATGGACAAATCCTGGTCGTGCGCATGAACCGGCCGGACCGGCTCAACGCACTCAATGGCGAGATGCGGGCACTGCTCGCCGAAACCTGGACCGCGTTTCGCCAGAGCAAGGATCTCGAAGTCGCGATCTTCACCGGCACGGGCCGGGGCTTCTGCGCCGGCGAAGATATGAAGGAGTCGCTAGCGAAGGGTGCACCCGGCGGCACCCGGCCGGCGATCGAGGACCCGTTCATGGCCGGCACCCTGGAAAAGCCGGTGATCGCCGCGGTCAACGGCTTCGCCATGGGTGGTGGCTTCATGCTGGTGGAGCGGACCGATCTGCGCGTCGCCGTGCCCGAAGCGGTGTTCGAGGTCTCGGAAGCCAAGCGCTGGCTGCTCGGCGGCTACAATCACGGCCATCTTGCCAACCTCGCCTACCCCATCGCCATGGAAATGGCGCTCGGCTTTCGCTTTACCGCCGAGCGCTTCCATCAATTGGGCTTCGTGAATCGCCTGGTTCCGGCGGCCGAGCTGCTGCCCACCGCCATTCAAATGGCTGAGCACCTGCTCTCGCTGCCGCCGGCCTCCCGGGTCAACACGGTGCATATGATGCGCCAGATGCGCCCCGAGCCCTCGCCCGCCCAGAAGCGGCTGGCGACCGCCCTGCACGAGCATGGCGATAAGAGTGACCTGATGGAAAGCCGCGCCGCCTTTGCCGACAAGCGCAAACCAAATTTCAAGGGCTGGCTCGACCCACAAGACCGCTATCGTCTGCCGACACTCGATAGCGTCAAATGATCTTGCGCGCTTTCAAGTCGCGGATCCGATCGGCGCCGTAACCCAGCCTGGCAAGCACGGAATCATTGTCGGCGCCGAGTTCGGGAGCGATGCCGATCTGGGCCGGCGTCTCGGAGAAGTGCCAAGGCGTGCCGTGCACTTTGAGGCGCTTGGAGTGCTTGGGATACTCCATCTCGGTCACATAGCCGTTGGCCAGCACGTCGGGATCGTTGGCGGCCTCAAGGAGCGTGTTGATCGGCGCCGCGACCACGTCGGCGGCACGGAGCTTCTCGACCCAGACTTCGCGCGGACCGGTGGCGAACAATTTGTCGAGCAAGCCGAGCAAGCCCGCGCGCTTTTCCTCGCTCTCGTGCATGACCCCGAGACTGCCGAAGCCGGCCGTCTCCAGGGTCTCGTAGAAACCAAGCGCGGTCATGGCGGTCTGCCACTTCCTGACGCCATCGAGCTGGAAGACGAGCGGCTTGCCGTCGCGGTCGTTGAAGCTCGCACTCAATCCGGGCCGCTCGGCCGTGCCGGTGACCCGCGCCTGGCCGGTGACCGGGTTGCGGTCTCGCCACATGGCGGTGGTGAGCGTCCAACCCATCAGCCGGAGCTGCCCGCCGAGCAGCGAGCAATCGACCTTCTGGCCGACGCCCGTGGCGCGCGCGTGGGTGAGTGCCGCGAGTGCCCCGCCAAACGCCAGGATGGCGCAGGTTTCGTCGGCGACCGAGACGATGCCGGTGCGCATCGGCTGGCCCGGGCTGGAAAACGCCTCGGCGATGCCACCCAGCGCCTGGGCCATGGAATCCGTGCCCGGCAGATCGGCGTGCGGTCCCTTGGGGCCGTAACCCGAGATCGACACATAGACCAGCTTCGGATTGACCTTGCGGAGGTCCTCATAGCCGAAGCCGTTCTTCTCGGCCGCGCCCGGGCGGAAGTTCTGGCCGAAGATGTCGGCCTCCCGCACGAGCTGCCGGAGGATGTCCCGCCCTTCCGGCGCCTTGAGGTTGAGGGTCACACTCTTGACGCCACGATTGTTGGTCTCGAAATAGGTGCTGGGAAAGCCCGGCAGCACGGTGGAGCCGCGCGAATTGTCGCCGCCTTCCGGCACTTCGATCTTAATGACCTCGGCGCCGAGATCGGCCATCAGCATGTAGGGCACGGTTCCCGCTTGCGCTGTGGAGCAGGCAACCACCTTCACGCCCTGCAAGGGGCCATGGGGCTCTTTCATCGCGAACGATCTCCTGTATTGGCGAACGGCTTTGGTTACGCCGCCTGGTAAAGATGGCACGCCACCTGGTGGCCCGGCGAGACCTCGCGGAGCCGGGGCTCCTCCACCGCGCAGCGCGCCATGACGAAAGGGCAGCGGGTGTGGAACCGGCAGCCGCTCGGCGGGTTGAGCGGCGAGGGCACCTCCCCCGGCAGCACGATCTCATCCTCGGGCTGGTTCGGCCGCGCCTGGAGGACGGCGGAAAAGAGCGCCTTGGTGTAGGGATGGCGCACATCCTCGAACAAGGTCTTGGTCGGCGCATATTCGACGATCCGGCCGAGATACATGACGGCGGTGCGGTCGGCCATGTGGCGCACGGTGGCGAGATCATGGGCCACCAGCAAATAGGCGAGCTTGTCCCGCGCCTGGATGTCCTTCAGGAGGTTCATCATCTGGGCGCGGATCGACACGTCGAGCGCCGAGACCGGCTCGTCGAGCACGATCAGTTTCGGGCGCGAGGCCAAGGCACTCGCGAGCGCGATGCGCTGGCGCTGGCCGCCGCTGAATTCGTGCGGATATTGCGTTGCCTGCTCCGGGCGGAGGCCGACCTGTCGCAGCAATTCCCGCACCCGCTCCTCGATCTTCCCGGGCGTGCCCCAGCCGATGACGATCAATGATTCGGCGATGATACGGCCGATGGTCATGCGCGGGTTGAGCGACGACCACGGGTCCTGAAAGACCGCCTGCACCTGGCTGCGGAATTCCCTGAGGGCCTCGCCCTTGAGCCCGTGAATGGGCTTGCCCTCCAACAAGATCCGGCCGTCGGTCGGCTCCTCGAGGTTCAGGATCAGCTTCGAGGTGGTGGTCTTGCCGCAACCGGATTCGCCGACCAGCCCCAGCGTTTCCCCGGCGGCGATGGTGAAGGAGATGTCATCGACCGCCTTCACATGGCCGAGGGTGCGGGCGAAGAGGATGCCCTTGGTGACGGCGTAATGCTTGCGCAGCCGTTCGACCGTGAGCAGGGGCTCGGCACTCATGCGGGCTGGAGCCGCCAGCAATCGGCGGTGTGGTCCGGGCCCACCCCGACGGGGGGGGGATAGGCTTCCCGGCAGCGTGCTTCGGCGTGGCGGCAGCGCGGCTCGAAGCGGCAGCCGGCGGAGAGGTCCATCAGCGACGGCGGCTGGCCCTCGATGGTGGTGAGCCGCCCGATGGGGCCGGTCATCGCAGGCACCGAAGCGATCAGGGCCTGGGTGTAGGGATGGGACGGGTGCTCGAACACCTCTTGGACCGGCCCACATTCGACGATGCGCCCCGCATACATCACCGCGACGCGATCGCAGAGCCTGGCGACGACGCCGAAATCATGGGTGATAAACAGGATCGCCATGCCGGTCTCCCGCTGCAATCGCTGCAAGAGCTTGAGATATTGTAGCTGGATGGTGACATCGAGTGCCGTGGTCGGCTCGTCGGCGATCAGCACCTCGGGCTCGCCGCTCATCACGATGGCGCCAACGACGCGCTGCTTCATGCCGCCGCTCATCTGGTGCGGATATTGGCCGATGCGCTGTTCGGGGGCCGCGATATCGACGCGGCGGAGTGCCGCCACCGCCTCGCGCATGATTTGGGCCGTGCGCCCGCCGGCGCGGCGAAAGATCGACTCGCGTAGCTGGTCGCCCACCGTGAACACCGGATTGAGCGAGGTCTGGGGGTCCTGGAGGATCATCGAGATTTTCCGCCCTCGGATCTCGCGCATCTGGCTATCGCCAAGGGTCAGGATGTCGGTACCATCGAGCAGCACCTCGCCGCCGATGGCGCGGGCACCGCCCTTGGGCAAGAGGCGCATGAGGGAGAGGGCGGTCACACTCTTGCCGCATCCGGACTCGCCCACCAGGCCCAACACTTCCCCGCGCCGCAAGGTGAAGCTCACGCCATCCACCGCCTTCACCACGCCGCGGCGGAGGAAGAAATGGGTGCGCAAGTCGCGGACCTCGAGGATGGTCTCGTCCTTCACGCCACCCGCGGCACTCATAGCTGGCGCAGCCTTGGGTCGAGCCGGTCGCGCAGCCAGTCGCCAAAGAGGTTGACCGAGAGCACCAAGAGCGTGATCGCGATGCCCGGGATCAGCGACACCCACCAGGCGTCGGCGATGCGCCCGCGGCCCTCGGAGATCATGAGCCCCCAGGTCGGGGTCGGCGGCGGGATGCCGGCGCCGAGGAAGCTCAGCGCCGCCTCGGCGATGATCACGACGCCGATGTTCAGCGTGACCAGCACCATGAAGGTGTTCAGCACGTTGGGCAGGATATGGGTCAGCATGATGCGCAAGGCCGAGCAACCGCGCACCTTGGCCAGCGCCACGAAATCGCGCTGCTTCAAGGCCAGCACCTCGCCGCGGATGATGCGCGCGAAGCTCGCCCAGAGCAGCAGGCTGATGGCGATGACGAGCGTGGCCATGCCCTGGCCCATGGTCACCGCGAGCAGCAAGGCAAAGAGGATGGCGGGAAAGGTGAACGCGGCGTCCACCAGCCGCATCAGCACAGAGTCCACCGGGCCACCCAGATAGCCGGCAAGGATGCCGATGGCGAGGCCGACGCCGCCGCCGGCGGTAAGTGCCAGCAATGCGACGATCAGGCTGACGCGGGCACCATGAATGAGCCGGCTCAATATGTCGCGCCCGAACGGATCGGTGCCGAGAATGTATTTCCCGCGGCCCCCCTCGAGCCAAAACGGTGGCAGGAGCTTGTCCGGGAGCGTCTGGTCGATCGGCGAATAGGGGGCGATGAGCGGCGCGAAGGCCGCCATGATCACGATGACCGAGATGATGGTGATGGGAATCCAGGGAATCCGCCGCATCCCCGAACTCCTCGGCAAGCCGGGCGCCAGGGTCGAAATAGGTGTCGCGGATGTCGACCGGTGCATCCTCGATCTCCTATGTCAGCCGGATGCGCGGGTCGACATAGGCGTACAGGATGTCGACCATCAGGTTGATGGTGAGGATCAAGATCGCCTTGAGGATGATGACCGCCTGCAGCAAGGGGAAATCCCGGTAGATCACCGCCTCGTAGGTCAGCCGTCCGACGCCGGGCCAGGCGAAGACGGTTTCGACGACGATCGCGCCGGTGATCAAATTGCCGACGAACACACCCCACAAGGTCAGCACCGGGATCAAGGCGTTGCGCAAGCAATGCTTCCAGATCACGACCCCTTCGTGGAGCCCCTTGATGCGGGCGAGCTTGACGAACTCGCTGTCCATCACCTCCAGCATGCTGGAGCGCGTGAGGCGCATGAAGCCGGCGACGAGAAACGTGCCCAGCGTGATGACCGGCAGCACATAATGCTCCGGCCCGCCCATCCGCCCCGAGGGCAGCCAGCCGAGTTCGACGCTGAAGACGAAGATCAGCAGGATGCCGAGCCAGAAGCTCGGCGTCGCGATACCGAGTACGCCGACGGTGCCGGCGGCGCGATCCAGTATATTGCCGCGGTTGAGTGCCGAGACCACGCCGAGCGGGATGCCGATGCAGGTGCCCAAGAGGATCGCCCAGGGGATGATCGCCAGCGTGTTCGGCAGGCGCGAGAAGAACGCTTCCACCGCCGGCTGGCGCATGCGGATGGACATGCCGAGATCGCCCTTGAAGGCGTTGGTGGCGAAGATGAAGAACTGCTCGTGCAAGGGCCCATCGAGGCCGAGCGCCTTGATCAGTGCCACCCGGTCCTCGGGCGCCGCGTCCTCGGGCAGCATGAGATCGACCGGGTTGCCGGTGAGGCGGCCGAGGAAAAAGACGATCGTCGCCACCATTGAGAGCAGCACGATCCCGTGCAACAGCCGGCGCAGGATGTAACGCTTCATGCGCGGCCGGACCCGTCGCCGGAACGCCGATCGGCCTGGCGTGGCGCGTTCACTTCTTCCAAGGGCTCTGTTCCGGTCGCGGCATGCGTTCGAACACATCGCCCAGCTCGTGCCGCCCGGGAATGGCCGCGAACCGGCCGACCTTGCGGGTGTTGATGGCGTAGTAGCCCATGCCCTCGATGATCGGCACGACCATCCAGGTATCGGCCACCAGTTCCACCATGCGGTCGGTAAGGTGGGTGCGCTTTACCGGATCGCGCTCGGCCCCCAGGTCCTTGTAGATCGTCACGAACGCCTGGCAGGTGGCATCGCAATTGTCCTTTTCGCCGAGCAGGTGCGCGTCGGCCTGGGGGTCGAAGGCGCCGTTGTAGCGCCAGGGCACGTCGGGCCGGCCGGCGGTGCGGAACATGGAGGCCCAGCCGGCGAGCCCCACCTGGTCGCCCCTGGCGAGCGGCGCGAAGGTGCCCCATTCGTAATGCTTGAGGGTCACTTTCACGCCCACCTTGGTCCACATGTCGGCGATGGCGGTGCCGATATCCACCATGAATTGGGTGCCGGGAAGCGCGGTGTTGGCGAATTTCAACTCGAAGCCGTTGGGATAGCCTTCCTCGGCCAGGATTTTCTTCGCCATGGCCGGATCGTAGCGATAGGCGCCGCTCGCCCATTGCCACCAGCGCTCGGCGCTGAAATATTCGGTGTAGCCGAAAGTGGCGAACGGGTAGGGCATCAAGGCCTTGCCGTTCATGACGTGATCGATGATCTGCTGCCGGTCGATGGCGAGCGAGAGCGCCTGGCGCACGCGCGGATTGGCGACGGGGCTGCCCTTGAACTCGGGCCGGTAAGTGCCCCAGAATTGGAAGATCGCCTGCATGGTGCCCGGAACCGACAGCACCTCCAGGCCGCCGCGCGAGGCGCTCAACATCGTTTCCGGCCCGATCGAGGCGATCGCCGCCTCGCCGGTGCGCACCATGGCGACGCGGGTCGACTCTTCCGGCACCAGCAGGATGTGCAAATTCTTGAAGTTGGGCGTGCCGCGCCAGTGCGTGCCGACCGCCGCCTCGAACTCGATCCGGTCGCCCGGCACGTTGCGCACGAAGCGCCAGGGACCGCTGCCGATCGGTTTGCGGCGGAATTCCTCCTCGCCCACCTTCTCGATATAGGCCTTCGGCATGATCGCCCCTTCCGGGGCGACAGCGCGACTCAAGGCGGGCGGCAAGCCGATCTGCGGGCTCGGTGTGTTGATGACGAGGGTGAGGTCGTTGACGATGTCGATGCTCTTGATCGTCCGGCGCATCGTGGCCGCGGCGGCGGCGATGGAATTCGGCGCCATCTGGCGTTCGAGGCTGAACTTCACGTCATGGGCCGTCAGCGGATCGCCATTATGGAACTTCTGTCCCGGGCGGATGTGGAAGGTCCAGGCGAGCCCGTCCTCGGAAAGCAGCCAGCGCTCGGCGACACCGGGGCCCACACCACCCTTCTCGAAGTTGTAGCCGACGAGCGAGTCGTACATCACGGCCTGATAGACCGCGTTGCCCGGCCGGCCCTCCAGAATGGGGTCCAGCGTCTGGGCGCCAAGGGACTCCACGGCAAAGACCAGCGTCCCTTTCTGGTCCTGGGCCATGAGCGGACCGGCCAACCCGGCCGCGAGCAGCAGCGTGAGTGCCCAGCCCGCCAATCCTTGTCGACAATTCATTCGCCCGTCTCCTCCCGATGGTCTTGGCGGTTCCGAGTTGCGCACCGTTCCTCGAACCATCATGAGGTGGCGCCACGCCTTGTCAACGCGGCGCGGGGACTGGCGCGCGCGGCGGGATTCGAACCCACGACCCCCGAATTAAGAATCCTGTGCTCTATCGGACTGAGCTACGGGCGCTCATGGGCGGAAATTCGCCAGACATAGGGTGATCGGCCGGCGATTGACGCTGCTTCAAGCGGCTTGCTCGACTTCCTTGGCAATCCTCGCGCCCAGGTCTTGCTCGACCTTGGCGATGTCATAGTTGCCTTGCATACGCACCCATAGTCCGGGGCCCGTGCCGAGGTAACGTCCGAGGCGAACCGCTGTCTCGGCCGTGATGGCCCGCTTGCCGGCGATGATCTCGCCAATGCGGCTCGGGGTGACGCGGAGCGCCTGGGCAAGGGCGTTAGCGGTCATATTGCGCGCCTCAAGCTCGTCCGCGAGAGCACGTCCGGGATGGACAGGAACCATCATCAATCCTTCCTCTTGCACACCCCTCGGGGCGATCCGATCACTTGTGGTAATCGGTAACTTCGACGTCGTATGCATCACCGTCCTTGAATCGGAAAACAACCCGGTAACGGCCATTCACGGTGATTGCCCAAAAGCCGCGATAGCTGCCGGTCAACTTGTGCAGCCCAACGCTTTTCAAGGGACTGAGTTCGTCCAGGGTGTCCATGGCATGAATTTGGGCCAAGCGGGTCTGAGCCTTCGCGACATCAAGTCCGGAAAACCTGTTCTTGCCGCTATCGAGCAAACGGCGGGTGGCGGTATTTTTCCAGGTCTTGATCATGCAAGCCTTTATACCGTTACACAGTTATCGTCAAACAATAATCGTACAACGATATAGCGCGGCTTGCACTCTTCAGCGAGCGGCAGAGATTCTCTGCTGAAACTCTTTGGCGCGCCCGGCGGGATTCGAACCCACGACCCCAGGATTAGGAATCCTGTGCTCTATCCTGCTGAGCTACGGGCGCTTATCAAACATATTCTCAGCGGCCGATGATCTTCTCGAGCGGCACCGCATAGGTGATGACCACCGACTCCTCGCCGGGATTCTTGTTGCCGAGGCTGGCGTTCGAGATGTGATGGATGGCGATACCGATGCGCGAGCGGTCGTCGAACCGGTAGGCGAGTTCGGCGCCGGTGCGAAATTCCACCACATGGCCGAGCGGCTTGCCGTGGCCATCGTCATAGAGGCCGGCCGAGGCGCTCGGCAAGAGCACGATGCGCGGGCCGAAGAAGATGTCGACGCCGAGCCCGAAATAGCCATACAGCGCGCTGTCGCTCGTGGTCATGACACCCAGGAGCGGCTTGACCGGGCCGAACAGCTTGCGGCCCCGATATTCGACCCGGAATTCGCCCGCCGTCCGATCCTTGGAGACGTCGTAAGCGCCGGCACTGAAGGCCAGGAAGCTCGGGTCGTCGTCCGCCATCGCCGCACCCGCCAGCGCCACGCCCGCCAGGCACAGCGCACCGGCTAGCCCCCCCATGATCCACCGAAATCGCCGCACGCCCGCCCCCTCGCGTTCACAGGCCATTAGAGCCGGCGCATGATCCGGGCAAACCCCGGCCACGGCAAGCCCCCCGACTGATACCGGCCCTCACGCCGCGTCCGCCAGGCGCGCCTTCAAGCGCTCGGTGGCGGCGACGAGCGCCGAGCGGGTGCCGGGTTCCATGGCCGAGTGGCCGGCGTCTTCGACCAGCGTGTACTGCGCCTCGGGCCAGGTCGTGGCCAGCCGTTCGGCGGTCACGGGCGGGCAGACGATGTCATAGCGGCCCTGGACGATGGTGCAGGGCAGATGGCGGATACGCGGCAGGTCGCGGATGAGCTGGTCGGGTTCGAGGAACAGGTCGTTGACGAAATAATGTGCCTCGATGCGGGCGAGCGCCAGCGCCGCCGTGTCGCCCGTCAGCGCCGACACGGTCCGCGGGTTGTGGCGCAGCGTCGAGCAGGCGCCCTCATAGCGGCTCCAGGCGCGCGCCGCCGGCATATGCACCAGCGGATCGGGATCGACCAGCCGGCGATGATATGCCTCCAGCAGGTCGCCACGCTCGGCCTCGGGGATCGGTTGCCGGAAGGCGCGGGCCGCCTCGGGATAGATGGCGCCCATGCGGTAGAGAAACCACTCCACCTCCGACCGGGCGCCAAGGAAGATCCCGCGCAGCACGAAGCCGAGGCAGCGCTCGGGATGAGCCTGGCCATAAGCCAGTGCGAGCGTGCTGCCCCAGGAACCGCCGAAGATCAGCCAGCGCTCGATGGCAAGATGCCGGCGGAGGCTCTCCAGATCGGCGATCAAGTCGCGGAGCGTATTGTGGCGGACCTCGGCGGCGGGCCGCGAGCGGCCGGCGCCGCGCTGATCGAACAGGACGATGCGATACACGGCCGGATCGAAGAAGCGCCGATAGGCGGGCGTGCAGCCGGCGCCGGGCCCACCATGCAGGAAGACCACGGGAACGCCCCGGCGATTGCCGCTTTCTTCCCAATAGAGCTGGTGCAATCCGTCGACCGGCAGCATGCCGATCGCGTTCGCCTCGAGCAACGGGAACAGGTCGCCTGACATTTACAAACGGCTCTCAGACCTCGACGACGACATAATTTTCCTCGACCGTCACCGGGAAGGTCTCGAGGACATAGTCGCCCTCGCCGAGCGCCTCGCCAGGTGCCACGCGGACGGCAAAGCACTTCGCCTGGATGCGCGCCGGATCGCAGCGCGATCTCCCGCTGCGCAGGTCGAACTCCCAGCCATGCCACGGGCAACGCAGAATCTCGCCCGGGCGCGAATAGCGATAGTCGCCCGGCTCGCCCGATTCCACCAGGCCGATCAGCCGGCCCTCGCCGAGATTGCCGCCCTGGTGCGGACAGCGGTTTAGGAGGCCGAAATATTCGCCCGCGATGTTGAAAATGGCGATCGCCCGCCCCTTGATCGTGACAACCCGCCGCCCACCCGGCGGCAGATCGCGGGTAGCGGCGATCACATGCCGGCTCATCCAGTAATCCCGTAGACCGCCCGCGCGTTCTCCATGAAGAACTGGCGGCGCTGTTGTTCGCCGACGCGGGGGGGAAGCACCTGGGTCGGATCGTCGAAGTCCCAATGGGGATAGTCGGTCGCGAACAAGAGGCGGTCCCAGCCCATCCATTCGATCGTATCCAAGAGGTGGCGGCGCGGCTCCGGCTCCTCGGTCGGCTGGCTCGTGACCCAGACCTGCTGGCGGATATAGCTCGATGGCGGGCGCTTGACGTGCGGCGTCTCGTCGCGAAGCCGCGTCCACACCTTGTCGAGGCGCCAGGCAAGCGCCGGCAGCCAGGCAAAGCCGCCCTCCACCAGGATCACCTTGAGGGTGGGCAGGCGCTCGAAGATGCCCTCCATCACCATGCTGGTCAGCACCGACTGGTTGCACTGGGCGTGGCCGACCATCTCTTCGATATAGTAGGAAGGCCAGCCGCCGCCGGTGACCGGAAAGCCACCGTAACCAAAAGCATGCACCGCGACCGGAAGTTTGGCGCGCGCCGCCGCCTCGTAGATCGGCCAGTAGCGCCGCTGGCCCAAGGGCTCGGCGGTGCGGCTCAGCACCAGCACCTGGGCGAAGTTGGTATCGCCGGCGCGGGCGTCGATCTCGGCGGCGGACGCGGCCGCGTCCTCGTAGGGAACCACCACCGAGCCTTTGAGGCGCGGCTCCTTGCTGGTCCATTCGGCGATCTGCCAGTCATTGATCGCCCGGCACAAGGCGGCGGAGAAGTCGCCATTCTGCACGCCCTGGCCGCCGCGCAAGGGATTGAGGATGCCGAGCTGCACATTGTAGGGGTCGAGATGCTGCTGGCGCATGAAGTCGAGATCGCTGCCCGGCCGGCCGCCATTGGGCGGATAGGCGTCGCGCCGGGATGCGTCCGGCTGGCCCTTCGGAAAGGCGGGGCCATTGGCAAAGCCCTGGCGCGGCCGTACGCCATAGGTCTCCAGATGACGCTGCCAGCGCTTCTCCAGATAAGGATAGACCTCCTTCTCCATCGACTTCGGGCTCGGATGGATGTCGCAGTCGGCGATCGCCATCTTGACCGCCGCCGCCGGTTGGGTCGCCCGACGCTCCAAAAGCTGCACCGTCATGCCAGCGCCTCCGTCAAGCGGGCATACGTCGCCCGCGGGTTATCGACCATGATCTTGTGGATGAGCGCGCCCGGCAGGCCCTCGGGCAGCGCTTGCGTCCCCTCGAAATGCCAGTGCGGATAGTCGGTCGAGAATAGCAGCATCGCGTCCGATCCCATATGTTCCATGAGCCGCTCGAGCTGTTCGTGCTGGGGCGGGCTATCGACCGGCTGGAGCGTCAGGCGCACATGGTCGCGCACGATCTCGGCGGGCGGCCGATCGACCCAGGGCACTTCCATGCGCAAGCCCCGCCAGAACTTGTTCAGCCGCCAGAGATGGGCCGGCAGCCAAGTAAAGCCGCTTTCGATTAACACCACCTTGAGGCCGGGAAACTTGGCGAAGACGCCTTCGCAAACCAGGCTGGTCAAGGCCGACTGGAAGGCGACCGCCTGGTTGGCATAGTCCTCGCTGTAATAGGAGGGCCAGCCGACGCCCGTGACCGGATGACGGTAGCCGCTGCCGGCGTGAATGCCGATGGGGAGGCCGTGCCGTTCGGCCGCCGCATAGATCGGCCAATAATGCCGCCGGCCGAGCGGCATTTCGCCCATCACCAGCATCAGTATTTGGACGAAGCGCTTGTCGGCGGCCAGGCGCTCGATCTCGTTGACCGCCATCTCCGGGTTCTGCACCGGCACCACGATCGAGGCGCGGAGGCGGGGCTCCGGGTCGAGCCATTCCCGGCGCACCCAGTCGTTGATGGCGCTGGCAAAACCCGCCGCCAGGTCCTCGCTGAAGAGAAGCTGCACGCCGTAAAGGCAATTGCAGATCGCGAGGCTGGTGCCGAAGGGCCCGAGCGCCTGGGCGCGGAGCTGGTCGAGATCGCCACCGGGCAGTCCCCCGGCCCCGCGCCAATCCGGCCTGGAAGTGAGCGGCGCATTCTTCGGATAGGCGATCGACTCGAGTTCATGCATGCCCCGCTGCACCACGCTCTCGCGCCAATGGTCGGCGAGGTAAGGCAGCAACGCCCCTAGCCCCGGCACGGCCGGGTGAATGTCGCAGTCGATGCCGCCGGGCGGGATGGCTATCATGGCGCGCCATGGTGCCGCTCCGGCGCCCTGGCGTCAAACAAATGCGGGTTGCCATATTCCGGCGGTAAGCTGTGATCCTGAACGGGGCCTGCCCGGGAACCATTTGACGATTTCCGAGCCCAATCAATCAACCCAACGCCCGCCGGTAATTGACGACCGGGCCCGGCGGTGGGCGTTCCGTGCCATCGCGGGCTTCGTCCTTTTCCCGGGCGGCGCGCTCTGCCTGCTCCTCATGCCGGCGCAGCTCTTCATGTCCGATGGGCCGATGCTGTGGCCGGACACCCGCGCCTTCTTTGGTGCCGGCACGAGCGAAGGTGTACCCACCGTTTCCCAAGTGCACTGCGCGGAGCGGCAGTACGGGACCCGTCGGACAGGTTTCACGCTCTGGGAATGCACGCTCTTCTTGGTGAGCACCCCGTCGCCGCAACCCGCCGACCCCTATGGCGGCATGAACCGCGAGCAAGCCGCAGCCGAATACGCCCGCCTTTACGCCGAATTCAGCCGCCGTATTGCCGCCCGCGCCGACCCCGCGCAACGGGCGCTTGCAATCCCCGACCGCATCGAGAGGGAATTATCGGCGAATCTCGGCGGCCGGATACCGACACTTCGACGACTCTCGGCACCGAACGAGCCACCGGTCTTTGGCGTCGTCTGGAAGGGCAGTGAGTTATTCGAACATTGGGTCGACTGGGCCATAACATATGTGTTGATTTTCGGGTGGTTCGGCGCCGGCTGCTTGGTCGTGGGCGTCTGGGGGTGGAAAGAAACCCGGTTCAAGGCTGGCGGATAGCCCGCTTACGGCTCGAAACGGACATGGGTCACAGTAGCGCGGCCGGTGGCCTTGCCCGCGCCGTTGACGATCGTGATCTCTTCGAGCGTACCGGCCGGTCCGTCGCGGCCATAGATGGCGAGCAAATCATCCCAGAACATCGGCCGGAGGAAGCGCATCTCCATGTCGAGCTCGGCCGGCGGGCCGCCTTGGCGCGCCAAGGCTTCAAGGACGAAATGCACGCCCATCAGACCGGCGGCGATGGGCGCCCGGAAGCCGAATTGGCGGGCAACCGCCGGATCGGAATGAATGAGGTTGCCGGCCTCGTCGCTGAAGGACGCGACCTTTTCCGGACTCAATTGTTTCTCGAACAAGAGCCGCAGCCCGGCGCGGGGATCGGGCTCGATTGCTTGGCGGCCGTCGCCCACCTGGTTGGCGCGCGCCGCCGCCTCCGGATCGACCCGGAGGCCGGCCCGGTCCGAGATGAGCGGCGCGCTGCCGTCGGGGCGCACGAACTGAAAGCTCGACCACACCACATGGCCGCGCTTGGCGGGCTCCACTTTGGCGACCTCGCCCCGGACCGTGAGCGGCTCATCGATGCGAATGGGGTCCTTGAGCCGGAACACTTGGCGCACATGCACGCTGCCATTGACCGGCAGGCCGGCATGGCGGGTCGCGAGGATCGAATCCATGCCGAAGAAGGCGATGTCGGCCTGTCCGCCATAGAGGTCCGCCGCAATGTCGCAACATCGGTGTTTGCGCGCCTGGCGCGCTTGGCTCACCACCGTCTCCCACTCAGGGTAGACAAAGCCCGGCCGCAACACGTCCAGGGGATCGGGCATGGATGCCTCCCAGAGGTTATGGTCTGAGGCCGAGCATAACGGCTATGCTGCCGGCCCCGCTATGATGAGAGGCGCCGTGCTCGGCAAGGCACTGACCATCCTCGCTCTGTTGACGCTCTCGTCCGCGACGCTGGCGCAAGCGCCCGTCAGCCAAGGCGAGCTCGATACCCTGGTCCAGACCCTTGAAGACCCGGGCGAACGGGCCAAGCTCACGGCCCAGCTCAAGGCGCTGATCGCGGCGCAGCGCGGCAGCAAGCCGGCGCCCGCCAACGAACTCGATGCCTTCGGCGCCCGCCTGCTCACCACCCTCTCGGACCGGCTCGAGGCGATGGGTGCCGCGATTGCATCGGCAACCGCGGTCGGCCGCGACTGGTCGCGGTTCCGGGATTGGCTCGGCGAGCTCGTTCACGATCCCGAACGGCGCGGCGCCTGGCTGATCGCCCTCTTGACGGTTGCTTTCGTGATCGGCATCGGCCTCGTGGCGGAACGGCTGGCGGTCCGCCTGCTCGCCCACCCCAGGCGGCTCGTCGAGGAACGGGCCGAGGAGGGCTTGCTGGTTCTGGTCACGTTTCTGGTCGCGCGCACTCTCCTCGATCTCGTGCCGATCGGGGTTTTCTTGGCCGCCGCCCAGATCGCCCTCTCATTCGCCGACCCGCCCTATGTGACGCGCCTGGCCGCCCTGGCGCTCGTCAACGCCAACGCCCTGGTGCGGGGCGTGCTGGCACTCTTGCGGATGCTGTTGGCGCCCCAGGCGCCGGCGCCCCGCCTGACGCCGATCGGCGACGAGGCGGCCAACTATCTGTTCCTCTGGGCGCATCGCCTGACCAGCATTTCGATCTACGGCTATGTCCTCAACCAGGCGCTACTGCTGCTCGGGCTTCCGGTCACGATTTTCGATCTGCTGAACCGGTTGTTCGGCCTGATCGTCGCGGCGCTCGTCGTCATCGTGGTCCTCCAGAACCGTGGCCGTGTGGCTGGCTGGCTATGCGGCGACCCCGCGCCGGTAGAGGGGGGGGCCGGCCGGCGGTTGGCAGCAAATTCGCGCCCGGCTCGCGCTCGTCTGGCATGCGCTGGCGATCATCTATGTGACCGGCGTCTATGGGGTGTGGGCCTTCAACATCCCCGGCGGTTTCGAGTTCGTGGCTCGCGCGACCCTTGTCACCATCATCGCCATGCTGACGGCACAATTCCTTGCCACGGCCATCCGCCGGGTCATCGAGCGTAGCTTCGCGCTCGGCGATGACGTCAAGCTCCGCTTCCCGACGCTCGAGGCCCAGGCCAATCGCTATGTGCCGATCCTGCAAGCCCTGCTGCGCTATGCGATCAATTTTCTGGCCGTCCTTGTCGTCCTCCAGGCTTGGGGCATCGACACGTTCAATTGGCTGACCTCGCCCTTGGGCCAGCGGCTCGCCGCCGGCATCGCCAAAGTGGCGCTCTTGGCCGCCATCGCCTTTCTGCTGGTCGAGATCATGAGTGCCTTCGTCGAGCGCTACATGTCGCGGCGGGAGGCGACCGGGAACCCGGTCGCCGTTAGCGGGCGGGCGCGCACGCTCCTGCCGCTGATGCGACGGGTCGTGCTGGTGGCACTCTGGGCGGTCGTGGTGTTGGTAATGTTGTCGGAGATCGGCATCGACATCGGCCCACTGTTGGCGGGCGCCGGCATCATTGGCCTGGCGGTCGGCTTTGGCGCCCAGACGCTGGTGAAAGACGTCATTACGGGAGTTTTCATCCTGCTCGAGGACCAGATGGCCGTCGGTGACGTGGTTAAAGTAGGCGGCCGGTCCGGCATCGTCGAGTCGATCTCGATCCGCACCATTCGTCTCCGCGATGTCTCGGGCAGTGTCCACATGATCCCCTTCAGCGAGGTCGGCAGCGTCGAGAACATGAGCAAGGACTTTTCCTATTATCTGCTCGACGTGGGTGTCTCCTATCAGGAAGACACGGATAGGGTCGCCGTGGCACTCGAGGACGTCGCGGAGGACTTGCGCGCCGATGCCGCGTTCGGGCCAAGCATATTGGTGCCCTTGGAGATCATGGGTGTCGAGCGGTTCACCGATACGGGCGTCGTCATCCGCGCCCGGATCAAGACCAGGCCGCTCAAGCAATGGGCGGTCGGGCGTGAATTCAATCGCCGGATGAAGAAAATGTTCGAGGCGCGCGGCATCCAGGTCTCGGGTCCGCCGCGCACGATCTTCATCGAGCGAGCGGTGGGCAGCCCCGCTCAGCCGTCGGCCCCAAGTGTGGCGAGCGCCTCGGGATCGCCCGCGTCGACCACGACGCGAGCCACGTCATAGTCGAAGCCCGCCCGACCCAGCGCCCGGAGATCGCTCAGGCGCTTGGCCGCCCTCGCACCCACCGGGCGGAACGGCCCGAGCCGGCGGCGGCGGGCATAGGCGATGGCGGCCACCAGCTCGTCGGCGGTGGTACTGCCGGCCATCGCCGCCTCGCTCACCCCGCGGTGGATGCCCTCGCGCGCCAGGCCGTTGATAATAGCGCGGGCCGAGGCACCGCGCCGCCGAAGGCTGGCGACCCGCATCGCCGCGTGCTCCCGGTCGTCGAGCAATCCGGCTTGTGTCAGGCGGTCGAGCACGCCCGGGATCAGGGGCTCGCCCGCGGCCATGGTCGCGTGATCGTCCGCCGCCCGGCGGCGTAGCCGGCGCAACAGGATCTGGCGCAGATGCGCCGTCGAGCTGGCGTAGCGGGCCAGATAGGCGAGTGCCGCCGCATGCAGGCTCTCGGTCGTCTCGGGCCGCCGGGGCCGCCTTTCATCCGCCGCCAATCCGCACCCCCTCACCAGCAATTCTAAATTGGTGTAATCGACATTTTTTGGACCGGTTCTGGGGTTTGGGTTGGTCTTGTTTTGTCGGGTTAGCGGCGGCGGCGTGATCGCTCACGGGGATCGGGCCTTGGGGTTGATGATGGTTTGGAGCAGGTGCGGC
>SHVR01000069.1 GCA_009694185.1 Alphaproteobacteria bacterium | reverse complement strand
AGCGACTTCGCGACCCTCCGCTCCTTCATCTCTACCGCAAGAAAGCAAGGCTGGAACATCATCGAAGCCCTGTCACGCGACCCCGCAGTTCTCGCTAAAACCCTCCGCCTCGCGTAAACCGGCACGGGAACCTGGGCTGTTACCAATATTTCGTGGGTGACGGTGTAGTGACCATCGCGGATTGGATGCACTCGGACGACACTTTCCTGCTTCAGATTACGCGGCCGGGACCTGGCCCGACGACGCACCACGACGTGACGGCCGTAGTGAACGCTTTCAAACTGGGCGGGCACCAATATATCGGCTTGCTGTTCGTCGGCGCGCCCAACGTCGTCGGGGGAGACGCCTTCAGCAACAGTCCCGCGTTGACCTTCAGCACCGATGCTGCCCCGGATACGGACCCGCCTGGGACCGTGCCGGAACCGGCGAGCCTCGCGCTCATCGGCGCGGGCCTCGCCGCCATCGGCTTTGTCCGGCGTCGGCGGATCGTCTGACGACGGGGAACTTTTACCCGCCGGCATGACGCTCGCTTTCTATTCGACCTCGGCGATCATATAGACCGAGGCCGCGAAACCCATCGGCAGGCTTGCGACACCCGCTGACGTACGTATGTGTTTTCCGGCCTCGCCGAAGACCTCGACCACGAAATCCGAAGCGCCATTCATGGCCGCCGCTTGATCGCCGCAATCGAGTGTGCTGTTGACCAAGCCATGGACAGCCACGATCTGCTTCACCCTATCGAGGGAGCCGATAACGGCCTTGAGGGCGGCAAGGCAGTTGATGGCCGAGGCGCGGGTGGCGCGTCGGACTTCATCGACGGTCATGTCGTCACCAAGCTTGCCTTTGTAATCGCGGCCGTTCTCGCTAGACACTTGGCCTGCCGTGAAGACCAGATTACCGGCGCGCTTTGCCGCGACATAGTTGGCTATCGGCGTCGGCATTTCCGGCAGCGTCACGCCCAATTCTTGCAGGCGTAGTTCGATGCGGTTCATGGTCCATCCTCGCTCTTTGGGGGAACGGCGCGCGAGCGGACCCGGCTGATCGCATCCTGCCAGCCGGCGATGCGGCCGGCGCGCTCGCCCGCGTCGAGGTTCGGCTCGAAACGCCGCTCCAGGGTCCAGGTGGCGGCGATGTCCGCGAGCGAGCCATAGAGCCCGGCGCCGAGGCCGGCAAGGAACGCCGCCCCCGCCGCCGTCGTCTCGATGTGGCGCGGCCGCTCGACCGCGACGCCCAGAATGTCGGCGAGGAACTGCATCAGCCAATCGTTCGCCGCCATGCCGCCATCGACGCGCAGCACCGCCGGCCGCGGCACGCCGTCGAGCGCCATGGCCTCGACCAGATCGTGGGTCTGGTAGCAGACCGCCTCCAAGCCCGCGCGAGCGATCTCGGCGATGCCCGTATCGCGGCTGAGGCCGAGGAGGGCGCCGCGCGCGTCCGGGTCCCAGTAGGGCGCGCCGAGGCCGGTGAAGGCGGGCACCAGATAGACGCCGCGGTTGCTGGCGAGGCCGCGCGCAAGATACTCGCTTTCGGCCGGCGTCTTGATCAGGCCGAGCGTATCGCTGAGCCACTTCACCGTGCTGCCGGCGTTGAAAATGCTGCCTTCGAGGGCATAGGTCGCGCGCCCCCCCAGCCGATAGGCGATGGTGGCCAGCAGGCGGTTGGCCGAGACGCGCGGCCGGTCGCCCGTATTGGCCAGCATGAAGCAGCCGGTCCCGTAAGTGCTTTTCACCATGCCGTCCGTAAAGCACGCCTGGCCGATGGTGGCGGCCTGCTGGTCGCCGGCCATGCCGGTGATGGCGATAGCGCGGCCGAACAGGCTTCGATCCGTGCCGCCGAACGGGGCGGCATTATCCATGACTTCGGGCAGAATGGCGGCCGGAACCCCAAACAGTGCCAAGAGATCGGGGTCCCAGATTTGCCGGCCGATATCGAACAGCATGGTGCGGGCGGCGTTGCTGGCATCGGTTCGGTGGACGCGGCCGCCGGTCAGCCGCCACAAGAGGTAGCTGTCGATGGTGCCGAAGGCGAGGGCACCTTGGCTGGCGGCGGCGCGCGCCCCCGGCACGCTGTCGAGAAGCCAGGCGAGCTTGCTGGCCGAGAAATAGCTGTCGATAACGAGGCCCGTGCTGTTGGCGATGCCGGGTCCGTTGCCGGCATCGGCGAGGCGCCGGCAGAGATCGGCGCCGCGCCGGTCCTGCCAGACGATGGCATTGTGGATCGCCCGGCCCGTCGCCCGCTCCCACACCACCGTCGTCTCGCGCTGGTTGGCGATGCCGATGGCGGCAACCGTCCCGCCCTCGGGCGCGGCGAGCACGTCCTTGCAGGTGGCGAGCACGTCCCGCCAGATTTCTTCCGGGTCGTGCTCAACCCAGCCGTCGCGCGGATAATATTGCGGCAACTCGCGCCCTGAGACGGCGAGCGGCTGGCCCCGGAGGTCGAACAGGATGGCTCGGGTGCTGGTGGTGCCTTGGTCGATCGCCAGCAGGGTCGCGGCCATGTCAATCTCCGGTCGGTGCGTGCTCAGCAATCGTCGGGCATGACCACGCGGCTCAAGCGGGCCCGCGCCGGCGAGAATTCGTGCCAGGCGGGGACGTGGACATCGAAGACCGCGAGGCCGAGCGGCGGCAGGCCCGCGTCCAGCCGTTGGGCGAGGCTGGGTTCGCCCGTCGCGGCCAACGACCGGGCGAGTTCGCCGATTGCCGGATTGTGGCCGATCACGAGCAGCGACCGGGCGGCGCCGACACCCTGGATGCGCGCCATGAGCCCGGCCGGATCGGCGTTATAGAGGGCGGGGTCGATCACGGTCATGGGTGCGGCCGGCCATTCCGCCATGACCGCATGGAGTGTTGCCCGCGCCCGGAGCGCCTCGGAGGCGAGGCCATAATCGACCCGCATCGCTTCGGCCATCATGAAACGGCCGAGACGGTGGGCGGCGGCCTCTCCCGCCAGGGTCAGCCGGCGCGCGCGATCGCCGCCAGCCGCGGCCGGTTCGGCCTCGCCATGGCGCAGCAGATAGAGCGTTTTCGGGGCTGGGGCCACGGCTTCTCCGCCTGGGCTCGCATGGTACGGCAACGTGAAGCGTGCTATAGTATGGCCAGGGACGGCAAGGCCGTCAGAGTGCCGTCCAGAGCCGGTTTTGGGTGCCCTATGGCTAGATCGCGGAGCGTCAAGAAAGCGACGGTCGACGCGCCCACGCAGACGCGGTTCATCAATCGAGAATTGTCCTGGCTCGCGTTCAACGAACGCGTGACGGCCCAGGCGATGGACGAGCGCCATCCGCTGCTTGAACGGCTCAGGTTCGTTGCCATCGCGGCCGCCAATCTGGACGAGTTCTACATGGTTCGCATAGCCGGCCTGATGGGCCAGGTGCGGGCGGGTGTGACGACGCCGAGCGCCGACGGCTTGACGCCAAACCAGCAGCTCGCCGCGATCCATGAACGGGCCGGGCATCTGCTGGCCGACCAGCAGCAATGTTGGCGGGCGCTCCTGCGGGAACTCCGGGCGGTGGGCTTCGCCGTCTTGCAGCCGGAGGAACTCCGGGAAGCGGAGGTGGAATGGCTGCGCGGCCATTTCCTCGAATATGTGTTCCCGGTCCTCACGCCGCTCGCCATCGACCCGGCCCATCCTTTTCCGTTTCTGCCGAACAACGGCTTCAGTTTGGTCCTGGCACTCCAGCGGCGGGAGGATGGCCGCGAGTTGAACGCGCTCATACCGATCCCCACCAGGCTCGACCGTTTCGTTCGCTTGCCCGGCGCGGAAATTCGTTATCTGGGGCTCGAAGACGCCATCGCCATATTCCTCGACCGCCTGTTTCCCGGCTTCACGGTCCAGGGCCAGGGCTGCTTCCGCATCATCCGCGACAGCGAACTGGAGATCGAGGAAGAGGCGGAAGACCTGGTCCGGCTGTTCGAGACGGCGCTGAAGCGCCGCCGGCGCGGCAATGTGGTCCGCCTCAAGGTCAATGCCGGCATGCCCGGGGGATTGCGCGACTATGTGGCTCGCCAGCTCGCGGTCGGCGCCGATCAGGTACAGGTGGTCGATGGGCTGCTCGGTCTCTCGGACGCCGGCCAGCTCATCACCGACGAACGCCTTGACCTGCTCTTTCCGCCGCATGAGCCGCGCTTTCCCGAACGCGTTCGCGATTTCGGCGGCGACTGCTTTGCCGCCATCCAGGCCAAGGACTTCGTTATTCATCACCCCTATGAGAGTTTCGAGGTGGTGGTGCAATTCTTGCGTCAGGCGGCGCACGACCCGGCGGTCGTGGCGATCAAGCAGACGCTGTATCGCACCAGCGACAATTCGCCGATCGTGCAGGCGCTGATCGAGGCGGCCGAGGCCGGCAAATCGGTCACGGCGCTGGTCGAGCTCAAGGCGCGGTTCGACGAGGAGGCGAACATCCGCTGGGCGCGCGACCTCGAGCGGTCCGGCGCCCAGGTGGTGTACGGTTTCCTCGACCTCAAGACCCACGCCAAGGTGTCGCTGGTGGTTCGCCGCGAAGGCGGCGACATGCGTTGCTACGCGCATTTCGGCACCGGCAATTATCATGCGGTCACCGCGACGGTCTATACCGACCTGTCGTTTTTCACCTGCGATGCGGCGCTCTGCCGCGATGCGGCGCGGCTGTTCAATTTCATGACGGGCTATGCCAAGCCCGAGACGCTGGAGAAGATCGCGATCGCGCCGCTCACCCTCAGATCGACGCTGCTCCGCCTGATCGACAATGAGATCGCCCATGCCAAAGCCGGCCGGCCGGCGCAGATCTGGGCCAAGCTCAATTCCCTGGTCGATCCGGATGTGATCGACGCGCTCTACGCGGCCTCGGGGGCGGGTGTCCAGATCGACCTCGTTGTGCGCGGTATTTGTTGCTTGCGGCCGGGCGTGCCGGGGCTCTCGGACCACATCCGGGTGAAGAGCATCATCGGCCGCTTCCTCGAACATGCCCGCGTGATGTGCTTCGCCGACGGCCATGGTCTGCCGTCGCCCGATGCCAAGCTGTTTATCTCATCGGCCGACTGGATGCCGCGCAACCTGCATCGCCGCGTCGAGGCGCTGGTGCCGATCGAGAATCCGACCGTCCACGAGCAGATCATGGATCAGATCATGATCGCCAACTTGAAGGATGTCGCCTTGTCTTGGAGCCTTGGCCCCGACGGCGAATACACGCCTGTCCACGGCAATGGCGAGGCGTTCAACGCGCATCACTACTTCATGACCAATCCGAGCCTGTCGGGCCGGGGGAGTGCCTTGAAGCGAGGCAAGGCGCCGCGTCTGGTCCTCACCAACGTTTGATACGGTCATGGTTGGCGCCCCGCACGGTACCGGTCGCATCGGGATCATCGACATCGGATCGAACTCGATCCGGCTTGTCGCCTATCGGCGTTCGGCCCGCGCGCTGCAAGCGCTGTTCAACGAGCGTGTGTTGTGCGGCCTCGGTCGCGATCTGGAAGTAACCGGACGATTGAACGAGGCGGGCGTTCGCGACGCCCTCGCCAGTCTGGCGCGCGCCGGCGCCCTGGCCAAGGCCATGCAACTCGACCGCCTCGACGCCTTCGCCACCGCCGCCGTTCGCGACGCCCGGGATGGTGGGGCGTTCATCGGCGAGGTGGAGCGACGCTGCGGCTTTCCCGTCCAGGTTCTGAGTGGCGAGGAGGAAGCCCGATTTTCGGCGTTGGGCGTCCTCTCGGCCATCCCGGCCGCGGACGGTCTGGTGGGTGATCTCGGCGGCGGCAGCCTGGAATTGGTGGCGGTCGGGGACGGCGCGACGGGCCTTCAGGCGACGCTGCCGCTGGGGCCGTTCCGTCTGATGCGCGCCGATGGATTCGACGACGCGACCGCCCGGATCGACCGGCAGCTCGATACGGTTCGGTGGCTGGGTGACGTCAAGGGCCGCAACTTCTACCCCGTGGGCGGCGCCTGGCGCGACCTCGCGCGCATCGAGATGGCGCGCGCCAACCATCCGGTCCGGGTGATCCACCAGTACGCGCTCGATCGCGCGCACGCCACAGATATTGCGTTCCTGGTCGCGCATATGAGCCGGAAATCGCTGCTGCGTCTCGGTGGCACGTCGCGTCGCCGCGCCGAGACGTTGCCGCTCGCCGCATTGGTGTTCGCCCGCCTCCTGCGCCGGGTGGCTCCGGGCCGCATCGTTTTCTCGGCCTATGGTGTGCGCGAGGGGATAATGTTCGAGCGGCTGGATCGGATTGCCCGGACCGAGGACCCGCTGATCGAAGGCTGCATCGACATGGGGCGCGCCGGGCGTCTGCCGGTCGATGGCGAAGGGCTTGCGGTCTGGATGGCACCGCTCTTTCAGAACCCGAGCCCGGAAGACGCGCGCCTTCGGCGCGCCGCCGGATGGCTCGCGGATTTCGTCGGCGCGGCGCACCCGGATCATCGTGGCGAGCAGGCGTTTCGGGGCGCGCTCAACATGCCGGTGGTGGGCATCGACCATCCGGGCCGGGCCTTCGTGGCGCTTGCCCTGATGGCCCGTTATGAAGGCTCGATCGATGCGCCCGTCACGGAATCGATCCGCACCTTGCTCACGAGTGAGCGGCGCCGGGCGGCGCTGGTGACGGGACTGGCGCTGCGTCTCGCCTTTGCCATTTGCGCGGGTGTGCCTGCCGTTCTCGCCCGCACCCGGCTCGCCAACGAAGCCGGTACGCTCAGGCTGTTCCTCGATAGCCGCGATGCGCGGCTGGACGGCGAGGTTGTTCGCCGCCGCCTGGCGAGCCTGGCCGGCGAGCTTCAGCTCAAGGACGAGGTGGTTGCCGGCGCTTAGTGGCGGCGGGCTTGGCGTCCGCATCGTGGACCTCGCCGATCGGCAACACCGCGACCGCCCGATCCTGGACGGCAAGCGCCAGACGGCCATGCTTCAGGGCCAGGGCATCGTTACCGAACAATTCCCGCCGCCAGCCATGCAGTGCCGCCACATCGGCTTGGTCGTCGGCGGCGATGGCATCGATGTCGGCTGAGCTCGCCACCAGTTTCTGGGCAACCTCGGTCGCCTCGCACCGGGCCTTGAGCAGCACCTTCAGCAAGTCGGTAACCGGGCCAAGCCCGCCCGGGAGTTCGCGCCGGGGTGCCGATTCCGGCCAGGTCGACTCCGGTGCCGCGACGGCGTCCTCGATCTCCTTCAGCATGGCGCGGCCACCCGCGCTCTCGGCGAAGCCGCGCGCGACGCCGCGGCAGCGCGCGAGGGCGGCGGCCGTCGTCGGCGCTTGGCCGGCGATATCGAGCAGAGTCTCGTCGCGGATCACCCAATTACGCGGCGCGTCGCGGCGCTGCGCCTCGCGTTCGCGCCAAGCCGCCGCCGCCTTGAGGACGGCCAGGAAACGCGGCTTTTCGCTGCGGCGCTTGAGCCGGTGCCAGGCCGTTTCGGGATCGAGCCGGTAGGTCTCGGGATCGACCAGCAGGGCGTCCTCTTCCTCGACCCAGCCGGCGCGCCCGCTCTCCTCGAGGCGCCGCGCCAGCTTGGTGTAGACGCCGCACAAATGGATGACGTCGTCGAGGGCGTAACGCAGTTGCGGCTCGGAGAGCGGCCGCTTCGACCAGTCGGTGAGGCGCGAGACCTTGTCGATGCGCTGGCCGGTCAACCGGGCGACCAGGGTCTCATAAGAGACCTGGTCGCCGAAGCCGCAGACCATGGCCGCCACTTGGGTATCGAACACAGGCTTCGGCATACGCTCGGATAGGTAGAAAAATATCTCGATGTCCTGCCTGGCGCCGTGCATCACCTTGAGGACGCGGCTGTCGGCGAGGAGGGTGAAAAGCGGCTCCAGCGACAGTCCTTCCGCCATGGGGTCGATGGCGGCCGCGGTGCCGTCCGGCGCCGCCACCTGAATAAGACAGAGTTTGGGCCAATAGGAGCTGTCCCGCATGAACTCGGTGTCGACGGTGACATAAGGCTGGCTCGCCAGGTCGCCGCAGAGGGCGTCTAGCGCCGCTTGTTCGGTGATGGGTGTCATCGGCGGCGCTATACAACATCCGCTCGGCCCGGGAAAGCTGCGATGTTACAACACAAGGTTGCTGAAATGTGACGGATGTATCGGCGATGACGGGCACCCCGGCCGGATCGGCACTCTACGAAAGGCCACCTAAGACGCCACCGAGGATGTTAGGTTTCCGGCGGGTCGAGGTTGGACGGGGTGAACGGGACATGGCTTATCAGCGCGTGGTGTTGGAAATCGGCATGGGCACCGACATACGCGGTGCCGATTACACTAAAGCGGCGGTGCGGGCACTCCGCGACGCGCTGTGGCACAACTCGCTGGGTGTGGCGGGCGCGCTCGGCCTGGATGTCGATTCGATGCGGGTCGACGTGACCATCGGCGTCCCTAAGCCGGACAAGGTGGACAAGGCGGCGGTTCTGGCGGTCCTGCCCCATGGCAGCGGAACGATCAACGTGGTCGAGGGTGGGCTCGAGATCGTGAATGAGGCGGGCACCGACCGCACGGTGATCGCCAATGCCGCCGCCGTCGTGCGGCTCGATCTGCCGTGAGGGGACTCCGATGACGGCGAAACGGGTTATTCTCGAACTGGGCTCCGGCAACGATCTGCATGGCGGCGATTATACCAAGGCCGCCATCCGCGCGGTCCAGGACGCCATCCACCACAGTTCGCTGACCATGCTGCGTACCCTCAAGATCGCGAGCGCGACCATGCTGGTCGACGTGACCATCGGCGTGCAACGGCCGGAGAAAGTCGACGCGGCGGCGGTCAAGGCGACGCTGCCGCACGGCATCGTGACGGTCACGGTCGTCAAGGGCGGCCTCGACGTGCCCGACGAGGTGGCGGGCGACGTCGCGGTCATCGCCAGCGCCGCGGTCGCCGTCAAGCTCGATCTGCCATAACGCCGCCAATGCACGAATTTCGCAGCCATACTTGCGGCGAACTCAGGGTCGGGCATGTGGGCGAGACGGTTCGGCTCTCGGGCTGGATACACCGCAAGCGCGACCACGGCCATCTGTTGTTCATCGATCTGCGCGATCATCACGGGCTGACCCAATGCGTGATCGATACCGCGCGCGAGCATGCCTTCACGATTGCCGCGGGCGCGCGTCTCGAGAGCGTCATCACGGTGACCGGTGCCTGCCTCGCGCGCACACCCGAGACCCTGAACGGCACGCTGCCCACCGGCGCCATTGAAGTTGCGGCCGAGGAGATCGTGCTGCAATCGCCGGCCGAGCCGCTGCCGCTCCAGGTCAACAGCGACGAGGATTATGGCGAGGAGATACGGCTCCGCTATCGCTTCCTCGATCTGCGCCGCGAGCGCATCCACCGCAACATCGCGCTCCGGAGCGACGTCATTGCCAGCATCCGGCGGCGCATGATCGAGCAGGGATTCCGCGAGTTCCAGACGCCAATCCTGACGGCGGGGAGCCCGGAGGGTGCCCGCGATTTCCTGGTGCCGAGCCGGCTGCATCCCGGCCATTTCTATGCGCTGCCCCAGGCGCCGCAACAGTTCAAGCAGCTCTTGATGGTGGCGGGCTTCGACCGCTATTTCCAGATCGCGCCCTGTTTTCGCGACGAGGATGCGCGTGCCGATCGCTCGCCCGGCGAGTTCTATCAGCTCGATTTCGAGATGTCCTATGTCACCCAGGATGACGTCTTCCAGGCGATCGAGCCGGTGCTGCATGGCGTGTTCGAGGAATTCGCCGGCGGCCGCGCCGTGACACCGGCGCCGTTCCCGCGCATCCCCTACGGCGAGTCGATGCTGAAATACGGCAATGACAAGCCGGATCTCCGTAATCCGCTGGTGATAACCGATGTGACGGACGTGTTTCGCGGCTCCGCTTTTGGTTTGTTCGCGGGTGCTATCGACAAGGGCGCCGTGGTGCGGGCCATTCCGGGACCCAGCGCCGCCAGCCGGCCGCGCAGCTTCTTCGACAAGCTGAACGACTGGGCGCGCGGCGAAGGCGCGGGCGGGCTCGGCTATATCCTGCTCGGAGAGCGTGACGCGAGGGGACCGATCGCCCGCTTCCTTGATGCCGACCGGCTTGGCCAACTCAAGCAGGCGACCGGGATCGGCCCCGGCGACGCCGTCTTCTTCGTTGCGGCCGAGCCCGCCGCCGCCGCCCCGTTTGCCGGCCTCGTGCGCGATCGCATCGGCCGGGAACTCGAGCTTCTGGAGCAAAACGCGTTTCGCTTCTGCTGGATTGTCGACTTCCCGATGTATGAACGGGACCCGGCCACCGGCAAGATCGAGTTCAGCCACAATCCCTTCTCGATGCCGCAAGGCGGGTTGGAGGCGCTCGCCACCCAGGACCCGCTGACCATCAAGGCGTTCCAGTACGACATCGTCTGCAATGGCATCGAGCTATCGAGCGGCGCCATCCGCAATCACCGCCCGGACGTCATGATCAAGGCATTCGAGATCGCGGGCTATACGCGCGACGCCGTGGAGCGCCAGTTCGCGGGCATGCTGTCCGCGTTCCGGTTCGGCGCCCCACCCCATGGCGGCTCGGCGCCGGGCATCGACCGAATCGTCATGCTGTTGGCGGACGAACCGAATATCCGCGAGGTGATCGCCTTCCCCATGACCCAGCAGGCGCAGGATTTGATGATGCGCGCGCCGGCCGAAGTCAGCCCGGAGCGCCTCAAGGAGTTGCACATCAAACCGGACCTGCCGGCGAAATAGTCGCTCTCAGGGCATTATTCTTAAAGTGCATTGGATTCCAGGGAATTGCCGCTCATTTCAGTTGAAAAATGTTAAGAAATCAACGAATCTAACGGGAATCACAGCCACCAAGGGGGCGACCATGCGGTCGGTAGGGATCCTCGGCTTGACGTTGCTTCTCGGCGGCTGCGCGCTGCCGCCCATCGTGACGGCGCTCTCGTTCGCGCTCGATGGTGTCAGCTTTGTCGCCACGGGCAAGAGCGTCGGCGACCATGGGCTTTCGGTGGTGTTGGATCGCGATTGCGCGCTCTGGCGCGTGATCGATGGCCGCGGCGTCTGCGAGGCCCCGGATGGCGAGATGGTTGCGACTGGCGATCGGAAACCGGACGCCGAAGCCGGCGACCCCAATCCAGGCGCCGAAACGATCGCGGTGGTGGCGTTGGTGGCGCCGGTCGAGGATGTCCTGGAGCTTGCGACACCCATCGACGAGCCGGCCCCGTCCAGTGCGGCCCCGGCCATTGGCGCAACGGCTGCCGCGACGCCTGTCGAACCGGTTGCGCCGCGCGTGCGGGCCGTTGGCCGGACGGCCAGCGTCAAGACGCCGCCCAAGACGGCCACCGACAATTCCGAACAGCGTTTTCTGGTGATCGCGAGCCTCGCCGACCGGGGCGACGCGCAACGGCTGGCGGGACGCTATCGTGACCTTGGCGCGGCGGTACGGATGGCGCAAGTCAATGGACACACCACCCATCGGGTGGTCATCGGGCCGTTCGCCCCGGACAATCTGGGTACCGCGCGCCGTCAGGCGGAAATGCGCGGTGCCACGGGCGTCTGGCCGATTAAGCCCTGCGCGGCGGGCGACCTTGGCCGTCGCTGCGCCGGCACGGCCGTTGCCCTGGTGGCCGGCCGATCGGTCGTGTGAACGGGTCCCTTAGAGCCGGCGCTGACACACGGCGGGCGATCGTGGCATAGTGCCGCCGGCGGGTAGCCGCGGGCGCGGGGTTTTCGACGACATGGGTAGTGGCTTGATGCGGCGGTGCCGTTGGGTCGCCAGCGTGCTGGCGGTTGCGGTGATGGCGGGCCCGGCGGAATCTGGCGGCCTCAACCTGTTGCCGCACCGGGCTGTCTACAGTGTGAAGCTGGGCGCGGCGCGCACCGGCAGCAGTGTCACCGCCATCCATGGGGCCATGGTTTTCGAGCTGGCGAAGACCTGCGAGAGCTGGACATTGCAGCAGCGGGCACGCTTCGAGATGTCCGACACCGACGGCGAATCGGTGCGCAACGAGGTCAACTTCACGAGCTGGGAGGCGGTTGACGGCAAGGCCTATGGCTTCAGCCTCCGCTCGCTGCGTGACGGTGAAATCGTCGAGGACGTGCGGGGCAAGGCGCGCCTCGACGGTGATGGCAGTGGCGAAGCCATCTATTCGGTGCCGGACCTCCGGTCCGTGGAACTCCCGGTCGGGACCCTGTTTCCGATCACCCACACGGCGGCGCTCATCGAGGCGGGCCTCAATAACCGGCATCAACTCACCGTGCCGCTGTTTCTCGGCGAGCGCGAGGATGAGCCGATGATGGTACACGCCGTCATCACGGGTCGTGTCGGGTCCGCGAACGCCGCCGACCCGTTGCGGGCCGACCCGGCTTGGCGGGTGCATATGGCCTTTCACGCCATGGGCGACGACGCGTTGCCGGCCTTAGAGATGGTCCAGACCTTGTATCCAAGCGGTCTCGTTTCCGAAGTGACTGTCCAATACGAGGATTTCTCGATGATCTATGTCTTGGAACGGGCCGAACCGCTGCCGCGCCCGCCGGGCTGTTGAGGCCCGGTAACGAAGCCACGCCCCTTGCGAATGGCGTCGGGCCCGAGCTTGGCGCGAACCGTGTCGATGGCGCGTTCCACCCGCGCCCAGCGCTCACGCTCCGGGTCGAAGAGGTTGCCGGGGCCGGCGGCGGCGCCGGAGCGGAGCCCGCTCATGGCGACGCCGATCAAGCGGAAGGCGGTGCCGGTCGCCTCGGGCGCCAACAGGGGCAAGGCGCTCCGGAAGATGATTTCGGCGAGCTGGGTCGGTTCGCCGAGCGTGGCCGAGCGGGCGCGGAGTTGGAATTGGGCGGTCTTCAGCTTGAGCGTGATCCCCGTACCGGCCAGGCCCTTGGCCTTAAGGCGCTGAGCGACGCGCTCGGCGAGTGGCCAGAGTTCGCGTTCGAGCGCCGGCCGATCGCGGATGTCGACCGCAAAAGTGGTCTCGGCCGACACGCTGACGGTCGGGCGGTGGGGTTCGACGGGCCGGGCGTCTTCGCAATGCGCGAAGCCAACCAGGCTCGGGGCAATGTTGCCATAGCTCACCGACAGCCGCTTGGCGTCCAATGCGGCGAGTTGGCCGATATGTATGATGCCGTCCCCGGCCAGGCGCCGCGCCAAGGCCGGGCCAACCCCCGGCAGCAATCCGACGGGCCGGTCGGCAAGGAACGTCTTGGCCTCGGTACGGCCGATGACGGCGAAGCCCCTGGGTTTGTCGAGATCGGAGGCGATCTTGGCGAGGAACTTGTTGTAGCTGAGGCCGATCGAGACCGTGACGCCAAGCTCGCCCTCGATGCGGTTCGCGAGGTGGGCGAGCGTCGCCGCGGGGGGCCTGGCGTGGAGGCGCTCCGTGCCCCGAAGATCGACGAAAGCCTCGTCGATCGATACGGGCTCGACCTCGGGCGTCGCCGACAACAGGATCTCGCGCACCCCGCGGCCGACCGCTTGATACTTTGCCATGTCGGGCGGAATGACCACCGCCTCGGGACAGGCCCGCAATGCCTTGAACATGGGCATGGCGGCGTGCACGCCATGGCGGCGCGCGATATAGCAGGCGGCCGCCACGACGCCACGGCGCCCGCCGCCGACGATCACCGGCCGGTCGCGGAGCGCGGGATCGTCACGTTTCTCGATGCTGGCGTAGAAGGCGTCGCAATCGATATGGCCGATCGAGAGCGTGGTGAGCTCCGGGTGCCGGATCGAGCGCGACGAGCCGCAGGCGGGGCACGGGCCTTGCCCGTCCCCGAGCCGGCCACAGTCGCGGCAGAGCCCCGTCACGGCCGCCATTCGCCCGGGCGCCAGAGCCAGACGGCACCGCGCACACCGCTCGCGTCGCCATGGCTCGCCGGCACGATGCGTGTCGTCACATGGTCGGAGAACACATAGCGCGGCAGACGCGCCCTGACGTTGGCCGGGAGGCGGGCCATGTTGGAGAGGCCACCGCCCAGGACGATCGCGTCGGGGTCGATAATGTTGACGATCGTGCCAAGGGCGCGGGCGAACCGATCCTCGTAGCGGCGGAGGCTCGCCTCGGCGCCGCGGTCGCCTCGGCTCGCGGCGACGGCGATTGCCGCCGGTTCCAGGTCCCGACCGGTGGCGGCCGCATGGTCGCGGGCCAGTGCTGGACCGGACAAGAAGGTCTCGATACAGCCGCGCCGTCCGCAATAGCAGATCGGGCCGGGGCGCTTGTCGTCGCCGGGCTCGGGCAACGGGTTGTGGCCCCATTCGCCGGCGATGGCGTTGGCACCCGAGAGCGGGCGACCACCGACAACGATGCCGGCCCCGACGCCGGTGCCGAGGATCGCGCCGAATGCGATGCCCGCTCCCGCGGCCGCCCCATCGGTTGCTTCCGAGAGGGCGAAGCAGTCGGCATCGTTGGCGATCCGCACCGGGCGATCGAGAAGGCGCTCCAGGTCCTGGTCAAGCGGCCGGCCGATCAGGCAGATGCTGTTGGCGTTCTTGACGAGGCGGGTCGTGGGCGAGATGGTGCCGGGAATGCCGATGCCGACCGAGCAGCGCGCCGCGCCCTCCGCGACATGGGCCTCGATCGCCCGCGCCAGATCGGCCACGCCCCGCAGCGTCGCCTCGTAATCGCCGGAGGGTGTCGGCACGCGGCGCCGAAAATGCAGGCGGTTCATGTCGTCGAGCGCGGCGCCCTCGATTTTTGTGCCGCCGAGGTCGATGCCGATGCGCACGCGACCCCTCCTGATCTATCGTCGGTACCAAACGGATAGCTGCCGGGGTATCAATATTTCATGGGTCATAGTAAGGTATTATGTAACAGCCCAGGTTCCCGTGCCGGTTTACGCGAGGCGGAGGGTTTTAGCGAGAACTGCGGGGTCGCGTGACAGGGCTTCGATGATGTTCCAGCCTTGCTTTCTTGCGGTAGAGATGAAGGAGCGGAGGGTCGCGAAGTCGCTCGCGC
>SHVR01000068.1 GCA_009694185.1 Alphaproteobacteria bacterium | reverse complement strand
TAACACATTGTGTTCATTGGAGAATAGTCGATTCCGGAGGGGTCGCGTTTCGCGTCCAACCGTGACCCCTCAAATGCAGTCAATCTTATCGTTCTTCCAATGGCTTGAGGCCACCTGAGGGTGGGGTCACGGTTGGACGCGATTTCACACCTGAACATGAGTTTCGTAATCAGTAGGTCCGCGGTTCAAATCCACGCGTCGGCACCAGTGTTTTCAATTGGTTAGACGCTATCCGGCGGGGCGCCCCGTCCGCCGCCTTGAGGCGGTATTTCTCGTCCCATACAAGATGGGCGATCGAACTCAGCCGTGCCATGGCCGGACTCGCTATTGAGGACCCATGGATAATATAGGGGAACGGTGGCGCGGTGGTTAACTGTCTCGGGCTCGCGCTTCGGCCAGCAACCGTTTGGAGCCCGCCTCGATACGCTCCCTCAGCCTCGTCTCGAATGCCGCCCGGTCGAGGCCTGGCGGGATCGGCTGGAGGAATTCGAGGGTGATTAGGCCAGGCTGCTTGACGAACTGCCGGCGGCCCCAGAAGAGGCCGGAATCGAGGGCGACCGGCACCACGGGAAGGCCAAGCCGCTTATAGAGGGCCGTGACGCCGGGATGATAGGGTGCCTCGCTACCGGGCTCGGTCCGCGTACCCTCGGGGAAGATGACGATGGAGCGCCCGGCGGCCACGATCGCGTCCGCCTGGCGCAGCATCGCCTTGAGTGCCTGGCCACCGGCCCGGCGGTCGACGGCGATATGCCCGGAACGCCATATGAAGAGGCCGACGAAGGGCAGCCACAAGAGTTCCCGTTTCACGACGAAAACGGTTCCCGGGACAAGGTCCTGGAAGATCAGCGTGTCCCAGGACGACTGGTGCTTGCTGGCATAGATCGCCGGGCCCGCGTGCGGCTGGCCGCGCACATTGTGGCGAAGCCCGGCGATGGCGCCCAAAAGGCCCAGGACCGAACGCGCCCACTGCCGGCCATGGGCCGTGACCCTGGGCGGCGAGGCGGCGAGGACCGGCAGGCCGCCGATGGAATACACCGCCGTGGTCAGCCAGAATGCCAGGTTGAAGATCAGCGAGCGCAGCCAAGTCACGGTGTTTCGCTATCCTCGTCGCCACGCTTACAGCACATCCGCCACCGCCTCGTAATAACGCGCGAGCGCGCCGAGATGGGCGCCGAGCGAGTGATCGGCGATGGGCCGATGGTGCTGGCGCGAATAGGCGTTGTGCAAGGTCAGGTGGCTGACGCCGGCTTGCTTCCAGAAGCCCGCCTCGCGGCGCCAATCTTCGGGGCCACCTTGGCCGGCCGAGGTGCGCACGGAGATCCGGACCACGCCCGGCGCCCGGCCGGCTTCCAGGCAATAGCGCTCGAGCGTCGCGAAGGCCTTGAGTGCGTCGTCTCCGGGCGGATAGGACAGCATCATCCAGCCGTCCCCAGAGCGCGCGACACGGCGCAGCGTCACATCGGCGTGGCCGCCGAACCAGAGCGGCACCCGGCCGCCGGCGGGCCGCGGGTTGATGCCGGCATCCTCGATCTTGTGCCAGCGGCCCGCGAAGGTGACGTGCGGTTCGGCCCAGAGTGCTGCCATGACCTCGACCTGCTCTTCGGAGCGCCGGCCGCGATTGTGGAAATTTTCGTTCAGCCCCGTGAACTCGACCGGGTTCCAGCCGATGCCGATGCCGAACCGGAACCGGCCGCCCGATAGTATGTCGAGCGAGGCGGCCTGCTTGGCCGCGAGCGCGGTCTGGCGCTGGGGCAGGATCATCACCTCGGTCGAGAATCCCACCCGCTCGGTACAGCCAGCGAGGAAGCCGAACAGCACGAAGGGATCGTGGAACAGGTCGGCGGACGTGTTGCGGACGCCCCAATCGGGCCGGCTCGCCGCATTGACGCCGAGCATATGATCGGGTGCCGCCAGATAATCGTAGCCGATCGCCTCGGCTCGCTGGGCGATGGTCCCCGCCACGCCGGGCTCGCCGCCCACATCCACCAGCGGTAGCGCAAAGCCGAGCTGCATCCGATCCGCCATGTTTGGTCCCTTTTGCCGCGCCGCCAATGCTGGTGGTTCCCCGAAAGCCCGTGTCGATATAGAGTTTCGTCGAATCCGATCACTCAAGCCAAGGAGAGATAGCATGAAAGTCGTTCGCGCGACGGCCCGCCCGACCAAGCAGGGGCCGGCCGACAAGTTCAGCGGGACCGTGTGGCAGGACGAGGTGGTGGTGGGGACGGCACCCTCGCGCATGCGCGCAACCATCGTCTCCTTCACACCGGGTGCCCGCACCGCCTGGCACACCCATCCCGTCGGCCAGGTGCTCTATTGCCTCTCCGGTATCGGACGCGTCCAGCGCAAGGGCGAGCCGGTGCAGATCCTCAATCCCGGCGACACGGTGATGATCCCGCCCGAGGTCATGCACTGGCACGGCGCCGCGCCCGACCGCCTTTTTGCCCATATGGCGATGTCCGAATCGACCGACAAGGGCGAGACCACATCCTGGTACGAGCTGGTGAGCGAGGCCGAATACAAGCAGCCACCGGCGGCCGCCGCATAGTCCGGCGGACAGCGGGAGGGGGCGCGATGTCGCGCATAGTCATCATCGGCGGCGGGGTGATGGGGTCGAGTACGGCCTATTACCTCGCCATGGCGGGCCATGCGGGCGATGTCACCGTGATCGAGCCCGATCCGACCTATGAGTTCGCCGCCACACCCAGGGCCACCGGCGGTGTTCGGGTGATCTTCGGCGTCGAAGAAAACATCCGCATGTCGCAATTCGGCCATGAGGTCTACAGCCGCTTTCACGAGTTGATGGCGGTGGACGGCACGCCCGCCGACATCGGCTATCGCCGGGGCGGCTATATGTATCTCGGCACCGGCCATGACGATGTCGAACTGCTCGAAGCGAATTGCGCCTTCCAGCAGGGTTTCGGCTGTGCGGTGCAATTGCTCGACCGGGCCGGCATCAAGCGCCGGTTTCCCTCGCTCCATGCGGACGATCTGGATATCGCGCTCTATTCGCCGAACGACGCCTTCATCGACCCCTATAGCGTGCTGATGGGCTTCCGGCGCAAGGCGATCAGCCTTGGCGTGACCTACTTGAAAGACCGGGTGGTGGGGCTGGAGGCCTCGCCGACGCGGGTCGAGCGCGTCCTACTCGAAAGCGGCCGGAAACTCTCGCCCGACCTGGTGGTCAACGCGGCCAACTGCTGGGCACCGGACATCTGCGCCATGGTCGGCATGGGCGTGCCGGTCAAGCCCTTGGCGCGCATGAGCTTCTATTACCGCGTCCCAACGCCGTTAGAGGCCATGCCGCTCACCCGGCACATCACCATGGGCGGCAGCTTCCGGCCGTTCGACGCGGGATATCTCGGCGGCATGACCCGCTACGACCAGGAGCCGGGCTTTCACTGGGACCTGGACGATGGCCTGTTCGACACTGAAATCTGGCCCGGCCTTGCCCACCGGGTGCCGGCCTTCGAGACGCTCAAGATGCAGCGCTCCTGGGTTGGCCACTATGACTGGTGCTATCTCGACGGCAACATGGTGCTGGGTCCCTGGACCGGCCGGCTCGAGAACTTCCATATCGCCTGCGGCTTCTCGGGCCACGGCCTGCAACATGCCCCGGCCGTCGGCCGGGCCTTGAAGGAACTGCTGGTCGATGGCGGCTACTGGACCATCGACCTCGCGCGCTTCGACTATCGCCGGGTGATGACCGGCATAGCGGTGCCGGACATCGGCCCGAAAGCCTGAGCCGGGGCAAGTGGATCAGCGGACCGCCTCGGCGAAGCGCCGCATTGCCTTGATCTGGTCATCAAGCGCGCCCACACCTTGGCCGGAGGTGTAGAAGGTCAGGTGGGTGGCGCCGAGTGCGCGCCAGCGCTCGGCCTGGGCGCGCCAGTCGTCGCTCTTACCCTTGGCGCTACGGATCCACGCCTCGACGCCGAACGCCCGGGGATCGCGGCCCTCTGCCCGCAGGTAACCGTGCAGCGTCGCCAATTGCTCGGCCGCGCGCGCATTGGGGTTGCCGAGCGGTATCCAGCCCTGGCCATACTTGGCGGCCCGCCGGAGCGCCCCATCGGCGCTGCCGCCGAACCAGATCGGGATCGGGCGCTGGATCGGCAGCGGCTTGATGCCGGCGTGGCGGACCTGGTCGAACCGACCCTCGAAAGTGACGGCACGCTCGGTCCAAAGCCGATTCATGAGCTCGATCTGCTCGCCTTGGCGGCGGCCGCGCACCCGCCAGTCCTGGCCGAGGGCCGCATATTCGACGGGATTCCACCCCACCCCGACGCCAAGGCGCAGGCGCCCGCCGCACAGAATGTCGACCTGGGCGGCCTGCTTGGCAACCAGCGCCGTCTGGCGCTGGGGGAGAATCAGCACGCCACTCGCCAGGCCGACCTTGGAGGTCACGGCGGCGATGTAGGAGAGGGTGACGAAGGTCTCGTGAAAGGCATCGTCCACGTCATAGGGTCCTTCGAACCCGGCAAGCGCCGCGCGGTCGGCGCCCAGCACATGATCCGCGACTTCGATGAAGTCGAAGCCGATCGCTTCCGCTGCCTGCGCCCAGTCGCGAATCTGGAAGCGGTCCGCCGGCATGTCGCGGGTCGGAAAGAAGGCGCCGAGCTGGGTGTTCATTGTTCTGTTTCCCCGATGATGACGGACGTGCACTCATCGATCCGCCTGCCGGCCCGCCTTGGTAGAAGGCGAGAAGCCCGAGCCGGCCTACGCCAGCAGAGCTTGGGCGCCTTCCCACAGCTCGCGGGCGATATCGCCGGCGGCACCCTGACGTGCCATGGCGGCCGATTGCCCGGCCCAGGCCTGCATGCGATCGATGTCGTTGTTCTTGGTGCCGGCGTCGCGCATGGCTTGGGTCAAGCCGCGCTGGACGGGATAGGGAGCCGGAGAGGGAGCCGGAGAGGGAGCCTCGATGGCACTCGCGGCGCGCGCGTAGGCGGTCGCGATGGCGCGACCCGGCCGGCCGGAAAATGCCCGCGTCACCATGGTTTGCTCCGGCAAACTCCGGCCGATGGCGTCGGCCCAGGCCGACGGCAGTTTCGCTTCCGGCGAGCGCAGGAACCCGGTGCCGATCTGGACCGCCGACGCACCAAGTACCAAGGCCGCCGCGACGCCACGCGCGTCGCCAATACCGCCGGTCGCCACCACGGGGACGCGGACCGCATCGACGACCGCCGGCAGCAACGAAATGAGACCCACCATGCTCGCCTCGGCCTTCTGGGCGTCGAAGGCACCGCGATGCCCGCCCGCCTCCACGCCTTGCGCCACAATCGCGTCGGCGCCCGCATCCTCGGCGGCTCTGGCCTCGGTGACCGTGGTGACGGTCGCGAACCATTTGATCCCGTGTGCCTTCATCCGATCGACAAAGGCTGGCGGATAAACACCCATGATCGACGAGATGATGCGGGGACCAGCTTCCAGCATGGCCTCGCACTGCGCCCTGAAGTCGGGTGGCGCGGCATCACCCGCCGCGCGCGCGACCTCCGGTCCCCAACTGCCCAGAAATGCGCGCACCGCGTCCTCGGCGGCGCCATCGCGCCTTGGTGACGGGTCGGGAATCCAAAGATTGAGCTGGAACCCGCCATTGCTGCCAGCCCGGACCACCGCTGCCCAGGCCTTGATTGCCTCAGGCTGCATCAGCAATCCACCACATGCCCCGAGCCCGCCCGCATTGGCCACGGCAATGGAGAGCGATGGCGGACAGGCGCCCGCCATCGGTGCCAGCAGTATGGGGATCCGAAGATTGTGTGCCTGGGAGAAGGCCTCCGCGCGCCGAAGAGCGGGGTGGGATGTCGCCATCGAGGCCGCTCCGATCAATCTATCAGCAACAGGCCACGCGCCTGCTCGATGGTCGACCGCGCCATGGCAGCCAAGGCGTCGTCGCCGGCGCTGCTGATCGGATGGTCGATCACCGCGAACTTGTAATCCGCCATGCCAAGGGCGCGGCTCATCAGTTCGGCCGCGGTCACGAACCGCGTGGTCATGACACCGATGGCGGGGACCCCTCGTCTTTCGGCGGCGACGGCGTCATGCAAACTGCACGACGAGCAACTGCCTCAGTCGCCGATGCCGGCGACGACCGCATCCCATTGTTCGACCTCGGCCATGATCGGGGCGTCGGCGGGCGCGCTGTAGTTGGACTTGGTGCGCATGACAATCTCGGCCACGCCCAACTCGGCGCGCAGCATCGCTTCCAGATGCGCGAAATAGCGCTTGGTGCCTTCCTTGCCGTTGGAAATGAAGCCGACGGTCTTGCCCTTGAGCGAGGCCAGGCGGGGCGCCCGCCCGCCCGCCTTGGGTGCGGCCTCGTTGGTTGGATCGAGCACGCGAAAATTCATCGGCTTCTCCTCTATCGGCTCATGTCTGCTCCGGCCCACAATCGACGCAAGCGTGGATCGCCACCGTGACCGCCCGTGTCTTGTGACCGAGCCAGGGCGGGATGACCGCGCCGAAGCCGCCGGCCGGGCCGCCCGCCGCGACGACCAGCAAATGCTCGGGCGTTGGCAGCGCCGGATAGACGCTGTCGCCGCGATCGCGCACGACGGCGCCCTTGCCAACATCCGCCCATTCGCGGCGCTGGATGCGCGCCCGCCCGTGCAGGAAGTTAGCGATGTCGGTCTTGCTCCAGCCGGCAGTCTGGAAATGCTCGCGGAGCTGCTTCGGCACGACGATCGCGTAATTGCCGCCATAGATGGAATAGTGGCGCTGGTTGGCGCGCATCTCGGCGGCGAACGTCTCGAGAATCTCTTCGGGCACGGTCGTCCACTCATTCATGATCTGGCGGGGTGCCCCCGCCGCCATCACGGTGACGGCGGAGGCACCATCGGGGATGCCGCGGAGCGTGGCCAGCGGCTGCCAGGTTGAATCCTCTTCGTCCTCGGCCACGCAAAAGCTGAACTTGCCGGGATGGCCGAGGGTGGAGCGGTCGATGCCACCCGGGCGCACGTCCAAGAGGTTGATGAGGGCGAGCCGGAGTGCCCGGCCGATCACCGCCGTCGGACGGTCGCTGTTGCCAAGCGCGTTGAACGTGCCGCTGGCGCCGATCTCGCGGCGGATCGGCCCGTTGAGCACGACGAAAATAGCGCAGCCACCGGTGCTCGCCGTCGCGCCGTGCAGCAGAAACTCCGGCTGCATCATGGCGGTCCATGCGGCAACCACGGCCGGGAAGTGCATGGGCAAGCAGCCCGCCATCACGGCGTTGATCGCGAGCTTTTCCGCCGTCACCGCCATGGCGCGGACCGGCTCGATGCCGATGAGCCGGTCGGGCGCCATCGTCACCCGGTCGAGGCACGCTTCGACGGCATCGCGGGTGGGGGGCACGATCGGCAGGCCATCGGTCCAGCCCCGGCCATGGAAGAGTTCCTGGACCTCGGCAACGCCGTCGACGGCGTATGTCTTCGATGCGAGCTGCACGGTTGCCCTTACTTGCCGTCGAGGCAGCGGGTCCAGGGCACGTTATTGGGTGCGCCGGTCGACACGATCGTGGCCTTGTCGATGACACGGAATCGGACCGGGCCTTGGCTCGCGAGTTCGGCCGGTTCGGCCCACACGATCTCGATCGACTCTGGGCCGCCGGTCACCTTCGCCCGAAATGGATGCATGTCGGTGGAATGGGTATAGGAGATGCGGCCATTGACGGCGTCCGGACCGGCTTCGGCGAAAACCACATGCATGAAGGCCTCGCCCGACATGGGCTGGCACCAGCGGCCGGCGAGGAAGCCGGCGGTGTTCTTCTGCCAGGCGTTTTGCCATGGCGCCCAGGCCCAGAGGCCGAGCCCGGCGACGACAACCGCCACGGCCGCCACGCCCAATAGCAGCTTGAGGTTAACCGGTTTCGGCCGCGGTGCTAGGGGAATAAGCCGCGTGGCGGGGGCGCTGGCGGCCTCGCCGCCGAGTGCTCGCACGGCCTGGGTCAGCGCACTCAGATGCTGTTCCATGGGGGAGGCAAAGGCGTCGACCGATTGGGCCGAGGAGATGAAAAATTCGAGCGAGCCGGACGGCCGCGCCTCGCGGACGCGCACCGGGAGGATCGGCTTCGCCTTGCTGACGGCGCGCTCTACTTCCTTGCGCACGAAGCCGGATTCATTGGCGCTTTCCGAGAACACCAGAACGAGTGCCACGCTCGTCTCGATGCCCGTGATGATCGCCGCGCCATATTCCTGGCCGGGGCCGACATTGCGCGGCGCGATCCAGCAGGCGATGCCTTCGGTCTCCAGGAAATCGGCGATCCGGAAGGCGGCCGCCTGGTCGGGATTGGCGTAACTCACGAAGACATGGGACATCGGATTTAAGTCCGCTGGCGGAGGGTGAACATGCGCATGGTGCCATAACCCTTGGCGGCCGGCACCATGCCGACATAATCGCAGTCGAAGCGCCGGTTCTTGCGGGCGGTCAGCAGCGCCGCGAAGGCGTCCGTCACATAGACGCTGCCCTCGGGCGTTACCGGCTCGATGCGGGCGGTTCGGCTGACATGGCTGCCGATGAAGTTCGTCTGGCAAATGACCGGGTCATAGGCGGCGAAGACCGGACCGGCGTGGCCGCCTAGCCTGAGGCCGATGGTCTCGGGCAGACCCAGCTTCGCCTTGTCCAGGCCGGTTATGGCCGCCTGCAAGGCCAGCGCGATGTCGGCCGCGACTTCGACATCCTCCACGACCACGAACAGCCCGTCGCCCCAGGTATTGCGGAAATGCACCGCCGGGCCGAAATCGTCGAGCACGCGCGCCAGCGCCCCCAGCACTTCGGCCGCATAGAGTTTGAGCTGCGGTTCCTTGAGCTTGCTGAACCCTTTCAGGTCACCGAACAGCATGGCGCGCAGCACCCGCCCATCGGGCCGGTCATGCCAGCCATCGGGAGTCGACCCAGCCGAGCGTACGTCAACGGCGTGGCCGGCGGGCACGATCGCGTCGGCCGGCAGGCCGAGGCCCCGCCAGAATCCCACATCGGCGGTGGTACCCGCCACACCCGTGGCGCCGCCCGCCTGGCCGCCGTCCCAGACCGCCATCTGGCGCACCGGCGCGTCGCGGCCCCGGGCATGCACCATGGCGAGGCCCATGGCAAAGCGGCTGGCATAGGTGAACAGCATGTCGTCGCCGAGATAGGCGTCTTCGGTCGCATAGTTGACCGTTCGCGCTTGGGCTAGGCAGGTCTCGAAACGCTCGAGCCAGGCGGCGCCCGCCGATGCCACGGACAAGCGCCGGAATTCGTCGATCTCGAAGGGAAAGACCAGGTGCAGACGGGCCCCTTTAGCCAACAGCGCTTCGGCGAACAAGATATCGGCGCCGGCCGCGAGCGATCCATAGCCGACCCCGACATCGTGGGTGTCCAGCAGTGCCTTGATTTCTCGGCCCACGGCCGGGATGCGCTCGGCGGGAAAGCGCGGGCCGGGCAGATGGCCGGTAAAATGAATGACGATCTGGGTCCTGAGCGCCTCGTCACCCAAGACGGCGGCCGCCTCGGCCATGGTGGCGGCGTTCCAGTAATCGCCGCCGCCCCGCGCCCGCGCCGCATCGCAACCGGCGAGCACCGATCGGGCGTTTTGTTCCGCTTCGGCCAGATCACCGGCGAGCAGTCTGAGGGTCGCCGCATTCACGCCCGGATAAGGATCGCCACTGCGCCGATGCGCGTGCTCATAGAGTTCCGCCGCGCGCCTGAGCTTGTCCCGGCGTTCGTGGCCCCGGTCCGCGAGAGCCTCGTCCTTGGCGATGCGCGCGGCCAGCGCCTCGACATCGACGACGAGATTTTCAGGCAGGCTCGCATCGAGCGGCGCGCATAGACCGCACTCGTCATAAAGATGCCGGGCTGCCGCCGTGGCACCGGTCCGGGCAAGCGACAGGCAGGCCAAGTGCTTGAGGCCGACAATGTCCGCGACGGCTGCCGGCAACCCGCTCGCCGGGCCTTGTCCGGTTTCGGCCTCGACTTCCTTGAGCGTTTGGGTCGCCACGTCAAAGGCGAGGAAATGATCGCCATCGCCGGCATGCTGGCGGGCCGCCTGAAGGCGTTCTCGAATGAGATCCCGCATCGCACCTCCGACGACCTCGCCAACGGCGATCAATACCAGCCACCGACTTTACCACAGCCTAGCGCGTTGGGTTCCAGACCCTTGTGGCGAGCGAGAAGGCGATCATCAGGCCGAAGAGGACGAGGCCCACCGCCACACAGATAAACACCGCCTCGATGGGCAATCCCAGCCAAACCGCAAGCGCGAACCCGACCAGCGCGGCGACCGCCATGCGGAGCGCCCCGGCGGCGAACGGCCAGAGCATCGTGCCCGTGCCTTGGGAGGCAAAATAGAGCGCCTGACCGAGGCCGAAGAAGCCATAGAACGGCCCGACGATGGCGAGATACGTGCGGGCATAGCCAGCGGCGTCGGCGTCGGCGGTAAAGAGGCCGATCCAGAGCCCCGGCGCCAGGCCGAAGACAAGGCCGATCAGGCCGGTGATCGCGCCCGTGGCGAGGCCGCCGATCCAGGCCACCTGGCGCGCCCGGGCGAAATTCCGCGCCCCCCGATTGGCGCCCACCATGGCGGTCAAGGCGGCGCCGACGCCGAAGGCGATCGGGATCAGCATCAGCTCGAGCCGACTCCCCAAACCATAGCCGGCCAGCGCGGCCGTTCCGTAACGGCCGACTAGCCCGGTCACGACGACAATGGTGGAGACCGTCAGCAGCGCGTTGCCACAGGCGACACCACCCACCTTCAGAATGTCGCGGAAGAGGCCGCGCTCGAGCGACACGCCGGAGAAGCGAAGGCGGAACCCGGCCCGGCCCATGGCGAGCGCGCGGCCCATCGCGAGGCTGGCCACGAGGAAGCTCACGACAAAGGCAATCGCGGGGCCGAGCACGCCGAGACCCGGCCAATCGCCCCAGCCCAGTGTCAGCAGCCCCGAGAGAGCGACATGGAGGAAAGCCGTCGCGATGAACGCCCGGGCGGGCGTCGCCATGTCGCCGGTGCCGCGCAAGACCGAGGCGAGCGTGTTGGCGATCCACATGGCAATCGCCCCGCCGAAGGCGATCTGGGCATAGGCGACGGCGCCGTCGAGGGCAGCACCCCTGCCGCCCAGCAGCGCCAACAAGGGTCGCGCCAGGCCTGCCACCAGCAATGTGTAGAGGGCAGCCATGGCAAGCGCGATCAGCATGGCATGGCTGGCGATGGCCTGGGCCCGCGCCGGATTGCCGCTACCGAGTGCTCTTGCAACCGCCGAGGAGACGCCGCCACCCATGGCGCCGGCGCTCATCATGCCCATCAGCATCTGCACGGGAAACACCAGGGCAAGGGCGGCCAGCGGCGCGGTACCGAGCCGCCCGACGAAACCGGCATCGGCAATGGTGACGATGAGCTGCGCCGCCACGACCGCCACATTGGGGAGCGCCAGGCGCCAGAGCGTCGGCCCGACCGGCCCATCGAGGAGTCGGCGCATACGGGCCTCATTCGGCGTGGCCGCGACAGCGCCTACCGGCATGGCGATCTCTATCCTGGAGGGAAACGGGAACTCAAGATAGGTTTCGGAGCTTGGGAAAACAAGGTTGCGCCACCGGAGTCTCGCCCCATGGTCCTGCCTCTCGACGCAAAACTCCTGCTCGGGGTTTCGACAATTCACCGTCAGGGTGACGGCGATACGGGACCATGGCTGCCGCGCATCGACGATCTCTGCCGCTTCGTCGAACTGGTCGATCACTCGGGCTTCGATTCCATCTGGCTCGGCGATCACATTTCCTTTCCGATCCCGTTCCTCGACCCGCTGCTGGTACTGGCCCAGGCGGCGGTCGCGAGCCGCCGCCTCACCTTCGGCACCGGCGTCTATCTGCTGCCGCTCCGCCATGTCGGGCCGGTGGCCAAGCAGGTGGCGACGCTCGACCATCTGACCGAGGGGCGTCTGATCTTCGGCGTCGGCGTCGGCGGCGAGTTCGCCAAGGAGTATGAAGTCTCGGGCGTGCCGATCGCCGAGCGCGGTGCGCGGCTCGGCGAGCAGATTGAAGCGCTCCGGGCACTTTGGACCGGCCAGCCCGCAAGCTATGCCGGCCGCTTCTACGCATTCCGCGATGTGCCCATGCTGCCGGCGCCGCGCCAGCCGGGCGGACCACCCATCTGGATCGGCGGCCGGTCGGACGCCGCACTCCGGCGCGCCGGGCGGCTCGCCGATGGCTATTATTCCTATGTGGTGACGCCGGAGATGTTCGAGGCGGCGCTGGCCAAGATCGCGGCCGCCGCCCTAGGCCGCCCGCTGCGGCGTTTTGGTACCGGTCACCTGCTCTTCACCCGCATCGAGGACAGCTATGAGGAGGCCCTCGACGTCGCCGCCCAGTCCTTGGGCAAGCGCTACGCCATGGACTTCCGCAAGGCCGCCGCCCGCTATGCGGGGCTCGGCCGGCCGGCGGACGTGGCGGCGAAAATTCGCGCCTTCCATGCGGTTGGCGTCCGGCATCTGGTGGTCGATTTGGTGGGACCCTATGAGCGGCGCCAGCAGCAAATAGAGCGCTTCGCGGCCGAGGTCATGCCGCTGTTGCATGATCTACGATCGGCATAGAGTCCGTCCATGAAGCTCATCGATGTCGCGCGGGTAATCCGCAGCAAAAATGCCGGCCCAGTCACGCTTTCCTTCGATCTGATGTTCGAGGACGAGGCGCATTATCGCCACGCCATCCAGTCGCCGGCCTTGAGTGTGGGTGCCATCGCCCGGCTCTATGGCGTCGACCCGCAGCGGGTGCGGGTCTATCCCTATCCCGTGGCATTCGCCATCAAGATCGCCATCGATCGCAAGGTTGTGGCCGGCACCCCGGGCGACCGGGACGTCTATGGCGCCCAGCAGCACGGACCCCTTCTGGAGATCGAGCTATGAAGCATGTCGAGCGCCTGAAATCCGATCTCATCGCTGGCGGCAAGCGGGCGCCGATGCGCATCCTCTCGGCCTCGGGTCAGATCGGCTATGGCCTGCCGCTCGACAGCTTGGCGCAAGGCTTTGCCCGGAAGCCGCATCTGGTCGGCGCCGACATGGGCTCGGTCGATCCCGGCCCCGCCTATCTCGGCACCGGCACCATGGGGCCGTCGCTAACCGGTGCCAAAGCCGATCTCGGCCGGGTGCTGGAGGGCTCGCGGGCCCTCGACATTCCGATGATCGTCGGCAGCGCCGGCACCGGCGGCGCCAAGCCGCAGCTCGACTCGACGGCCGCCATGATCCGCGAGTTGGCGCGCGAGAAGGGCCTGCATTTTCGCCTGGCCACCATCGCCGCCGACATGCCGAAATCCATGGTGAGCGATGCGGTGCGCCGGGGCCGGGTGCGGCCGATTGGCGGCATGACACCCTTGACCGAGGCGGACGTCGCCTCGGCGGACGTCATCGTCGGCCAGATGGGCAGCGAAGCCTTCCAGCGGGCGCTTGCCGCCGGCGCCGACGTGATCATCGCCGGGCGCGCCTGCGACACCGCCATCTACGCGGCCCTGCCCGGCATGCTGGGTTATCCCATGGGTCCCACCATGCACATGGCGAAGATCGTCGAATGCGCCTCGCTCTGCTGCGTGCCCGGCGGACGCGACGCCATGCTGGGCACGCTGGAGGACGAGGGCTTCGTGCTCGAAAGCATGAACCCGGAGCGCCGCGCCACGCCTATGTCGGTCGCGGCCCATAGTCTCTACGAGCAAGATAATCCCTATGAGGTGTTCGAGCCGGATGGCGTGCTCCGGGTCAATGACGCGAATTATGTGGCGGTCGACGCCCGCCGTACCCGGGTCTCGGGCGCGACCTGGACGCCAGCCCGCCAACATACGGTGAAGATCGAGGGTGCCACGCGCCTGGGCGAGCGCTGCGTTCTCCTTTGTGCCACGGCCGACCCTCGGGTGATCGAAGGCCTCGATACCATCGTGCCGGCGGTCGACCGCAACGTGCGTTCCATGCTGCCGCCCGAGGCGGTCGATTACACGGTGCATGTTCGCCGCTATGGCATCGACGGGGTGATCGACTGGCCGACGCCGCCCACGGTCATGCCGCGAGAAGTCTTTCTGCTGCTGGAGTTCGTCGCCCCCACCATGGCCATGGCCAAGACCGCCTGCACCATGACCAAGCAATATCTGTTGCACCACGGCTTTCCAGGGCGGCTCTCGACCAGCGGCAATCTCGCCTTCCCGTTCACGCCGCCCGAGGTGGAGGCGGGCACCGCGTTTCGCTTCTCGATCTATCACATCATGGATGTGGCGGCACTGGCGCCGCTCTTTCCGGTGACGGTCGAGGATTTGTAGGGCGGGTGTGGCGCCTAATCGTCTTGGGCGAGATGGGCGCGCTGGGTGGTGCCGGCATAGTCCAGGCGAAAGCGGCCGCGGCGCTGTAACTCCGGCACTACCAGGTCGACGAATTCCTCGATGGCGCCGGGCAGGTAGATCGGCGAGAGCATGAAGCCGTCGCCGCCCACCCCGTCGAAAAAGGCTGCCATTTGGTCGGCGACCTCGGCCGGCGTGCCCACCATCTGCGGCAGGCCGACGCTCTGGCCGTGGTTGCGCGCCACCTCCGCCAAGGTCAAGGGCTCGCCGGTCAGCGTCCGGTAGATCCGCTGCATGCGCTGTAATCTGGGCTCGGTGCGCTCGGCCATGATGGTGTCCAGCGGCAGTGCCGAGAGGTCGAAGTCGAGGTGGCCGGAGAGCATGGCGAGCCCGCCCTCGAGTGGCACCAGGCTGTTATGCTCGGCCTGCTTCGCCTCGGCGTCGGGGCGGGTGGCGCCGATGATCGGCTGCACGCCGAACAGGATCTTGCAGGCTTCCGGCGGCCGGCCAGCCGCCGCCACGGCGCGCTTGATGTCGTCATAATAGGCCTTGCCGCCGGCCAGGTTCCCGTGGATGGCGAAGATCGCGTCGGCGTAACGCGCGGCAAATTCGCGTCCCTTGCCCGACGTGCCGGCTTGCAGGATCGCCGGCCCGTTTTGCGGTGAGCGGACCACATTGAGCGGCCCGAGCGATTTGTAGAATTGGCCCACATGCTCGATGCGATGCACCTTGGCCGGATCGGCGAACACACCCCGTTCCCGGTCCATCACCACTGCGTCGGCCTCCCAACTGTCCCACAGCTTACGGCAGACCTGGATGAACTCGTTGGCGCGGTCGTAGCGCTCATCGGCCGGCCGCATCGCCTCGCCGAAATTGGCCGCCTGATTGTGATTGAGCGCGGTCACCACATTCCACGCGGCGCGCCCCTGGGTCAGATGGTCGAGGGTCGCCCACAAACGCGCCGCGTGGAAGGGATGGTCGAAACTGACCGAGTAGGTGGCGCCGAGGCCGATGCGACTGGTCGCCGCCGCCATGAAGGAGAGCAGCGGGATCGGATCGTGGGATGGTGTCTGAACCGCGTGGCGGAGTGCGGGACCCAGCGAGCCCAGATAGGTATCCGAAATGAAATTGAGGTCGGCGAAGAACACCATGTCGAACTTGCCGCGCTCGCACACCCGGGCGATGTGCTGGTAGAGCTCGGGCCGGGCCCAATCGTCGCCGGTCATGGTGGTCAGCGGATGGCGCCACATCGCCAGGCTGTGATAGGTGGGTCCATGCACCAAGAACTGCGCCAGATGCATCTTCCGCTTCGCCAAGACGGGCCTCCCGCGCTGGTCCGGGTTATCTTACGCCCGCCCGCGCGCCGCGCAACAGCGGGATCGGACGGCGCGGGCTTGTGACGGCGTGTCCGTCGTCAGATCATTTGGGACAGTTGGCGGCTTAGATTAGCGGAGTGTTGGCCTCATCTGGGGGTTGATATTAGGCGGCGATCTTGCGGTGTTGCAAGCGGCGATGTTCGATGGTCATGCGTTTGATGCGGGCGC
>SHVR01000011.1 GCA_009694185.1 Alphaproteobacteria bacterium | reverse complement strand
GCGTGCCCCACCCCAACCCCAGCCCATCAACCCCAAGCGCCGACCACCGACCTTCACCATCAAACGATGCAAATGGCGTCGCGGTCATGCTCGTCAGACGGAACCCAAGCCGGCGCCAGCCTCAGCACCGTGAATAGATCGGGCTAATTACATCGTCGAGGCGATGCGCGACGAGGTCGAGCCCGAACCCATGCTGGCGGCGGCTGCCGCCGCCGTGGCACGGGCCGTGCCCTTGTCCGGCTGTGTGATATGCCAGACGGCGGCCGAGGGTTTCGAGGCGGTCGCCACGTTCGGCGATACGCCGGCCTCGGGCATCGACATCAGGGAGCCGATCGTGGCTGGCGAGGGCGCGCGCGCGATTGCCGCGCCCGGTTATGTCGGCCTGGCACTCCTCACGCACCACCAAGGCAAGCCCAACGGCCTCGTCGGCGCCTGGCGGCGCGGCGAACCCGTCCCGTCCGACACCCCGCCCTGGACGAGCGACGAACATTCCTTGCTGCTCGCCACCGCCGCCCATCTTGGTCTGGCCATTCAACAATATCGCCACCAGCGGGAAATGCGCCGCCTGTCCGACACCGACGGACTGACCGGCCTCCTCAACCGGCGCCGCTTTCGCGAACTGCTGCAAGCGCGTGCCGGCCTGGGCGGCTGCCTCGTTTATGTGGACCTCGACAATTTCAAGGCGGTCAACGATCGCCATGGCCATCAACGGGGCGATGCCGTGCTTCAAACGCTCGGCGACTGGTTGCGCGAAGCGGCCGAGGGGGACGATTTGGTCGGTCGCCTGGGCGGTGACGAATTCGTCTTCTGGATGGCCGGCGCCGGCGGGACAACGGCGCTGGCGCGCGCCGAACGCCTGCTTTCGGTATCGAGCGCGCTGGGTCCGCTCTCCGCTTCGCTCGACCTGCCGCTCAGTATCTCGATCGGGTTGGCGGTAAGGCCGCCAGGCGGTGAGGAAACGCTCGATTCGCTCATCGCGCGTGGCGATGCCGCAATGTATCGCGCCAAGCGTGCCGGCAAGAACCGGATCGCCCAGATGGATGACGCCGTATGCTGACCGACTTTGTAAAGCGCCTGTTCAATGGCCGGCCACCCGACTATGAAACCGCCAAGGATTTAGCCCGAACCGAGGATGTGGGCGCGCGCCGGCGCCTTGCCAAGCGGACCGACACGCGGCCCGAACTGCTCTACTACCTGGCCGCCGACCCGTCGGTAGACGTTCGCCGCGAAATTGCCGGCAACCGAGCGACGCCACGCCAAGCCGACTTGCTGCTCGCGCGCGACGCCGACACCGGGGTTCGCGTCGACCTCGCGGAGAAGATCGGCCGGCTGGCTCCGGAGCTGAGTGGCGACGAGCGCGACGCCATCTGCCGGCTCACTTGGCAGGTGCTGGACATACTGGCCGCGGACCAGATGGTACGGGTGAGGCGCATCCTTTCGGAGGCCCTCAAGAAAATCACCACCATACCGCCCGCCCTCATCCGCCGCCTCGCCGAGGATGTGGAGCTCGCGGTCGCGGCACCGGTGCTCGAATATTCGCCATTGCTGTCGGAAGAGGATCTGTGCGGACTGATCGAGCGCGGCCTGACCCCCGGCGCCAACGCCGCCATCGCCAGGCGTTTGAGTGTCGGCGGCGGTCTCGCCGAGGCGATCGTCGCCCAGCATGACATCGAGGCGACCGCGGCGCTGCTCGCCAACCACAGCGCCCAGATTCGCGAAGAAACCCTGGACCGAATCCTCGACCGCGCGCCCGCCGTCGAGCGTTGGCATGCGCCGCTGGTAGAGCGTCCCCTGTTGCCCACGAGCGCGGTTCGGCGGATCGCGTCTTTCGTCGCCAACGGATTGCTGGCAGTCCTGCAAAAGCGGACCGATCTCGATGCCGAGACCGTCGCGGCGTTGCTGGGGGCGGTCGAGGCGCGCCTCGCGCGCGAGGCAAGCGAGGATGCGAGCGAGAGTGCGCGCCAGGCGCCGGGAGCGCCTGTCGAAACCCCGGAGACGAAGGCCGGTCGCCTGCATGCCGCCGGACGCCTGAACGAGCCGTGCCTCGCCATGGCCCTCGACAAGGGCGAGCATGAATTCGTCCAGGCGGGTCTCACCCTCAGATCGGAATTGCCGAGCGGCATGGTCCGGCGCGTCATCCAGGCGCAGAACGCCAAGGGCGTCACGGCACTGGCCTGGAAAGCCGACCTCAGCATGCGCTTCGCCATGCAGCTCCAAATGCGGCTCGCGCGGATTCCGCCACGCAACATGTTGGTCGCGCGTGACGGCACCGAATATCCGCTCAGTCCGAAGGAATGCGAATGGCAGCTCGAACTGTTCGAGAGCCTCGGCCAGCGGGCCGGCGCCGGCGGCTGACGGCGGCAATTACCCCAACAGGTCGATCAGCGCCGCGTTGACTTCATCCGCCTTCTCGAAGGCGACCCAATGGCCGCCGCCGGGTATGACGCGAAAGTCGATATCCGGCTGGTGCCGCCTGAGCAGCGCCTCGCGCATGGCCAGGTGCGGATAGGCGGTCGAGTCGAACTCGCCCCAGATGGCGTTGAGACGGGTCGTTATCTTAGGTAAACAGTCGCTCAACACGCCCTGGGCCGACATGTCGGCGCTGCGTGTCTTGGCCCGCGTGCTGTTCAGGATCTGCATGTGGATTGCAACCCCATCGACATTGGCGGGGTCGTGCAGCATCAAGATCTCGAGATTGCGCCGCGCCCCTTGGGCGAGCCCCTCGGCGGTCCTCTCGCGGCTGAGGCGGACCAGTGGCGGCCGTGGCTCTCGCGGCAGGCGGAGGCCACCCGGCCCGACCAGCGTCACACTCCTGAGGCGCTCGTCCAGCAGGGTCGACACATGGCCGCCCACCATGCCGCCGAAGGAAAAACCGGCGATGGCGTAACGCTCGCCCGCCGGCACGATCGCCTCCACCCCTCGCTTCACACCATGGACGACCGACCAGATGTCGCGCACATCGTCCGGCGGGTCGCTGTCGCCAAGCCCCGGCATGTCGGCGGCGTAGACGGTGAAATGGCGGGAGAGCGGAATCACGTTGCGAATCCAGTGGATCCAGGACCCCGAGCCGCCGTGAAAGAGGAGGAGCGCCGGCCGGCCCGACCCGGCGCCCCAGATATGCCACATCATCCGGCCGCCATTTCCCATGGCCGTCCGGCGGCGCTCCGACAGCGCCTCGATCAGGGCGATATGCTCGGCGCCGGTGCGCCCGTCGGCCAAGCGCGGCACGGCGGAGAAGTCGATGGTCATCACGGGGTTCGAGCCTGTCGCTGTTCTTGCTTGTTGGGTCGTCAGTCACGCCGGATCAATGTTCCCACACCATGCTCGGTGAAGATTTCGAGCAGCACGGCATGGGGCACGCGGCCGTCCAGGATCACCGCCGCCTCGACCCCATTGGCCACCGCATCCAGGCAGGTCTGGATCTTGGGGATCATGCCGCCCTTGATCGTGCCGTCCGCGATCAGGGCTTCGGCCCGCCCCCGCGTCATCGAGGGGATGAGCCCACCCGACTTGTCGAGGACGCCCGCCACGTCGGTCAGCAACAGGAAGCGAGCGGCGCGCATCGCCGCGGCAATGGCGCCGGCGGTCGTGTCGGCGTTGATGTTATAGGTCTCGCCCGCGGGGCCAACGCCGGTCGGTGCCACCACCGGGATCAAGTCCGAGCGAACGAACAGATCCAGGACGGTCGGATCGACATGCTCCGGCTCGCCGACGAAGCCGAGGTCCAGCACCTTTTCGATCTGGGAGTCGGGATCGCGGACCGTGCGGGTCAGCTTGCGCGCCCGCACCAGGTTCGCATCCTTGCCCGATATCCCGACCGCCCGCCCGCCCGCCCGGTTGATCGCCGTGACCAGCTGCTTGTTGATGCTGCCGGCGAGCACCATCTCCACGATTTCGACGGTGGCCGCGTCGGTGACGCGCAGGCCGTCGACGAACTCGCTCTTGATCGACAGGCGCTCCAGCATGCGGCCAATCTGGGGTCCGCCGCCATGGACGACGACCGGATGGATGCCGACTTGCTTCAGCAGCACGATGTCGCGGGCGAACTGCTCCGCCAGGGCTTCCTCGCCCATGGCGTGGCCGCCATACTTAACGACGAAGTTGGCGCCGGCGTAGCGGCGCAGATATGGCAAGGCCTCCGAGAGCGTGGCGGCCTTGGCGAGGTCGGCGTTGAGTTGGGCTGCGGGCTTGCTCATGGGCCGGCACTTTACGCGGCGATGGATACGGTTGCCAACTCCGCTCGCAACCGGTCGATCCCCGCGCCCGTAACGGCGCTGGTGGCAAGGATCAGCGGATGCGCGGCGGGGTGGTTGGCGGCCTCGGCCGCGATGGCCGCCAGGCACGCTTCGAGCGCCGCCGGCTTCGGCGCATCGCATTTGGTCGCCACGATGATGTAGCTCACGGCCGCCCGGTCGAGCAGGGTCATGATCCGCCGGTCGGCGTCCTTGAGGCCATGGCGGGCATCGATCAGGAGACAGAGCCGGCGGAGCGTTGGCCGGCCCTTGAGGTAATCCTCGACGAGCGTGGTCCAGGCGGCAATGCGATCCTTGGCGGCCACGGCATAGCCATAGCCGGGCAAGTCCACCAGCAGCAAGCGGCCGTCCATCTCGAAGAAATTGATCTGCTGGGTCCGGCCTGGCGTGCGCGATGTGCGGGCTAGCTTGTTCTGACCGGTGAGCGCGTTCACCAGGCTCGACTTGCCGACATTCGAGCGGCCGGCGAAGGCCACTTCCGGCAGGCCCGCCGGCGGCAAGACGTCGAGCGAGGTGGCGGCCCAGACGAACCGGCATTCACCGGCGAAGAGGAGCCGTCCCCGTTCCAGCGCCAGGGCGGCCCGCGCGTCCTGGTCGACCCTCGGCTCGTTCACGCCGGCGCGGCCGTTTTCTTCTTGGATTGCCGCATGATGAACCATTGCTGGGCGATCGACAGCAAATTGTTCCACGCCCAGTAGATCACCAATCCGGCCGGGAACGCCGCCAGCATCACAGTGAAGATCAGCGGCATGAACAGAAAAATCTTGGCCTGAACGGGATCGGCTGGCTGGGGATTGAGTTTGGTTTGCAGGAACATCGTGGCGCCCATGATCAGGGGCCAGACGCCGATATGCAGGAATTCCGGCGGCGTCCAGGGAATGAGGCCGAACAAATTGAAAAGGTGGGTCGGGTCCGCGACCGACAGATCCTTGATCCAGCCGTAAAATGGCGCGTGGCGCATCTCGATCGTGACGAACAGCACCTTGTAGAGCGAGAAGAACACCGGGATCTGGATGACGATCGGCAAGCAGCCCGCCGCCGGGTTCACTTTCTCGCGCTTGTAGAGGGCCATCATCTCCTGGTTCATGCGCTGGCGGTCGTTCTCATGGCGCTCCCGCACCTTCAACATCTCCGGCTGCAAGTCCTTCATCCGGCTCATCGCCACATAGGATTTGTTGGCGAGCGGGAAGAACACCAGCTTGATGAGCACCGTCAGCAGCATGATGGCGAGGCCGAAATTGCCGAGCCAGCGGAACATCCAGTCGAGCACATAGAAGATCGGCTTGGTCAGGAAGTAGAACCAGCCGAAATCCACGGCGAGATCGAACCGGGCGACGCCGAGCTTTTCTTCATAGGCATCGAGCAGGCGAACTTCCTTGGCCCCGGCGAAGATCCGATTGGTGGCTTCGATGCGGCCGCCCGCCGGCACACTCACGCTCGGCCCCAGATAGTCCACCTGGTAGCGGTCCACATTGTCGCGCAGCACATGACCGAAGCGCGTCTTCACGTCGCTCGCCTGGTCGGGAACCAGCGCCACCAGCCAATATTTGTCGGTAATCCCGAGCCAGCCGCCTTTCGACTGGTCCTCGATCCGGTTCTTCTCCTTGAGGTCCGTGTAGGAATATTCCTTGAGCGTGCCGTTGATCACGCCGACCGGACCCTCATGCAGGATATAGAAACCGAGGGTCGTGGGCGTGCCCCAGCGCGCGACGAGGCCGAAGGCATGCAAGGCCACCGGCTGGTCGCCGCTGTTCTGGACCGTCTGAGTGACGGCGAAGACGTAGTTCTCGTCGAGTTGGAATGTCTTGGTGAATTTGAGGCCGGCGCCATTCTCCCAGCTCATGGTCACCGGCTCCGAGGGCGTCAGGCGCTTGGCCGCCGTCTGCCAGACCGTGTCGCCGTCCGGTACCGCCACACCCGGCCCGGCCGCCACCCAGCCGAGCTCGGCATAATAGGGGTTGGTCGATGCGCGCCCGTTGAGCAGCGTGATCTTGGCGCTGTCGCGCGCCACCGTTTCCCGGTAGTCGGCGAGGATCAGATCATCGAGGCGGGCACCCCGGGTCGAGATCGAGCCCGAGAGGCGAGGGCTGGCAATGGCGACCCGCGCGGCTTCGGGCGCCGGCGCGGCGGGGGCTGCGACGCCGGGTACGCCCGGCGTCGACCCTGGGGCGGCACCTTGGGCGGGCTTCGGGCGGTCGTCGGATAGCCTCTCGGTCTCGGCCTGTTCTTGCTGCTTCTGCAACTTGGGCCGCTCGTAGAAATACTGGAAGCCGAGCATGATCGCGACGGAGAGCGCGATGGCCAGAATCAGGTTACGCTGTTGGTCCATGCCGCTTTCCCAATACCCCTAATGCGCGTCGCCCGGCCGGCGTCGGCGGGTGCCGACCGGCACGGGATCGTATCCCGAACCACCCCATGGGTGGCACCGCAACAGTCGCCCGGCCGCGAGCCACATGCCGCGCGCCGGCCCATGGCGTTCGAGCGCATCGAGCGCATAGTGCGAGCAGGTGGGCAGGTAGCGGCAATGGATGCCAAGCCAGGGCGACAACGTCAACTGGTAGGCGCGGATCAAGCCGCGCAATATTCCTTGAACGATTCCCTTCATGATGGCCGCGCGTTTCCCAGGTGCCCACTCCCGCCCGCCAGTTTGCCAAGCGCCGCCCGCAGATCCCGGGTCAAGTCCGCGAACGGCCGGACCAGCGTTTCCAGCCGCCCCACCACGACATAGTCATGGCCCGGCACGCCCCCATCCGGCATGATCAATCGCGCCACGGCGCGCAGGCGGCGTCGCACTCGATTTCGTTGCACGGCGTTGCCAACCTTGCGTGTCACGGTATAGCCCACCCTGACGGCGGCCGGGTCCGACCCGCCATCGTCGCGGCGCCGCACCTGGAGCACCAGACCCGGCATGGCCGAGCGCCGCCCGGCGGCGGTGCGCAGAAACTCCGCCCGGCGAGTCAACCGGCCGAACAGCGCCGTCATGTCATGCGGAAAGGCGTTTGCGACCCCGCGCTCGGCGGCGATTGATCACCAAGCGCCCACCCACGGTCGCCATACGGGCACGAAAGCCGTGCCTGCGCTTGCGCACGAGCACGCTCGGCTGATAGGTCCGCTTCACGGCTGGCCTCCATGGCGCCTGAACCTGAAAAAGAGGCCCGGTGTATAGGGGCTAGGCCCGGTCAAGTCAATGCGCAGCGGCGGCCAGGCGCTGCAGCAGGTCGGTCAGGCCCGCCGCGTCGGCCAACAGCTTGACGTTGAGGGCGACGATCAGCCCGGCCACGAACCAGGCGAGCCAGGTGATCCAGCGGGCATTGACGAAGCGGCCCATCTTGGCCGGATCGCTGGTGAATTTGACGAGCGGGATGACCGCGAAGGGCAGCTGCATGCTCAAGACCACCTGGCTCAGGATCAAGAGCTGGGCGGTGCCGCGCTCGCCATAAAGGGCCGTGACGATAATCGCCGGCACGATGGCAATCAGGCGGGTGACCAGGCGCCGGAGCCAGGCCGGCAGGCGCACCCGGAGGAAGCCTTCCATGACGATCTGGCCGGCAAGCGTGGCGGTGATGGTCGAGTTTTGGCCGGAAGCCAACAGGGCCACCGCGAACAATGTGCTCGCCAGCCCCACGCCGAGCATGGGCGTCAACAGCCGGTGGGCTTCCTGAATCTCCGCCACCTCGGTGGCACCCTGGACATGGAAGGTGGCCGCCGCCGTAATCAGGATCGCGGCATTGATGAACAGCGCGAACATCAGCGCGATGGTCGAGTCGATGGTGGCGTATTTGATCGCCTCGGCCTTGCCGCTCGGGGTTTCCTCGAAGCGCCGAGTTTGGACGATCGAGGAATGCAAATAGAGATTATGCGGCATCACGGTGGCGCCCAGGATGCCGATGGCGATATAGAGCATCTCGGGATTGCGCACGATCTCGGCACTCGGCACGAAGCCCCGGAGAATGGCGGCGACATCGGTCTGGGCCGCCAGGATCACAAACAGGAAGCAGCCGGCGATGACCAGGATGAGGGCGATAACGAACGCCTCGAGATAGCGGAAGCCCCGCTGCTGCAACAAGAGAATGAGCAGCACGTCGGCGGCGGTGAGCACCACGCCCCAGAGGAGCGGAATACCGAACAAGAGCTGGAGCGCGATCGCGGTGCCGATGACCTCGGCGAGATCGCAGGCGCAAATGGCGATCTCGCAGAGGAACCAGAGCCCGAGCGCCACCGGCCGCGGGTAATGGTCGCGGCAGGCCTGGGCCAGGTCGCGGCCGGTGACGATTCCGAGCTTGGCGCTGAGCGCCTGCAAGAGGATGGCCATGAGGTTGGAGAGCAGAATGACCGCGAGCAGCGTATAGCCGAAGGCCGAACCACCGGCCAAGTCGGTCGCCCAATTGCCCGGGTCCATATAGCCGACCGCAACGAGATAGCCAGGGCCCGCGAAGGCGAACAGCTTCCGCCAAACGCTCGCCGTCGCCGCCACATGCACCGTGCGATAGACCTCGGGCAGGCTCGGCATGCCCACATCGGTTCGCCAGCCCGGTGCCATGCTGGTGCGCGCGCCGTCGTCCACAGCTCGATCCCACAGTCCATTTCAAGGTCGCGATGAAACGACTTTTCGAGGGATAATTGCAAACAAATAATGTAAGAAGTTCTAAAATCGAAAAGCATCTATATTTGTTATCTGTATTATGTGAATACATATGTTCATATGAACAGACGTCGATGCATCCCAGGCAGGGGGGCTGACGCGGGCCGGTCCCGTGGATTACAGTCGGGCGGCACGGAAGCGAGGAATCATGCCCAAGACCCCTGACTATTTCGTCGGCAAGACGGTCGTCATCACCGGTGCCGCGAGCGGCATCGGCCGGGCGACCGCCCTCATCTTCGCCCGCGAGGGCGCCAACGTCTTCTCAGCCGATCTGGACGGCGCCGGCGCCGAGCGCACGGCCAATCAGGTCACCCAGAACGGCGGCAAGGCGGCGGCGCTTGGCGTTGACGTGACCGACCGCGCCGCCGTCGATGCCATGGTCGGCCGCGCCCAGGCGGCCTTCGGGCGGGTCGATTTTTTGTTCAACTCGGCGGGTGCCGCCTTCCGGCGCGCCAAGTTCCTCGAGATCGACGACGAGCTGATGGACAAGACCTTCGACCTCAACGTCAAGGGCACTTTCTATGCCATGCAGGCGGTGGTCCCCCTGATGCTGGCGAACGGCAAGGGGGTGATCGTCAACATGGCCAGCATGTCGCACAAGCGCGGCGGCCCGGGTGCGTCGATCCACTATGCCGCCGCCAAGGGCGCGGTCTTGACCATGACGCTGGGTGTGGCGCGCGAATTCGCCGATCGCGGTATCCGCTGTCTCTCGATCTCGCCGGGTCCGATCGAGACGCCTTTCCAGGCCGCCGCCAACACCCCACCCGCGCTGCTGGAGCAGTTCAAGAACGACGTGCCGATGAAACGCTTCGGCCGGCCCGAGGAGATCGGCGAACTGGTGCTGTTCATGTGTTCCGATGCCGCGGAATATATGACCGCCGACACGGTCTATGTGAATGGCGGCGGCGGCTGGCGGTGAGGCATACTGTCGGACTTGGTCAACCGGAGAGAGCCATGGAAGTTCATATCGCCTATTGCGTGTCTTGAAACTATGAGCCGCGCGCCCTCCGTGCGAGGGACCTGATCGCGCGCGTCGGCCAGGCCGACGTGAAACTGGTGAAATCGAAGAACGGTGCCTTCGAGATCACGGTCGACGGCGTGCTCAAATTCTCCAAACTCAAGGAGGGCCGCTTTCCGAGCGACGCGGAAGTGAGCCAGGTGGTCGGGGGGTAGGGCTCCCCGACAGCCTGTCAGGCCACCGTATCGTTCATACCCATCTTGCGCTCGACCGCCACGACATCGGCGGGGCGCGAAAAGGGCGGCGGTGCCGGCTCGCCCGCGTCGCGCGCGCGACCGATGGCGCGGAAGAAATCTTCCAGGCCGGCTGGCGAGATGACCCACAGCATGACCAACTCGTCGTCGCCCTCATTGATGATCTCATGTTTGACATCGTAGCCGAGGAAGCAGGCAGTGCCAGGGACTAGCTTGTGGGCAACGCCGTCAACCATCACCCGGCCCTGGCCGCGAAAACAGATCTGCAGCTCGATCTGGTCGCCGTGGGAATGCTCGCGGATGCGGCTTCGGGCTGCCACGGTCTGGAAGCCCAGGGACAGGCCGTCGAAGCCGGTGTTGGCTGGAAACAGGGCGGGATCGGCGTGCCCGTTGGCCGGCAACGGCTGCCAATAGGACGGGCCCTCGCCCGGTTGCGTTACGACAGCGTGGCCACGAATTGCCGCATGCGGCATGACACCCTCCCTGTATCCATCGAACCGGCTTCCGACCGGTCACCGCGCCGGCCTCCCCGTCACCGCGCCGGCCTCCCCGTCACCGCAAGGTCGCGCGGGCGCTGGCGTCGTCGGCGCATTCCAGCCCACATGCGCCGGATAGCGGGCACCGGGTAGCGGGTTCTTTCGATCAAGGTTGCACCCAAATGACCACCCCGGCAAGGATTCCCCCCACAGCCGCCCCTATTTCTTCCAGGCATATTGCACCGAGACGCGGCCGACCCGCTCGCGCGCCACGATCATCTTCGAGACCTGGGCGGTGCCGTCGCCGATTTCGAGGCCCATCACATCGCGGAGGCGCTGCTGGTGCGGCAGGTCCATGCTGTAGCCGAGATGGCCATGGGTCAGAATGCATTGGTGGATGGTGTCGACGGCGAGGCGCGGCGCCCACCATTTGCACATCGCCGCCTCGGCCGTGTGGGGCAAGCCCCGGTCGCGCAGCCAGAGTGCCCGATAGCACAAGAGGCGCGCCGCCTGGATCTGGGTGTCGAATTCAACGAGCGGGAAGGTGACACCCTGATATTGGGCGATCGGCCGATCGAAGGCTTGGCGCTCCACCGTGTAGGGCCAGGTCTCGTCGAGCGAGGCCTGCGCCGAGCCCAGGCATTTGAGCGCGATCATGGCGCGGCTATAGTCGAAGCCCTGCATGACCTGGGTGAAGCCCTTGCCCTCGGGCCCGACCCGCTCTTCGGCTTCGACGCGCACGCCATCGAACCAGATCGAGCCGCGACCCACCGCCTTGGAGCCGAGGTCGTTATAGGCCGAGCGGGTGACGCCCTTGGCCGTGAGGTCGACCAAGAACATGCTGACCCCATGGGCGCCCTCGGACTCGGCGCCGGTGCGCGCCGCCACCAGCACCTTGTCCGCCTGGTTGGCCATGGAAATCGACGCCTTCTCGCCGTCGAGCACATAGCCGTTGCCGTCGGGTCTCGCGCGAAGGATGAGGTGGGCCGCGTCGCTGCCACCCCTGGGCTCGGTCAGGCCCAAAGCCACCAGGGTCTCGCCCCGGGCGATCTTGGGCAGCACGTCGCGGGCCATGTCGGGGGTGCCGTGCCGGGCGAGAATCTGGCCGCAAAGCGAGCCCAGCATCGGGATATAGCCGACGATGATGTCGCCATAGCCCACCTGCTCGATAATGAGGCCGGCGGTCAGCCCGTCGATGCCCATGCCGCCATACTCTTCGGGCAAATCAGGCGTAATCAGGCCCAAATCGCCCATGGCGCGAACCAGCGCCCGGTCGAAGCGCCCATCGAGTTCGCGCTGCCGATAGCCGGGCCGCAACCGCTCGTGGGCGAAGCGGCGTGCCGCCTCTTGAAGCTGCTTCTGGTCGTCGGTCAGGGCGAAGTCCATGGCGTGCTTCCCGCTGGGTGGCGTGTCCGGGCCAGATGATGGCGGAAGGGCGCGGCGCGCGATAGTGTCGCCCCGCTTCGGAGGGAGGACGCCCATGGATGAGACCGCCTCGGCTTATGGCTTGAGCGACGCCGAACTGCTCGCTTGGCCGACCGTCTATCGTGCCGACCTCTTTCGGGGCCAAGTGGCGCTGGTGACGGGTGCGGGCAGCGGCCTCGGCAAGGCGATCGCCGTACTGCTCGGGCGGTTAGGGGCCACCATCGTCGCTTGCGGCCGCACACCCGAGAAGCTGGATGCGCTTCGTAGCCTGCTTCGCCCGCAAGGCATCGCGGTCGATGTCCAGCCCATGACCATCCGCGATCCCGTGGCGGTCGAGAGCGCGATCGATGGCGTTCTCGCTCGCCATGGCCGCCTCGATCTCCTGGTCAATAACGGCGGCGGCCAGTTTCCCCAGGCGGCGCTGGATTTTTCCGTCAAGGGCTGGAACGCGGTCATCGACACCAATCTGAATGGCACCTGGTACATGATGCAGACGGCCGCCCGGCGCTGGCGGGCGCGGAACGAGGGTGGCGCCATCGTCAATATCGTCGCCGACATCTGGCGCGGCATGCCGCATCTGGCGCATACCGCCGCGGCGCGGGCCGGTGTCATCTATCTCTCCAAGACCGTGGCGGTGGAATGGGCGCCGCTCGCCATCCGGGTGAATTGCGTGGCGCCCGGCTGCTGCGAGACAACCGCTTTTGGGCTTTACCCGCCGGCCGCCGTCGCCACCTATGGCCAGTCGAACCCCCTGAAGCATGCGGGCGACGCCATGGACGTGGCCGAGGCGGTGGTCTATCTCGCCGCAGCCTCGGGCAAGTTCGTCACCGGCGAAGTGCTCACCGTCGACGGCGGCCAGCAGCTCTGGGGCGATCCCTGGGCGCTCGGCCGGCCGCGCTATTTCGCGCTCGACGATCCAGCCGCCCGCATGGCGGACGACGAATGAGGACGGAACCAGCACCCGGTCGGACTGCCCGGAATGATCCGCAGTTTCGCCGATAAGGATACCGAAGCGTTGTTCAGGGGGCGACGCGTCCGTCGGTTTCAGGCATTTCGGCGACAGGCTCAGCGGAGACCCCGGCTGTTGAACGAGGCGAGCGACCTGTTCATGGATATCGGACTTGGCCCTGCGTCTCGCCCGTTATCTCGGTACAACGGCTGATCTCTGGGTGCGTCTTCAGGCCAGCTACGATCTGAAGAGCACGGCAGCCGAGCAAGGCAAGAAGATCGCGCGGGAAGTGAAACCGCGAGAAGCGGCGGCGTAGCGCGCCGCGTCGCCGAGCGCCACGGCGGATGGGCGCTGAGCCCGGCCGGATGTATGCTGGCCGCGAGCGGTGGCAAATGAGGCGAGCGTGGCGAGCGAGGTCGATGTCGTCATCGTAGGTGCGGGTGCCGCGGGTCTGGCCGCCGCCGATCATCTCAGACGGGCGGGCCTGGACGCCCTCGTGCTCGAAGCCAAGGACCGGGTCGGCGGCCGTGCCTGGACCGACAGCCAGCGCCTCGGCGTGCCGTTCGATTATGGCTGCCATTGGCTGCATTCGGCGAGCCTCAACCCCTGGGTCGCCATCGCCCGGCGCTTGGGTTTCACGGTGGCGCCCCGCTATGTGCCGCGCCAGACCTGGCTGGGGACGCGCTGGGCAAGCCCGGACGAGTTGGCCGAGCGCGCGCTCTATTACGAGCGGAGTTTCGCCGCCATCGAGGCGGCCGGCCGGGCCGGCCTCGACCTCGCCGCCAGCCATCTCATTGACGAGACGAGCCCATGGGCGCCGTTGCTCCGGCAATGGATGGCGGCCTTGTCGAGCGTCGATGCCGAGGAACTCTCCACCCTCGACCATTATAATTACCGCGATACGGCGGAGAACTGGCCGGTCAAGGAGGGCTATGGCGCGCTGGTGGCGCGCTTCGGGGAGGGCTTGGCCGTCCGGCTCGCGACACCGGTGACCCGTATCGACTGGCACCGGCCGCGTCCCGCCGTCATGACCGAAGCCGGCACCATCCGCGCGGGCGCCGTCATCGTCACGGCGTCGACCGGTGTGCTCGCCGCCGAGACGATCCGCTTCGATCCACCCTTGCCCGATTGGAAATTGACCGCGATCGAGGCGTTGCCGCTGGGTCGCGCCAACAAGATCGGCATCGCGTTTACCAAGGACGTCTTCGATGGCGCCGATACCGGCGGCATGAACCTGCTCGCGGGCGCGCCCCGGGGCATGACCTACCAGATCAGGCCGTTCGGCTGGAACATGGCGTCGGGCTATGTGGGCGGCGCCTTTTGCGGCGAATTGGAACGGGCGGGCGAGGCCGCCATGGTGGAGCATGCCCTGGCGGCGCTGCAATCGGTCTATGGCGGTGACATTCGCCGGCATGTGGGTGCCAGCCTGGTCTCCAGCTGGGAGAGCGATCCCTGGATCAGGGGCGCCTATTCTTCCGCCAAGCCCGGCCAGGCGCATCGGCGCGTCGACTTGGCGCGGCCGATCGACGGGCGGCTCTTCTTCGCGGGCGAGGCCGCGTCGCCGGATTTCTTCTCGACCGGCCATGGCGCTTATCTCTCCGGTGTCGCGGCGGCCGAGGCCGCCTTGGCGTCCCTGTCGCGGCTCAACGCGGCGGTGGCGAGCCGGGAGCACCTGGCTTGACCCGATGGGCCTTCCTGGTCGCGGCACTCCTCGCGCTCGCCACTGCGAGCGCGGCGGCCGACGTGGTGCGCGGTCCCCGGCCCCAGGCGATGGACGATCTTGTGGTCGTCAACCCACCCGGCATCGCGGCCAGCGACTGGGTCACCGGCCTGGACGCCCCCTGGTCGCTGGTGTTCCTGCCGGATGGCCGGGCGCTCGTCAGCGAGCGGCCGGGCCTGGTCCGCCTCGTCGAACGCGGGCGGTTGCGGGCGGCGCCCATTGCCGCCATCGAGTCGGTCCAGGGCGGCGAGGGCGGGCTGATGGGCCTGGCGCTGCATCCCCGTTTTGAGAGTGAACCCTTCGTCTATGCCATGCACACGGCCGACGTGGCTGGCGAACGGCGGAACCGGGTTATCCGCCTCCGTCTTGCCGGCGAGACTCTGACGTTCGACCGAGTGGTGTTCCAGGGCATCGCCGCCGCCCGGTTCCATAATGGCGGCCGTATCGGCTTCGGTCCCGACGGCCTGCTTTACATCGGCACCGGCGAGATCTTCCAGGCGGAGCGCGCCCAGGATATCCAGGACATGGGCGGCAAGATATTACGGCTGACACCCGAGGGCGCGGTGCCGGCGGAAAATCCATTTTCCGGCTCGCCGGTCTACAGCCTCGGCCACCGCAACGTTCAGGGCCTCGCCTGGCACCCCGACAATGGACAGCTCTTCATCTCCGAGCATGGACCCTCGGGCGAATTCGGCCTGCGTGCCCATGACGAGATTAATGTGGGCGCGCGCGGCGGTAATTTCGGCTGGCCGCGCGTGGTGGGGGCACCGGGCGATCCGCAATTCGTCGATCCGCTGGTCGCCTGGCCCACCAGGACGACGCCGCCATCGGGCATGGCATTCTGGCGGGGCGATCTTTATGTGGCGACGCTCCGCAGCGAGGCGCTGGTTCGTATCCGTTTTGCCGCCCTGCGGGACGGGAGCTATCGAACCATCGGCATCGAGCGCTGGTTCGCCGAGCGTTTCGGCCGGCTGCGCGACGCGGTGACGGGTCCCGATGGCGCCCTCTATGTCGTCACCAACAACACCGACGGCCGCGGCACGCCGCGGACGGGCGACGATCGCATTCTCAGGATCGAGGCGCGTCCGTGAATGCCGGTGCTTCCATGCCGCGCGGTGTCGTGGCCCTTGGCCTCGTTAGCCTCTTTACCGACATGTCGTCGGAGCTGGTCCACAGCCTGCTGCCCTTGTTCCTGGTGGGCGTGCTCGGGGCCAGCATGCTGTCGGTCGGCCTGATCGAGGGCATCGCCGAGGGGACCGCCGCCGTCACCAAGGTCTTCTCCGGCTGGTGGAGCGATCGGGTTGGCCGGCGCAAACCCCTCACGCTCTTGGGTTATGGCCTCGCCACCCTCACCAAGCCGCTGTTTCCACTCGCCGACAGCATCGCCTGGGTGCTGGCGGCGCGCTTCTTCGATCGCATCGGCAAGGGCATCCGCTCGGCGCCGCGCGACGCGCTGATCGCCGACATCACGCCCGCCGAATTGCGGGGGAGCGCCTATGGTCTCCGCCAGACCCTCGATGCGACCGGCGCCGTGCTGGGGCCGTTGCTGGCCGTCATCTTGATGCTGATCTTCGACGATATCCGCACCGTGCTCTGGTTCGCGGTCATTCCGGCCATCATCGCCGTCGCCATCCTGGGCTTCGCCGTCCATGAGCCGGCCCGCGTCGGCGAAACGGACCGGCGGCCGGATCACGCGACGGGCGCCCGGCCGCCGGTCCGTTTCGCCGACGCGGGCCGGCTGACGTTTGCCTATTGGTGGGTGGTGGGCATCGGCGCCGCCTTGACGCTGGCGCGTTTCAGCGAGGCCTTCCTGCTGTTGCGCGCCGAGGCGACCGGGCTTGCGACCGCCTATGTGCCGATGGCGATGATCGTCATGAGTGGCGGTTTCGCGCTCTCCGCCTATCCCGCCGGCCGCTTGGCCGACCGCATCGAGCGCCGCGGGCTGTTGGCGGCCGGTTTCCTGGTGCTGATCGCCGCCGATCTGGTGCTGGCCTTCGCGAGTGGCGTTGCCGCCGTGATGGCGGGTGCCCTGCTCTGGGGCCTGCATATGGGCCTGACCCAAAGCCTGTTGTCGGCGCTGGTCGCCGACGCGGCACCCGCCGATCTCAGGGGCACCGCCTTCGGCCTCTTCAATCTGGTGACGGGGGTCATGCTGCTGGTCTCGAGCGCGATCGCCGGCCTGCTCTGGGACCTGATCGGCCCCAGCGCCACTTTCCTGGCGGGTGCCGCCTTCACGGCGGTGGCCCTCGCGAGCTTGATCGGCGTCGGCCGGCACGCCCGTGTGGGCGCGCTGCCGTGACGGCCTGGCTGCTGGTCGCGGGGGGGAGTGCCCTTGGCGGCGTCGCGCGTTACGCCTGCGGTCTCTGGGCGCTCGCGCTTTTCGGTGGCGGTTTCCCTTGGGGCACGCTGATCGTCAACATTCTGGGCTCGTTCGTCATCGGCCTCGTCGCGGGGCTGACGACAAGCGCCGATGTCCGGCTCTTCGTGATGGTGGGCCTCTGCGGCGGCTACACCACCTTCTCGGCCTTCAGCCTGGAGACCCTCGCCCTCATGCAGGACGGCGCCTGGGGGAAGGCCGGCCTCTATATCGCCCTCTCGCTCATCGCCTGTCTCGCCGCCGTCTGGCTTGGCTATCTGGGTGTCGCCAAGACGGCTTAACCCTTCGCCGCCGTCAGTTGGCGCGTTCGCGGCGGGCGTGCTGTGCCTCCCGGTAGGCGATGTAGAGGGTGCTGGAGAAGATCAGCGCGCCGCCCAGCCAGTGGGCGAGGCTCGGCACTTCGGCGAACAGGACGTAACCGAGCAGGCTCGCCCACACCAGGCGCGTGAAGTCGAGCGGCATGACGGCCGTGCTGTCGGCGAGGCGAAAGGCCTGGGCGAAGGCGAGATGGCCGATGGTGCCGATGAGGCCCATGGCGGCACATAGGCCGAGGTCCATCCAGCTCGGCCATTGCCAGACGAACAGCGCCGGCACCAGGGCGAAGGGCACCATCAGGACCGACATGTAGGCGGTGAGGGTCAGGCTCGACTCGGTGCGCGCCAGGAGTTTGATCACGATGATCGCCGCCGCCCAGAACAGCGACGAGATCAGGATCATCAGGTCGCCATGGGCAAGGGGACCGGCGCCCGGCTGGATCACCACCATGACCCCGGCGAAGCCGACAATGAGTGCCCCGATGCGCCGCGCCTTGATGCGCTCGCGGAGCACGACGACGGCGAAGAGGACGGCGAACAAGGGCGTGGTGAAGGAGAGCGACGTCGTCTCGGCGAGCGGCAACAGCGCCACGCCGATGAAATAGGCGAACATGTCGAGCGCCTGCAAGAGATTGCGCAACATATGCAGGCCGAGCTTCCGGGTGCGGAACATGGCGAGGCCGTGGTTCACCAGGAGCGGTGCCATGAACACCATGCCGAAGACGCTCCGCCAGAACGCCGCCACCAACGGCTCCAGTTCCTGGCCCACATGGCGCGCCATCGCCGCCATGATCGAAAAACAAAGGGTGGTTGCTAGCATGTAGCCCATGCCGGCGAGTGTCGCAGACACCGGCCCGCTAGATAATCGCATGACGGATGCGGGCGGAAAGCCATTCGCTCGCCACCACCGTGACGAAGATGGCGATGAAGATGACGGTCACTTGCGGCCAGGCGAGCGTGCTGATGGACGACTGGAGCTGGAGGCCGATGCCGCCCGCGCCCACGAGGCCGACCACCGTCGACTCGCGGATATTGATGTCCCAGCGATAAACCGAGATGCCGGCGAAGGCGGGCATGATCTGGGGCACGATGCCATAGGCAAGCGTCTGGGCTGGGCTGGCACCCGTCGCGTCGATGGCCTCAACCTGGCTCAAGTCGATCTCCTCGATCGCCTCGTACAAGAGCTTGCCAACAAAACCGATGGAGCGGAGTGCTATGGCAAAGATGCCGGCGAGCACGCCCGGCCCCAGGATCGCCACCAGCAGCAGCGCCCAGATCAGCGAATTGATCGAGCGCGACGAGACGATGATGAGCAAGGCCAGCGGGCGCACGAGTGCCACACTCGGCGTCGTGTTGCGGGCGGCGAGAAAGCCGAGCGGTGTCCCTAGGACGATGGCGAGAAGCGTGCCGAGTGTCGCGATATTGATGGTGTCCCAAAGCGGCGACCAGATCTTATCGAGATAGCTCCAGCGTGGCGGCACCATGCGGGTGAGGAGATCGGCCGCCTGCTCGGGCGCGTCCCAGACGAAGGCCCAGATGGTCTCGCCCGAGATCTGCTCGATGGCGGCGACCGTAATGGCCGTGCCGACGAGCCACATGAGCCAGAGGCCAATCTGTCCCCGCCGATCGCGGAGCTGCCACTCACGCCTGCCGTCCCCGATGGTGACGGGCATTATTGCAGCCTCCGGCGCAGCAGGCTCGAGCCATACTCGGTGGCCATGACGATGGCGATGATGGTGATCAGGATGGCCGCCGCCGTATCGAACTCGTAGCGGTCGAAGGCGGTATTGAGCGTGGCGCCAATGCCGCCCGCGCCGACGATGCCGATGACGGCGGATTCGCGGAAGTTGATGTCGAAGCGGTAGAGCGAGAGGCCCAAGAGCCGCGGCATCACCTGGGGCTGGATGCCGTAATTGACGAGCTGCGGCCAGGAGGCACCCGTGGCCCGGATGGCCTCGGCCTGGGCCGGGTCGATGTCCTCGATGTCTTCGGCCAAGAGCTTGCCCATGAAGCCGATGGTGGCAAAGGCGAGGGTGACGGCGCCGGCGAGTGGGCCGAAGCCGAACATCTTCACAAAGAGGATGGCGACGATGACTTCTTGAAATGTGCGCGAGACCGCGATGATGGCGCGGCAGACGAGATAGACCGGCACGGGTGCTATGTTGCGGGCAGCACCCAGGCCGATGGGAATCGAGATCAAGATGCCGAAGACCGTCGCCACCACGGTCATGGTCAGGCTCTCGACGATCCCCTCGACGATCTCCTCGGACCGGGAGATGAAATTGGGTTGGGCAAAGGCGACGACGAACGTCCAGCCCCGGTCGAGGCCCTCACAGACCCGGCTCCATTTGACCTCGAGGCTCATGAGCGCCAGCGCCAGATAAATGACGGCGCCGATCGCGATGGCCCAGCGGAGCCACGGGTTGGCGATCAAGGGTGGCGCCCGCCAGCGCCGGCCGGCCGCTGCCACGGCCGGGCTCACGTCAGCCGGGCCCGGGCATCGCTGCCCTGAAAGCCGGTCTGGCGTTGCCCGGCGGCGGCCGCCGTCTCTCCCGCGCCTTCGGCTTCCCCATCCTCGGAGGCCGCCCGAATCAGGGCCGACCAATCCTCCTCGCCATAGATTTCGGTGAGGACCGCGGGCGTCAGGCGCTCGGGTGGTCCGTCGAAGACGATCACGCCCTGGCGCAGGCCGATGATGCGTTCCGCGAAGCTTATGGCCAGGCCCACATCATGCAGATTGATGATGGCGGGGAGCCGCCGCTCGGCGCAGAGTTCCCGGATCAGCCGCATGATCTGGCGCGAGGTCTTGGGATCGAGGCTCGCCGTCGGCTCATCGATCAAGAGAATCGCCGGGTCCTGGATGAGGGCGCGGGCGATGCCGACCCGCTGGCGCTGGCCGCCCGAAAGCGCGTCCGCCCGCTTGTCGACGAACTCGGCCAGCCCGACGCGATCCAAGAGGCGGAACGCCTCGTCGATGGCGGGCGCGGGAAAGCGCCGGAAAAAGCTCCGCCAGAACCCCACATAGCCGAGTCGGCCGGAGAGCACGTTCTCCATGACGGTCAGGCGCTCGACCAGGGCATATTCCTGGAAGATCATGCCCATCTGGCGGCGCGCCCGGCGGAGTGCCCGGCGGCCGAGCCCGGTGATCTCGACGCCGTCGAGGGCGATCTTGCCCGCCGTCGGCTCCACCAGCCGGTTGACGCAGCGCAGCAGCGTGCTCTTGCCGGCGCCGGATGGGCCGATGAGCGCCGCCACCTGTCCCTGGGGTACCGTCAGATCCACCCCGCGCAGTGCTCGATCGCCGGTCTTGTATTGTTTGGTCAGGCCCTCGATCAGGAGCATGGGGCGCCCGCCTCACTTGCAGGCGTAGGAGACGCCCATCGCCTTGTCGATCTGGCGGACGACCTCCCAATGCTCCTTGTAGGAGATGGGCATGAACTTTTCCTGCGGCGGCTCGGACGTCGAGAACTCCTTCAGAAGCTCGGTGCCTTCCCAGTTGAAGTCGAGAAAGGCCGTGCGCAGCTTCGCCACCAGGCCGGGATCGAGATTATGGGCATGACCGTAGCCGGTGGTGGGGAAGGTCTGGGATTTGTAGACGGTGCGGATTTTCGCCGCATCCGCCACCTTGCGCGCGAACATGCGCTTCATCACCGAATTGGCGATGGCTGCCGCCTCATAGTCCTTGTTCTGCACGCCGAGGACCGAATTATCGTGCTTGCCCGAGAAGGCCGTCTTGTAGTCGCGCTCGGCTTCGAGGCCGAACTCGGCCTTGAGCAAGGCACTCGGCGCCTTGTATCCCGAGTTGGAGTTGGGATCGGTGAAGGCCAGTTGCCGGCCCTTCAAATCCTCGATTTTTCGGATCGTCGAGTCCGCATGGGTAATGATCTCCATCTCATAGCCATAGGCGTTGTCCTTGGAGGCCGCCATGGCGAACGGCACGAAACCGGCGCAATTCACCGCCAGCGGGTTGGCGCCGGTGTTGAAGCCCGCCACATGCAGCCGGCCGGCGCGCATCGCCTCGATCTGGGCGGCGTTGGATTGCACGGGAAAGAACATCACCTTCTTGCCCGTCGCCTTTTCCAAGTGCCTGAGGAAGCTATCCCAGACCTTGCGATAGACCTCCGGGTCCTCGACCGGCGTATAGGCGAAAATCAGGGTGCCAGGATTGACGATCGCTTTGGCATCGCTCGGCAAGTCCGCCACCATGTCGCCGTTGCGATCGCAAAAGCGCACATCCAGGGTGCCGCGCGGGCAGTCGGTCTGGGCGAGCGCGGACGTCGCCATGGCGGCGGCCAGCGCGACGACAGCAAGGAACAAGAATCCAGACAATCCACGGTTCATCGCGTCCCATCCTCCGCAGCGGGTCGAGGGCGCCAGTATATCGGGGCAATGCGCCGTCCGCTGCCTCTTAAACAACCTGGCGGCCGTCGCGCCAGACGGCCCGCACGATGGGCCCGCCTTCGGTCACCCGCACCCGAATGAGGTCGGCCTTCTTGCCCACGACGATCGCGCCCCGGTCGGTCATGCCGACGAGGCCGGCGGGCCTGGAGGTCACGGTTGCGACCGCCGTCGGCAGGTCGATCGCGATCGCCTCGCCGGTCAGCAAGAAGGCGCCGTGCAAGAGGCTGCTCGGCACATAATCCGAGGCCAGCAAGTCAAGGTGGCCCTGGCGTGCCAAGGTAGCGGCCGCCACATTGCCCGAATGGGAGCCGCCCAGCACCAGATTGGGGCCGCCCATCATCACCGCGATCCCGGCCGCGCGCGCCGCCCGGGCGGCGCTTTCGGTCGTCGGAAACTCGGCGATGGTAACGCCGATCGCCTGGGCTTCGGCGATATGCTCGGGCGTCGCGTCGTCATGGCTCGCGAGCGGCACGCCGAGGGTTTGGCAGAGGGCTACCAGCCGCGTCCGATTGGGGGCGCCATAACGGGCCTGGGTCGCCTTTTGCTCGGCGATATAGGCCGCCATCTTGGCGTCCGAGAAGCCGAAGCGGCCTTGATAATATTGCCGGTACTTGTCAATGGCGGCGAACTGGCGCTGGCCGGGGGTGTGATCCATCAACGAGACGAGGCGAAGCAGCGGGTCGCCGGCAAAGGGCTCGACGCTCTCGACCACCGTGGCGAACGGCACCTCGCAGCGAAGATGCAGATGATGTTCGGCGCGAAAGAGGCCCGCTGCCTCGCCCCAGCGCAGTCCCGCCACCATGTCGGGGAGGCCGCGACCGCGGCCGGTCGTGTCGGTCGCGTCGCCCGCGATCGGCAGGGCATCGAGGACCGTGGTGATGCCGGCGGCGGCAAGCTGGGCGTCATGGGCGAGGACCGCCACACGGCTTGGCCAGCGCACGCCGGGTCTGGGTGTGAAATGCCGTTCGAGATGGTCGGTGTGCAGTTCGACGAGGCCCGGCAACAGATAGTCGCCCTCGAAATCGATGGCGGCGGTGGTTGCGCCGCGTCCCGCGTCGACGCCAGCGATCATGGCGCCCGCCACGCGGACGCCGCCCCGGATCACCGCGTCGGGTGTGACGATCCGGGCGTTGGCGAAAATCGTTTCAGGTGTCATCGGGTGCCTGGTGCTCATGGCGGCTTCATGTCGAAGAGGCGGGTAGCAAGCGCCTGGCGAACGGCGGGATCGTGGAAGATGCCGACCATGGCCGTGCCGCGCTCGCGGGCGTCCCGGATCAAGTCGATGACGGCACCCTGGTTATCGGCGTCGAGGGCGGCCGTCGGCTCGTCGAGCAACATGATCGGGAAGGAATGGGCGAAGCCGCGCGCGATGTTGATGCGCTGCTGCTCGCCGCCCGAGAAGGTGGCGGGTGGCAAGGCCCAGAGGCGCTCCGGGATATGCAGGCGCTGGAGTAGTGCCCGCGCCCGCTCCCGCGCCGCCTCTTCACTCACACCCAGTGCGCGCAAGGGTTCGGCCACCACGTCGATGGCCGGCACGCGCGGCACCACCCTGAGGAACTGGCTGACATAGCCGAGGCTCCGCCGCCTGACGGCAAGGATATGGCGCGGCTCGGCTGTCGCCATGTCAACCACTATTCCTTCATCGCGGAGGGTAATGTGGCCGGCATCGGCGCGATAATTGCCATAGAGGCAGCGGAGCAGCGTGCTCTTGCCAACCCCCGAGGGTCCGTTGAGGGCAACGCACTCGCCGGCTTGTACGTCGAGATCGACGCCCTGGAGCACCGGCAACCGGATGCCGCCTTGCAGATGCAGGATGAATGTCTTGGCGAGGCCGCGCACCGTCACGGTTGCTTCCGCCATGGTTTGCCGGCCGGTCATGGCGTCAGCACCGAGGAGACGAGGAGCTGGCTGTATGGATGCTGGGGGTCGTCGAGCACCTGATCGGTCAAGCCGGTCTCGACCACCTCGCCCCGCCACATGACCAGGAGGCGATGCGACAGCATGCGGGCGACGGCGAGATCGTGGGTCACGATGATGGCCGAGAGGCCGAGATCGCCCACGAGGCCGCGCAACAGGTCGAGGAGGCGCGCCTGTACGGAGACGTCGAGGCCGCCGGTCGGCTCGTCCATGAAGACGAGGCGCGGCTTGGTCACCAGATTGCGGGCGATCTGGAGACGTTGCAGCATGCCGCCCGAAAATGTCCGCGGGCTGTCGTCGATGCGGCCGGTGTCCATCTCCACTTGTTCGAGCCAACGCACCGCCTCGGCCCGGATCTCGCCATAATGACGGGCGCCCACCGCCATCAGGCGCTCGCCCACATTGGCGCCGGCGCTGACACTCATGCGCAAACCCTCGCGCGGGTTCTGGTGAACGAAGCCCCAATCGGTGCGCATCAGCATGCGGCGCTCGGCCTCGGAGAGGCGATAGACCTCCACCATGCCCTGCTCGCGGGTCCGGTAGCGGACGGTTCCGGTCGTGGGTATCAGGCGCGCCGAGAGCGCGTTGAGCAATGTCGTCTTGCCCGAGCCCGACTCGCCGACCACGCCCAGGACCTCGCCGGGCCAGAGATCGAACGCGATATGGCGGCAGGCGATGATGCCGTCGTAATCGTGGCCGAGCCCCGAGACCGAGAGGAGTGGTGCTGCCTCAATCATCCTCGACCACCCGCCGCTCGTGGCAATAGTCGCTGTCGGAGCACACAAATAGGCGCCCGCCCGCATCGTCGGTCAGCACCTCATCGAGAAAGGTCTCGGTGGCGCCGCAGAGCGCGCAGCTTTCATTCCAGCGCTCGATCTCGAAGGGATGATCGTCGAAGTCCAGGCTCTTGACGCTGGTATGGGGCGGGACGGCGTAGATGCGCTTCTCGCGGCCGGCGCCGAAGAGCTGGAGCGCCGGGTTCCGGTCCATCTTCGGATTGTCGAATTTCGGAATCGGCGAGGGCGCCATCACATAGCGGCCGTTCACCTTGACCGGATAATCATAGGCCGTGGCGATGCGGCCGTGCCGGGCGATGTCCTCATAGAGGCGGACATGCATGACGCCATATTCCTCAAGCGCATGCATGGTCCGGGTCTCCACCTCGCTCGCCACCAGGCGGCGCAAGGGCTCGGGCTGCGGCACCTGGTAGACCAGGATCTGGCCCGGGGCGAGGGGCGTCTCGGGGATGCGGTGGCGGGTCTGGATGATGGTCGCCTCGACGGTGCGCGTCGTGGTGGCAATAGCGGCCGTGCGCTCGAAGAAGCGCCGGATGCTGACGGCGTTGGTGGTGTCGTCGGCACCCTGGTCGATCACCTTGAGCACATCGTCGGGGCCAATCAGGGCGGCCGTCACCTGGATGCCGCCGGTGCCCCAGCCATAGGGAAGCGGCATCTCGCGGCTGCCGAACGGTACCTGATAGCCGGGCACCGCCACCGCCTTCAGGATGGCGCGACGGATCATGCGTTTGGTCTGCTCGTCGAGATAGGCGAAATTGTAGCCGTTCTCGCCGGCCGTATCGCTCTCGTCAGTCATCGGCCGCCGCTTCCCCTTGCGCCGCGCGCATGGCGCGCACCATCACCAGCTCGGACTGGAAGTCGACATAATGCGGCAGCTTCAGATGCTGGACGAAGCCCGATGCCTCCACATTGTCCGAATGATAGAGCACGAATTCGGCGTCCTGGGCGGGTGCCTCTCCGTCTTCGCCGAGTTCTTGGCCGCGCAGCGCCCGGTCGACGAGGGCCATGGCCATGGTCTTGCGTTCCGAGTGCCCGAAGGCGAGACCGTATCCCCGGGTGAATTGCGGCGGATGGCTTTTCGAGCCCTTGAACTGGTTGATCATCTGGCATTCGGTCAGGGTGACCTCGCCGATCTCGATGGCAAAGCCAAGCTCCTCGGGCACGAAGGCCACGGCCACTTCGCCCACGCGGATTTCGCCGGCGAAGGGATGGTTGCGGCCATAGCCGCGCTGGGTGGAATAGCCGAGGCCGAGCAGGAAGCCCTCGTCGCCGCGCGCCAGATTCTGGAGGCGCATGTCGCGGGGGGCCGGAAAGCCGAGCGGCTCTCGCGTCAGGTCGCTGACCCTATCCTTGGCGGGGTCGGGGCGCTCCTCTTCGATCAGCCCTTCCAGGTTCAACAAATCCACGACGCGCGGCATGGCCGCATCGAGGGGCGCCGGTCCGACGGCCGCGGCGGGCGGCGAGTCATGCTCGCCCGCCAGGCTGAAATCCAGCAGGCGATGGGTGTAGTCGAAGGTGGCGCCCAGCACCTGGCCGCCCGGCAAATCCTTGAAGGTGGCCGAAATGCGCCGCCGTATGGCCATGGCGGCGGTGTCGATGGCCACGCCATAGCCGAAGCGCGGCAAGGTCGTGCGATAGGCGCGCAACAGGAAGATCGCTTCGACTAGATCGCCCTGGGCCTGCTTGATGGCAAGCGCCGCCAAGTGCCGGTCGTAGAGCGCGCCCTCGGTCATGACCCGGTCGACGGCGCGGCCGAGCTGCTGTTCGATCTGATTGAGGCCGAGGGTGGGGACCCTGGGATCGCCGCGCCGCTCTTCGTCGAGGAGCTTGTGGCTGTTCAGGATGGCGCGCTCGCCGCCCTTGACCGCGACATACATGGCTCAACTCCTCTCGATCGTCGTGCGCGGCAAGGCCGCCAGCCGGTCGCCGGCGGTGAAGATCACATCGACGCCCATGGGAAAGCGCGCACCGTTTCGGCGCCAGGCGTCCCAGAAGCCGCCATCGAGACCCGCCACATCAAGGCGCGTCTCGCCCTCTATGCCGGGTCCGGCGAGCCGCCGGCCTTGGCCGGCGACGAGACCGTCCACCTCGATGATGAGCGTCGCCGACCGCTCGGGGCTGGCGTCGCTGCCAGCGTTGAAATGCACGAGCGGCGGCAGGTCCGAGGCGCGTGCGACAAAGGCAAAGACCGCCTGGGCACGCTCCTTCGCAATGGGCGCGCCCGAATGGAATTGGAGGAATTGGGCGGCTTCCTCACCCGCGCCCCCGAGCCAGATCGGCGTTTCCATGTCGGCGAGGGTGAGCAGGATGGCGGCGCTTGCCAGCCCGAGCGGCAGAGGCGGATCGAGCGGCGTCCCCACCGCCATGACCCGGCCCGGATGGGCGATGGCCGTCAGCAGGCTCCGAAATGTCTGCTGGCAGGCAAGAACGGGGGCTGTAAAGCCCGGCCTCGGACCGGTCACCGCCATGTCAGCTCTCGCCCCGGACCATGGTGAAGAATTCGACCTTCGTGGCGGCCGCCTTGCGGGCGCGTTCGGCCAGAATGGCCGCTTGGGTCGCGAGCAGCGGCTCGATCAGGCTCCGCGTCAGGCTCGGCCGCCTAGCCGGGTCCTGGAGCAGGGCGTCGAAGAGTGCCGCCAACTCGGCATGGCGCTTGTCGCGACCCGCGACATAGCCATGTCCCACCTGCCCATCGGCCAGGCGAACGGTACAGCGGGTCACGGTCATCTCGCCGAGATTGAATGGGTCGCCGCTGCCGCCGGCCCGGCCGCGCACCATCACCATGCCAGTCTCGGGGCCTCTGAGGCGTTCATGGCTCGGTGGCTCGGCCAGGTCCCCATAGGCCAATTCCAACGCCCGCCCATTGGCTTTGGCAAGAACGGATATCCAGTGCTGCCGCAGGACCGTCTCGGCGGCGGCCGAATTGCCGTTCGATTGCTCGATGGTCACGAATACCCCCTAGACAAAAGCTCGAATTCATCTATACATCCGGATATCTAATCCGATAGAGTGCCGAAGCTCGGCCGAAAAGTAAAGCAGGCTTGGGCGACATGCTTGTGACGGCGCGGAGCCGCGGGGAAGGTCTGACACGGTGGCTGGATTAAATCTGGAGCGCGGCGCCGGCTTCACCCTCTGGCGCCAGATCGAGGCCGTGCTCGAAGATGAGATCGCCCAGGGAGCACACCCACCCGGCGCACGCCTGCCGACGGAAGTGGCTTTAGCAACACGGTTTTCCGTCAACCGGCACACCATTCGCCGCGCCATGGCGGGCCTCGCCGAGCGCGGCCTGCTCAGGGTCGAGCAGGGTCGCGGCACCTTCGTTCAAGAGCATATGGTGGATTACCCGCTCGGCCGGCGCACCCGCTTCAGCGAGAATGTGGCGCGGGCCGAGCGGGCACCGGGCGATCGGCTGTTGCGCGCCTTGACTCTGCCGGCAAGTCCCGAGGTGGCGGAGGCCCTAGCGATCGCAGCCAACGCGCCGGTCGTCATGCTGGAGACGCTGGGCGAGGCGGACGGCAGGCCGCTCGGCCTTGGCGCCCATCATTTTCCGGCGGCGCGTTTTCTGGGTCTGATCCGGGCTTACGAGGCGAGCCGCTCCATCAGCCGCGCGCTTGCCGCCTGTGGCGTCCCCGACTACACGCGGAAGCTCACGCGTATTACGGTGCGCATGCCATCGGCCGACGAGGCGCGCATCCTGCAACAGCCGGCCAATCGGCCGGTGCTGGTGACCGAGGCGGTCAATGTCGACGCCGCCGGAGCGCCCATCGAATATGGCGTGGCGCGGTTCGCCGGCGACCGGGTCCAGCTTGTTGTCGAGGAGGGGTCATGAAGTTCATCCAGATCACCGACAGCCATCTGATCGAGCCGGGTGCCCGGCTCTACGGCCTCGATCCCCTGGCGCGGTTGCAGGCGTGCGTCGCCGACGTCAATGCGCGCCACGCCGATGCGGCCTTCTGCATCGTGACGGGCGACATCACCCATCGCGGTACGCCGGAAGCCTTCCGCGCCTTCGGCGATGCGATTGGCGCCTTGCGCATGCCGTGGCGGCTGATGCTCGGCAATCACGACGACCGCGACAATTTCCGCCAGGCTTTTCCCGGCCAGGTGGTGGATGAGAACGGCTTCGTTCAGTCGGTCTTCGACCGGGACGGGTTCCGTTGCATCCTGCTCGATAGTCACGACAAGGGCTTCCCCCATGGCCGCCTATGCGAGGCGAGGCGAGGCTGGCTGGCGGCCAGGCTCGCCGAGGCCGGGCACATGCCCATCTTGCTCTTCCTGCATCATCCGCCGATGCCGGTCGGCATCAAGCGCATGGACCAGTCGGCCTTGCAGGAACCGGAGAAATTCGCGGCCCTGCTCGCCCCGTATGACAATATCCGGCACATGTTTTTCGGCCATCTGCATCGCCCGCTCGCCGGAAGCTGGCGCGGCATCCCGTTCAGTTGCGTGCGTGGGCCGAGCCACCAGGTCGCCCTCGACTTGGAGATCGTGGACAAGGTTCCGGGCAGCCTGGAGCCCGCCGGTTATTCGGTGGTCCTGGTGGATCAGGACAGCACCGTCGTCCATTTTCACGACTTTATGGACCAGACCGCGACCTTCACTTTGTAGGCGAACGCGTGCCGCCGTCGAGATAGATCTGCCCGGCCACGGCACTGGTCGCGAGGCTCTGGCAATAGGCGCCATGACTGGCCTCGAGTGTCGCGGCCGAAATATCCGAAGCTTGGCTGCCGCCGACAAATGCCTCCCTCAGCACCCGGCCGGTCATCGAAGCGGGGATGGCAAGGCCGAGAGCATGCAGGATCATGGGTGCCACATCGGCGAGGCCGGCGGGTGCCGGCGGTTCGGCGCCCACATGGAAGCCGGAGCCCGCGAACCCCATCAGCACCGCCAGCTCGCGCCGGTGCAAGCCGCCATGCACGCCGCCGCCCTCGGGCACGTCGCCGGCCCAGTAGAAGCAAGTCCCATCGAGACCAAAGGGATTGACCGCATCGTCCGCCGCCAGCGTGTAGAAAATATGTGGCGCGCGGCCGTGGGTCGCCCGCACCAAACGATGGGCAAAGCTGCCCGGCACCGCGCCCTCGACCGCGTTCCGGCCGGCTGTGAACAAGAGGCCGCACCAAGGGCGCTCCTGGAGCCAGTAAACCAGGCGAGCGATGCGCCGGGGGGCGCCATCGCGCACGAACACATTGCCGCTTGAGGCGGCCACGCACACATAGTCGACATCGGGCTCGAGCCGCTCGCCCACCCGGAAACCCGCCTGGCGCATGGCCGCCACCACGTCGAGACGCTCGCGCGCCATCACCTGGCCATGGTCCGACAGCACGGCGATCTGGATACGGTCATGCTCGGGCGAGGCGCGCCACCAATCCAGGATGCGGGCGAGCTCCCGGTCGACGCCGGTAATGGCGGCCTGGCTTTCCGGCGAACCGACGCCCCGATAGTGGTAGCTGATGTCGGGCTCGGAGTACCAGATCAGCGCAACATCGGGCAGGGGCTCCTTGAGGATGGTGCCGAGCAGCACGTCGGTCGCATAACGGCAACGCGCCAGGTTCGGGATGGCGGCGGCGGGTGGTGGGCCGAACCGTGCCACAACGTCGTCATACCGGGCTGCGGGGCTCGACGCGCCCGCGCCATGCACCGAGTAGGTCGCCTGGCCGAGCGCCTCGGCCCGAGGGTTGATGAAGCGGGCATTGCCGGGCGAACCCGCGCTGATCGCCGCGAAGGTAAGGCCCGACCCCGCCAACAGGTCGCCGAGCGCCGGCACCGATACCAGGTTCGGGCCATGGGCCTTGAGCGCGGCGGCGAGCCGATCGGCCTTGGCGGTATTGAATGGCAGCCCGTCTGGAAGGGCGGGGTCGTGATAGACGTTGGCGACGATGCCATGGCCGCCCGGATGGGCGCCCGTGGCGATAGTGGCGGTGTTGACCCGGGTCTCCGAGGGAAAAACGGCGCGTGCCGAAGGATAGCGGCAGCCCGTGCCCAGGAACGCCGCGAGCGTCGGCATCAGTTCCGGCCCGATCATGTCCGGGCGCAGGCTATCGAAGACGGTCACCAGGAATTTGGGTCGCGCCAAGGCACCAACCTTCATGTTCACCCGGCAATGATAAACGGGCCGCCCGCCGTTCAAGTTAATTCTTTCGCAATCACCGAGGGCTAGGCTTCCGGCGTCGACACAGATCAAGGCGCAGGCAATTGGAGACCACAATGACGGACTACGATTACGACCTGTTCGTGATCGGTTCCGGACCCGCCGGCCAACGCGCGGCCATTCAGGCCGCGAAACTCGGCAAACGCGTGGCCGTCGCGGAGCAGAAGGCGGTGGTTGGCGGCGCCTGCATCAACACCGGCACGATCCCCAGCAAGACGTTGCGCGAGGCGGCGCTTTATCTGTCCGGTTATCGGGAGCGAGGCGTCTATGGCGCGTCCTACACGGTGAAAGAGAAGATCACCATGGCGGACCTGCATTACCGCACCGATTACGTCATCAAGAACGAAATCGACGTGACGCGCCATCAGTTGCAGCGCAACAAGGTCGACCTCCTAACGGCGCGCGCGGCCTTCGCCGGTCCCCATACCGTTCGCCTCGACTTCAGCGACGGCAGCGGCGTTCGCGAAGTGACCACGGATCGTACCGTCATTTCGGTCGGCACGGTGCCGTACTGTCCGAGCGGCATCCCCTTCGACCGCCAGCGCGTCTTCACCAGCGACGACATCCTGGCGCTCGACACGCTGCCGCGCACGCTTGCCGTGATCGGCGCGGGCGTCATCGGCTGCGAATATGCCACCATCTTCGCTTCGCTCGGCGTGCGCGTCACCGTGATCGACAAACGGACGCGCCTGCTGCCCTTCGTCGACGGCGAGATCACCGATGCGCTGGCCTACCATATGCGCCAGAACCGCGTGACGCTCCGTCTCGGCGAGGAAGTGGCCTCGATCGAGCTCCTGGATACGGATCAGGGTGAGCGCGTGCGCGTCAAGCTGGCGAGCGGCAAACATATCATGATGGGCGCGGTGCTCTGCTGCACCGGCCGAACCGGCGCCACCGAGTGGCTCGACCTGGGCGCGGCTGGCGTTGCCGTCAACAATCGCGGCGGCATCGATGTCAACGAGCACTACCAGACCAGCGTGCCGCACATTTACGCGGTCGGCGACGTGGTCGGCTTCCCAAGCCTTGCCTCGACATCCATGGAACAGGGGCGGCTCGCGGCCTGCCATGCCTTCGGCGTCAAGACCAATAGCAGCCCGGCGCTTTTTCCCTATGGCATTTACACCATTCCCGAGATCTCGTTCGTCGGCCGCAGCGAAGAAGAGCTGACCGAGGCCGGCATCCCCTACGAGGTCGGCAAGGCCGCCTACCGTGAGATCGCGCGCGGCCAGATCCTGGGCGATTCCACCGGGCTCTTGAAGCTTATCTTCCACATGGAAACTCGCGAGCTCTTGGGTGTCAGCATCCTCGGCGAAGGGGCGAGCGAGCTGGTGCATATCGGCCAGGCGGTGCTGGCGCTGGGTGGCAAGATCGACTATTTCGTCAACACGGTCTTCAACTATCCGACCCTCGCCGAATGCTATAAGACTGCCGCCTTCGACGGCGTCAATCGGCTCTGCTGATCGGCATGTCCCGGGGCGGATGGCGGGGGCTCGTGCTGCGACGACTGTACGACTGGACCTTGGGCCTCGCCGGCCATCGCCATGCCTTGGCGGCGCTCGGCACCGTCAGCTTCCTGGAAAGCTCGATCTTCCCGATTCCGCCCGACGCGATGCTGGTGCCCATGGTGCTTGCCCGGCCCGACCGCGCCTGGCGTATCGCGCTCGTTTGTACCGTCACCTCGGTGCTCGGCGGCTTTGCCGGTTACGCCCTTGGATTTTTCCTCTACGAGACCGTCGGCCGGCTGATCGTCGAGAGTTACGGCTATCAGGCGGCGTTCCTCCGCTTCCAGCTGGAATTCGACGAGTGGGGTACCTGGGTCATCCTGGTGAAGGGGTTGACGCCCATTCCCTATAAGCTCGTGACCATCGCGGCCGGCGTCGCCAAATTCGACCTGCTAGCGTTCAGCCTGGCTTCGATTGCAACCCGTGGCGGGCGGTTTTTCCTGGTGGCGGCGTTGCTCAAATATTTTGGCCCCTCGATCCGCCATTTCATCAAAAGCTATATGACCTGGGTCGCGACCGCTTTTCTGGTGGCCCTGGTGGGCGGCTTCGTCGTGCTCCGCTGGCTGTAGCGGCGCCCGCCCGCCCGCGCTATACCGATGCCATGGGGCGGGACGCGCGCATCATTGCCGTCATTGTCGGCGCGGCGAGCCTCGGCTTGCTTGGCGCGGCGCTGCTCTTTCAGTATGCGGGCGGCCTGGCTCCCTGCGAACTCTGCCTCTATCAGCGTTATCCGCATGGGCTCGCGGCACCGCTGGCGTGCCTCGCCTGGGTGCTTGGCGCCCGCCGGCCGGCGCTCGCTTCCGCCGCCCTGGGCTTGGCCGGCCTCGTCCTCTTGGCGGGCACCGGTATCGCGGGCTTCCATGTGGGCGTCGAACGGCATTGGTGGCCGGGGCTCGCCCACTGCGCTGGCGGCGGCACACCCGCCACCCTCGAGGAATTACGCGCCCAGATCATGGGCCGGCCGGTCGCCCGTTGCGACGACGTGCCATGGTCGCTGTTCGGGGTTTCCATGGCCGGGTATAACTTTCTGGCGTCCGTGGTGCTGGCCGTGCTCGGCGCGATCGGCGCGGCTCGGTTGTGGCGCGGGAGAGAAGCATGAACGAGAGCGTGGCACGCGCGACGGCCGCCGGGCGTCTCCCCGGCGACCCGACGGCGCGCGCACTCGTCCACGGCATGATCCGTGTCGACCAGGCGGGCGAGCGGGGGGCGGTGCGCATCTATGAGGGCCAGCTTGCCGTACTCGGCCGAAGCGCTACTGCCGGAATCATCCGCCATATGGCGGCGCAGGAGCAGGCGCACCGCCAGACCTTCGACCGGCTGGCGGCCGACCGGCGCGTGCGCCCGACCCTCCTTTCGCCCCTCTGGCATGTGGCCGGCTATGCGCTGGGTGCGGCAACCGCGCTCATGGGCGAGCACGCGGCCATGGCCTGCACGGTCGCCGTCGAGGAAGTGATCGACGCCCATTATGGCGAGCAACTCGCCCTGCTTGGCGACGACGAGGCGGCGTTGCGCCAGACCATCGCCGAGTGCCGCGCCGATGAGCTGGCGCACCGCGACACGGCGCTTGCCCATGGCGCCAGCGACGCACCGGCCCACGCCCTCTTGACCGAGGCGGTCAAGGGCGCCTCGCGCCTCGCGATCTGGTTGTCGACGAGACTCTAATCCCTAAGCGACGCGCTCGATGGGAATGTCGGTCGGAATGGGCGCCCGCGTATAGAGGTGCAGCTTGTTGAGCGCGCTGCGCCTACTCTCCGGCACGGTGATCCAGAGACGCAACAGGTGCCGGCGGCGCGCCGGGTCGTCATGGTCGAGGAAGGCAGTCCTCGAATGCAATATCAGGAAATTATTGAGGAGCTGGATATCGCCCGGCTCCAGATCCATGTCAACGCGGAAGCGTGGGTCGTTGGCGAACCCGTCCATGGTGTCGAAGGCGGCGCGCTCCGCCGCCGCCATGGGTCGTCCCCAGCGCTCGCACCCCCACTCGGCCGAGCCCCGATCATAGACGCAGGCGAAACGGCCATTGGGGAAGGAAAAGATCGGCAGTTTCCAGGGCGAGAGCCGGGGCTCGCCTTCGGGCTCGGCGCCACGCCGATCATGCGGGAAGCCCTTATAGAGGATCGGCAGGATATCGGGATGGTTCGCCAGCACTTCATTGTAGATGGCCGCCGAGCAGGCGATCGAGCTCAAGCCGCCCTCTTTGGCCTTGTTGATACAGAGCAGCGAGACGATGTTGGCGCCGTCGGAATGAAAGCGCAACCGATCGCGGCTGTGATAGCCGCGGGTATTCTTGTCGTAAGCCTTGCTCTCGTCGCGCACGTCGATGAACCAGTCATCGTCCTTGGTCTGCACGACGGGTGTGCCGAAATAGAGGCCAAGACCCCAATAGAGCAGCCTGAGTTCCGCATCGCTGTAGCGGTCGACGGGGATGCCGCGAATGACTTGGAAGCCGCGACCATCCTCGATGGCCTCGGCGAGGCGCCGCAAGTCGCCGGCCATCGAGGGCAGCGGAAAATCCGCCCGGCCGGTTAGTTCGGGCGAGAGACCGCGTGCCTTGAGGGCGCCCATGGCGGCCTCCAACTCCTTGACGCCCGCCTCCGGGATCGTCCAGATCCAGGACTTGTCGCGGGCCATCTCCGGTGCAAGCCAAGCTGAGGGCTCGGCGATCGGCGCGTCCGCGATGGCAAGCATGGGCGCATCCTTCGGCTGTTCTTGGCGTTGCGGCGAGTCTAACCCGGACCCGGGCTACAGGACCAGTGCGATGCCCGAGACGAGCAGCAGGCCGAGCACCACTTTGCGGAAGCCAGCCTCGTCGAGCCGGCCATAGAGCTTGAGCCCGAGCCAAGTTCCGAGAATCGCGGCCGGCAGGCCGATCAGGAAAAGCTGGCTGGTGGCGCGGTCGATGGCGCCGACGCCACCGGCCCAGACCAGCACCAGACCATGGATCGCGACGGCGACCGGCTGGAAGACCGCCCGCTGCTCGTCCCGGCTCCAACCGCGTAGCCCCGACCAGATGGTCGGCAGGATGCCGCTGAAGCCCGTGCTGCCGCCGATGAGGCCGCTGGCGACGCCGATGCCGCCATCGGCCCAGCGGCCGGCCGCCGCAGCGCTCGCAAGCTTCGGTCGCACCAGGCTGTACAGGCTATAGAGGACGAGGAAGCCGCCGGCAGCCAGCGCAGCAATTCGACGCCAAGCGGCACGCCCAAGGCGCCGCCCAGGACGAACGGCCAGAGCCGCTTGAGGTCGAGGGCATGGCGCAGGCGCCAGACCGCGAGCCCTTGGATCAAAAATCCGAAGCCGACCACCAGGGTCGCCGATTGCAGTGGCGTCCACACATGCAGCCACATGCCGGCCGCCACAAGGCCGAAGGCGAACCCGGCAACGACGGCGACGACGGCGCCAAGGAAAGTTGCGATCGCGAACAGGATGAACGGCAGCGCGACCGCGAAATCGATGGCCAAGTCGGACACTCCCCTTTAGCGCGCCGTCCTTTAGCGCGCCGTTGTCTGCTTGAACCAGGCATAGAGGGCGTCATAGACCAGCATGCCCTGGCGCAGCATCGCATGGTCGTCCGGGTAGAGCAGCGAGAGGCCCTGGGAAATGGCCAGCAGGCCGGCCGCTTCCGGCGCCAGTTCGGGCCGGCCCGTGTCGGAGCCGCGCACGATCATCGCCATCTCGTGCAAGGCCGGATCATCGAGCCGATGGGTCGCTCCGTACTTGGCGAGAAAGGCATCGAAGCTGCACTCGGCGCCATGGTGGCCCAACTCAACGCCGGGCATGTCGAACGGAATGGCGCCGGTTTCCCCCGCCACGCGCGCCACGTCACCCGCCGGCACATAGAGAAATTCCGCCTCCGGGTCGATGAATCGTGCCACCAGCCATGGACAGGCGATGCGGTCGATCTTCGGTCGTTCGCGTGTTACCCACCGCATCCATTTGTCCTCCGCTCCCGGGGTTTCGCTTGGCTCGGCCGCGCTCCATTCAGGGAAAAAGTGTATCAAATATTATCATAAAAGATACAAGTGTTTCAAATATCCAATCGGACTCGGGTTCCACTGCCGGTCGCAATTGCCTCGGGGAGCCAAATCCGACTAATCTTCAACGATGACCGGGGTTACCCGGCGCGGGGCGGATTGGGGGAGGGATGTGAATTGACGACAGGGTGCGCGACCGGCCGCGGCTCCGCCGAATGACGGCAGCGGCCCCGTTCTTGGCGGTTGACGGCGTTTCGGTTCGCTTCGGCGGTATCGTCGCCCTGGAGACAGTATCGTTCGAGGTCCAGGAAGGCCAGATCTGCGGCCTGATCGGCCCGAACGGCGCCGGCAAGACCACGTTGTTCAACTGCTTGAGCCGGCTGTACCGCTGCGACACCGGTGACATCCGGTTCCAGGGCCACTCGATCTTGGGGTCTTCCCGACATGCGATAGCAACCATGGGCATCGGCCGCACGTTTCAGAATTTGGCCCTATTCCAGACCATGACCGTGCTGGAGAACGTCATGGTCGGCGGCCACAGCCAGACCGCCAGCAGCTTCCTCGGCAATGCCTTGCACCTGCCGTCCGTCGGCCGGGAAGAGGCGGCGCTGGCCGAGCGCGTGCGCGACCTGATCGCCTTCCTCTCGCTCGAGGATGTCGTCGAGCGGCGGGTGGCGGACTTGCCCTTTGGGACACGTAAGCGCGTCGAACTCGCGCGCGCGCTGTCCTCGGCGCCGAAATTACTCTTACTGGACGAGCCCGCCGGTGGCCTCAATCACGACGAAATCGACGCGCTACGCGCCTTGATTGCGGAGATTCGCGATCGGCTCAAGGTGACGGTGCTCCTGGTCGAGCACCATATGAACCTGGTCATGCGCGTCTCGGACAAGGTGGTGGCGCTCGATTTCGGCCGTAAGATCGCCGACGGCTCGCCGGCCGACGTGCAGCGCGATCCCGACGTGATCCGCGCCTATCTGGGGACAGACGCCTGATGGCGGCACTGCTCGAAGTCAATGCGCTCACGGCAGCCTATGGGCCGACGAACGTCCTGCATGGCATCGCGTTTGCCGTTGAGGAAGGCGGCATCACGGCGATTCTGGGCGCCAACGGCGCCGGCAAGACGACCACGCTCCGCGCCGTCTGCGGCATGGTGCGAATGGGCGGCGAGATCAAGCTTGCCGGCGAGCGCATCGAGGGCCGGGCGACCGAGGACATCGTACGGCGGGGTGTTGCACATGTGCCCGATGGGCGTGGCACCTTCGTCCATTTGACGGTCGAGGAAAATCTGCGGCTCGGCGCCTACACACGCCGTGACCGCCGCCAGGTGGCGGCGGATTTCGAGCGCGTCTATGGCTACTTTCCGCGCCTCAAGGAACGCTACCGCCAACAGGCCGGAACATTGTCGGGCGGCGAGCAGCAGATGCTGGCGATCGCGCGGGCGCTCATGCTCCGGCCGCGCCTCTTGCTGCTCGACGAGCCATCGTTCGGCCTGGCGCCGCTCATCGTGCGCGACATCTTCCAGATCATGGCGACGGTCAACCGGCAGGAGAAAGTCAGCATGCTGCTGGTTGAGCAGAACGCCAACATGGCGCTATCGCTCGCCGACCATGCCTACCTCCTGGAGACGGGTCGTGTGGTGATCGGTGGGTCGGCCGCCACCATCCGCGACGACGATACCATCCGCCGCTCCTATCTCGGCTATTGACGGGACCACCATGGAACAACTCGCGCACCAGGTATTTTCCGGCCTTGCGACCGGCGGGATCTATGCGAGCGTGGCGCTTGCGCTCGTCATGATCTACCAGGCGACCCATCTGGTGAACTTTGCCCAGGGCGAGATGGCGATGTTCGCGACTTATGTCGCCTGGGCGCTCATGGACGCCGGCCTTCCCTACTGGCCGGCGTTTTTCCTGACCCTCGCGATTGCCTTTATCGGCGGTATCGTCATCGAGAGGCTGATCATCCGCCCGTTCGACGATGCCGACGTGTTGGCCGCGGTCATCGTATTCGTCGGCCTCCTGGTGATTTTCAACTCGGTCGCTGGCTGGATCTTCAGCTATGTCATCAAGACCTTTCCGAGCCCGTTCCCAGCCGAGCCGCCGTTCGGCAACCGGCTGATCGGTTCGCACGATCTCGGCGCCATCGCCGTCACCTTGGTCGTCCTGGTCTTGCTGTTCATATTCTTTCGCTTCACCCCGCTCGGGCTTGCCATGCGCGCCGCCGCCCAGAACCCGGCGTCGAGCCGGCTGGTTGGCATTCGCGTCGGCTGGATGCGCGCCTTGGGCTGGGGCCTCGCGGCCGCAATAGGCGCGGTTGCCGGGATCATGGTGGCGCCGATCGTCTTCCTCGACCCCAACATGATGGCTGGCATCTTGCTCTATGGATTTGCCGGTGCGCTCCTCGGCGGGATCGACAATCCGGGCGGCGCCGTCGTTGGCGGATTTCTGGTCGGCGTCATGGAGAATATCGTCGGGGCCTATGTGATCGGCACCGAGCTGAAGCTTACGGTTGCCTTGGTATTGATTGTCGGTGTCTTGGTGGTGCGACCGACCGGCCTCTTCGGCCACAAGCTCGTGACCCGGGTCTAGGAATGAGGACCGCCGCCCTCCAGCAACGACACTGGCGGCGCCTCGGCCTCGTGGCGGCACTCCTATTTGCCTGCGTGCTGCCGCTGCTGTTGACCGATTTCCGGGTCTTCCAGCTCACCATGGCGCTGATCTATGCCATCGCGCTGATCGGCCTCAATATGCTGACCGGCTATAATGGACAGATCTCGCTGGGCCACGGCGCCTTCTACGCCGTCGGTGCCTATACGGCGGCGATCCTGATGGATCGCTACGGGGTGCCTTACTGGGCAACACTGCCCGTCGCCGGTGTGCTCTGCTTTGGTGTCGGCTTTTTGTTCGGCATGCCGGCGCTCCGGCTCGAGGGGCTGTATCTGGCGCTCGCCACGTTCGCGCTCGCCGTCGCCGCGCCCCAGATTCTCAAATACAAGCATCTGGAACAGTGGACGGGCGGCGTGCAAGGCATCGTCATCTTCAAGCCCGACCCACCCGCCGGGCTGCCGGTCAGCCAAGATCAATGGCTCTACTACTTCACCTTGGCGGTGCTGGTGGGGATGTTCGTCATAGCCTGGAACCTGCTGCGTGGCCGTACCGGCCGCGCTATCGTCGCCATACGCGACCATCCCATTGCCGCCTCGACCATGGGCATCAACGTGGCCCTCTACAAGACACTGACTTTCGGCGTGAGCGCGCTCTACACCGGCATCGCGGGCGCGCTTGGCGCTATCGTCGTTCAATTCGTCGCACCCGACAGCTTCACCATTTTTCTCTCGATCAGCCTGCTGGTTGGCATCGTCGTCGGCGGTCTCGCGTCGTTGAGCGGCGCGGTGTTCGGCGGCCTCTTCATCCAGTTCGTGCCTAACGTCGCCGACAGTATCTCCAAGGCCGCGCCCTGGGCGATCTACGGCATCTTCCTGATCGGTTTCATGTATCTTATGCCGAGTGGCGTCGCCGGCGCGCTGGGCGGTGGATGGGCGTGGCTGCGGCGCCGATACGGCCGGTGATCGCATAGGTGAAACGGGAGGAAATCATGATGCTGACCAGACGAACCTCGCTGGCGCTCGGCGCCGTCCTGGGCCTCGCGCTCGGGGCCAACCCGGCGCTCGCGCAAAAGAAATATGGGCCAGGCGCCAGCGACACCGAGATCAAGATCGGCAACACCAATCCCTATAGCGGCCCGGCTTCGTCCTACGGCACGATCGGCAAGACCCAGGCCGCCTATTTCGAGATGCTCAACAAGGAAAAGGGCGGCATCAACGGCCGCAAGGTCAACTTCATCACGCTCGATGACGGCTACTCGCCGCCGAAGACCGTCGAGCAGGTCCGCCGCCTCGTCGAGCAGGACCAGGTGCTGGCCGTCTTTGCGACGCTAGGCACGCCGACCAACACCGCCTTCCACAAATACATCAACGGCAAGAAGGTGCCGCATCTCTTTCTTGCCACCGGCGCCACCAAATGGAACGACCCCAAGAACCATCCCTGGACCATCGGCTGGCAGCCCAATTATCAGACCGAAGCGGCGATCTATGCCAGCTACATCATGCGCAACCATCCCAACGCCAAGGTCGGCGTGCTCTATCAGAACGATGACTATGGCAAGGACTATCTGCATGGCTTTCTGGCGGGCTTCGGCGACAAGGTGAAGCAATATGTCGTGGCGCAGGTGTCCTACGAGGTGACCGACGCGACCGTCGATTCCCAGATCATCAGCCTCAAGGGCAGCGGCGCCGATACCTTCTTCAACATCACCATTCCGAAGTTCGCGGCGCAAGCGGTTCGCAAGGCCTATGATATCGACTGGAAGCCAACCCAATTCCTGAACAATGTCTCCAACTCGATCGGCTCGGTCCTCCAGCCGGCCGGCCTCGAAAAGTCGAAAGGCATCATCTCCAGCCGCTATTACATCGACCCGACCGAGCCGGAGATTCAGAACCATCCGGACTTCAAGGAATGGCTCGCCTTCATGAAGAAGTATTATCCGGACGGCGCGCTGAACGAGCCGTTCAACGTCTATGCCTATCTGAGTGCCAAGACCCTGGAGCATGTGCTGCGCCAGTGCGGCGACGATCTGACGCGCGAAAACCTGATCAAGCAGGCGGCGAGCATCAAGAACCTGAAATTGCCAATGATGGTGGAGGGCATTCTGCTCAACACGGGGCCAAACGATTTCGCGCCCATCGAGCAGATGCAGCTCATCCGTTTCGATGGCGAGAAGTGGGTGCCGTTCGGCGACATTCTGGGCTGAGGATAGGCGCCGCCGGCCCTAGGGCCGGCGGCGCCCGCGCGGTCAGATATTCCGGCGCCCGAGCGCGTAGCGCGCGGCTTGCTGGCCGCCGAGCCGGCCGAACACGGCGCCGGCCATGAGGCCGCTGCCGCCGGGATAATTCTCGTAGAAGAGACCACCCACCAGCTCGCCCGCCGCGTAGAGGCCGGGAATGCTGCGCTCGGTCGTGTCCTGCACTTCGCTCTGCTGGTTGATGCGCAGCCCCCCGAAGGTGAAGGTGATGCCGGTCGTCGTCACGAACGCCTGGTAGGGCGGCCGGTCGATGGGCAACGCCCAATTGCTCTTGGATGGCGTGATGCCCTTGGTCGAGACCCCGTCCAGGATCGCCGGATTGTACTGGCCCGGCTGACAAGCGGCGTTGTACGCGGCGACCGTCCGAGCGAGCGCCTGGGGGTTGAGGCCAAGGCCCTCGGCCAAGGCTTCGATGGTGCCGGCTTCCACCTTTGTCACCTGGCGGATGCGGTATTCGCCGCGCAGCATGGCGATGGTCTTCTGGTCGAAGATCTGGATCGCCGTCCGCCGCGGCTGGCCCATGATGGCGCGCCCGAACTTCACATAGGTGAGGTTGCGATAATCCTCGCCCTCGTCGACGAAGCGCTCGCCCTCGATGTTGACCATGATGCCAAGCGGGTAGGAGTGCTTCTGGAAATTGTCGAGCACGGTACGGTCGCCGAAGGGCGGCGCGCTGATGTCCCAGCCGACGGAATGGCAGCCCGACCAGTTGCCGAAGGCAAGCGCGCCGATGTCGAGCGCCATGCGGATGCCGTCGCCCGTATTGTGCCGCGTACCGCGCACCCGGCAGAGGTCCCAGCCCTGGCCCAGATAGCGCACGCGCATTTCGGGGTTGCTCTCGAAGCCGCCGCAGGCGAGCACCACGGTCTTCGCCTGGATTTCGCCATGGCCTTCGGGAGTGCGTATCTCGAGGCCGGTGACGGCGCCCCGCCGGTTCTGCAATAGGCGGTGGGCGCCGGTATCGTAGCGAATCTCGATGCCAACCTGGCTGGCGCGGGCAATCAGCGCCTCCACCAGCCCGGCGCCGCCGCCGACCGCCTCGATGTTCACGCCGCCGTAGAAATGATGCATGCCGTCGACCAGATAGGACTGGCGGCCATACATGGGGATAAAGCGGACGCCATGGGTGCGCAGCCAGCCCATGGTCGGCCTGGAATGGTCGATCAGCATCCAGGCCATGTCCTCGTCGGACTGGTGATGGGTGACCTTCATCAGCTCGTCGTAGAAATGCTGGCGGCCATGCGGTGGCAAGATGATCTTCGCCCGCTCCTCGGGCGAGAGGTCCACCAATATGTCCCGGGAGACGTCGGCCAGGCCCTCATGGGCGAAGCGGAAGCCGCCGGCGGTGAAGTATGAATTGCCACCCTTCTCCGCTTCCGATGCCTTCTCCAGCACCAGCACCTTGGCGCCCAACTCGTGCGAGGCGAGTGCCGCCGCGAGCGCCGCGTTGCCGGCGCCCACCACCACCACGTCATAAACGGTCTCGGTCATGGCAGCCGTCACGCCCCCAGCAATGAAGTGCGGAAAGCGTCCTTGGCGCGGCCCGCGTCGAGATCGCGCTTGAGCGAGGGCGGCGGCGTCGGCGCCACGCGCAAGAGGATGAACGACACGCCGTTCGACTGACGCAGGAGGCGCGCCGCTTCGACGATCTGGCCCTCGTTGTTCACGGTGCGGGTGATGCGGATGCCGGAGCCCATGGCGATCTGCTCCAGATCGACGCCCTGGCTGGTGTGGCTCTTCTGATAGCCGGTCTCGCCATAATGGCCGTTGTCGACGCAGACGATGGCGAGGTTGGGCGGGTTCATCACGCCGCAAACGGCGAGCGAGCCCACATTCATGATGAGTTCGCCGTCGCCGGTCGCCACGATGACGCGGCGCTTGGGCTGGGCAAGCGCCAGGCCGAGCCCCATGGAAACGGCCCCACCCATGACGCCCGCGAGCGCAAAATAATTGTTCCGCTTGCCGCAAATATCGGCCACGTCCTTGGCCGTGCCGGCGAGGCCGGCGATGAAGAGGACGTCCGACGGATCGCCGATCAGGGCCGGGAACGCTTTCCGCCTATCGAGAGTGAAGTCTTTGCTCGGGGGCGGCTTCTCATGTGCGTCGGTCTTGCGTGCCATGGTTCCGGCCCTCCTTAGAATTGCTTGGCGCCGAGGAGCTTCTGGGTCAGCAGCACGGCGACCGCCTGGCCCGATTGATAGGCCATGGTCAAGGCGGCGCTGGCCGTCGGCAGCACATCTTCCGGCCGGTCGATGCGCACACACAGCACGCCCATGGCTGCAAGAATCGGCTCGACGGCCTGGCCCATGGGCATCTGCCACGGATTGCCTTCGCCGAAATCGCCGCGCATGGAGATGAACATCAGGAAGGGGAACCGGCCACCCTTGACGAGCGATAGGAAATTGATGCAATTGCCGACCCCGCTCGACTGCATCATGACGACGCTGCGTCCACCGCCAAGCCAGGCGCCGGCCGCGAGTGCTACACCTTCTTCTTCGGTCGCCAACGGCACCGAATAGGCGTCGGGATCGGCCAGCGACCGGTCGATCATCACCCGATGGCCCGCATCCGGCACATAGGAGAACTGGGTGACGTTCTGGCTGCGCAAATAGTCGTAAAGATCGTGCGCCCATGGCTGCCCGTCCGGTTTGGGTTCGGTCTTGCCGGCGCGCTTGACGGCCATTCGGCTCATCGCTTCTCCTCCCGGGATTTCGGTTGTTGCATCGGGCATGCTAGGTGCCTGTTCCGGCAATGGCAATGGACTGCATCGCGTGACGGTCACCCCTCTCAACGCCCTCGCCATCGGCACCGCCGCCCGGCACGCGCTCGCCGGGGCCGGCGGCGGCAGCGTCCTCGCCGTCTTCGAGCGCAGCCTTTATCTGGCCGCCGGCAATGGCGGGCTGGCGTGCATCGGTCCGGCGGCGCTCGGGCATGGGCCGCTCAACATTCTCGTCGATGCATGTCCGCCCTGGGATCGCCAGGACATCGGGCCGGGCGCAGCCTATCGTGTGGCCGGCGATCGGCTCCTGATCGCCGGCGCCGCTCCGATCGACCTCGCCAACGCCCTGCCCTGGCGGCCCACCACGTTGCCAGCCTGGTCGCGAGGCGATTTAGCGGCGGGCCTCGCCGCACTCGCCGGCCGCGCGGCCGGTGCCGCGCCGGCCGAGGGCCTGGGATTCTGGGTTGCCCGGCCGCTTGCCGGCAAGCGGGGGTTCGACGCGGCTTGCCGCCGCGCCGCGCGGGTCGGCCTCGCTGCGCTCTCGCTTGCCATCACCCGGCAGCTTACGGGCCTGGCGTTCGCCGTCGATGCCGCGGCCGCCGGGCTGATCGGGCTCGGCCCCGGGCTGACGCCTTCGGGCGACGATGCGCTGGCGGGCGCCCTGATCGCGCTTCGGGCGTTGGGCCACCCACGGGCCGCGGACGATGTCGCCGATTGGTTGCTGCCGCTCGCGGCCCATGGAACGGGCCGTATCAGTCTCGCCTTTCTCCAAGCCGCCACCCAGGGTGAAGGGGCGGCGGCGCTGCACGACATGCTGGCCACGCTGGTGACGCCGGGTACACCCGACCTGGAGGTCGCTCTAGCCGCCCTCGATGCGATCGGCCATACGTCCGGCTGGGATGGCTTGGCGGGCATGGTGTGTGTCGCCAGAGCCTTATGCGGCACGGCCTGACACCACCCTGACCGCCAGATTGGCGGCGTGGGCATTGGATGGCGCGACGGTAACGCCGGCTGCCGCCAGGCGCGCCACCTGAACCGAGCGGACCTGCGGGTCCCGTTCGGTGCCGCACACCGAGGCGATGACGACGGGCCGGGACGAATCGGCGCCGGCCACGGCGTCCAGGATCGGCGCCACGGGATCATCGGGAGAGCCATAGCCCAAGATGACATCGAGCAGCAGGACGGCCGTCGTTGGATCGCCGAGCGCCTCGCCCATAGGTTGGCGGCGCACCCAGGGATCGAGCATCGGATGGGGGCGCCCGAGTGTGAAGGCATCGTCGCCGAGGTCGGTGAGCCTGTGCCGGCTCGCATCCGGCCCGCCATCCGCGTCGATGATCAGGCGCGCCTCGGCGGCCAGCGTGCCGCCCGCATAGAGGCCCCTGATCCGGCGCCGGTCCGTATCGAGCCTGGCGGCGAGTGCCATCGCCTCCAGGGCCATGTCGAAATCGGTGCCGATGGCGATGCCGCCAAGCGCGTCTTCCGCCGCCGCGACCAGCGTCGTCGCTTGGCGAACGTGGGCAGGCATCGGCCATGGGTCGGAGCCGATGCAACAGAAGGTCCAGGGTTTCGGACTTCGGGCTAGGCGTTCGACGACGCGCTGGACGACGGCGGGTGCCGACGGCTTGGCAATCAGCATGCCGCGCATGGTTCCCGGATCGCGATCGAGGGCGGCGATGGCGGCGAGCGTCGCAATACCGCCGATGGCGGCGTCGAGGTCGCGACCGCCGACGCCGATGCCATGGGAAAGACCGCCGCCATGCCGGTCGATCAGCGTGGCGACTTCCTGCAGGCCGGTTCCCGAGGCGGCGACGATGCCGATCCCTCCCAGGGCGACCGCATTGGCAAAGCCGAGCGGTGTGCCTGCGATGAAGGCTGTGCCGCAATCCGGTCCCATGACCAGGAGGCCGCACCGGTCCGCTTCCACCTTCAAGGCGCGCTCGTCGGCAAGCGGCACATTGTCACTGAACAGCAGGACGTTGAGATCGCGCCGGAGCGCCTTCCACGCCTCCTCGGCCGCAAAGGCCCCCGGCACCGAGATGAGGGCGAGATTGGCGCCCGCCAGGCCTTCGCTCGCCGCGGCCAGGCTGCGCGGCTGCCATGGTCCGGCGCCGGACCGTGCCATGGCGGGTGCCTCCAACAGCGCCATGGCCGCCTGTAGCGCCGCCTCGCCGGACTCCCGATCGCGTGCCAGAACGGCGACGATCACATCGTTCGGGCCGGCCGCCATGCCGTCGCCGGTCAAGAGGCCGGCCGCCCTCAGCAACTCTCGGTTCGCCGCGCTGCCGATCATGAGCGCCGCCCGCTGAACGCCATCCATGGCCTCGGCCGCACGCGAGAGCCGCATCAGCGTCACCGAGTCGACATAATGGCCGCGCCGCACCCTATTCCGGGGGACGAAGTCACTCATGCCGGCCAGTCCCGCGCGCCAAAGGCCCGGAGCGCCTGGTCGAAACAGGCGAGCGGTGCCAGCACCACGCCAGCACCCACTTGTCCGACGCCGGGCTCCCGGTGAGCGATGCCGGTGTTGATGACCGGCTGGATGCGCGTCTCGACCACGCGGCGGATGTCGATGCCGAGCGGAACGCCCGCGAAATCGAAGTTGGGAATGGTCCATTCCCGATGCTGGCCGTGGGTGATCTCGCCCATGCGGCGGGTGCAGGCGATGGCATCGGCGGCCGAACCGGCGCCGACGAATCCGGCGACCGCCGGCGAGGCCGCCATGGCGAAGCCGCCAAGGCCGATCGTTTCCACGATCGCCGAATCACCCATGTCGGGGTTGGCGTCGCCTTCAGCGAAGCCCGGGAAATACAGGCCCTTCGCCATGGCGGCCGGCGCCGTGAACCATTGGTCGCCGGTGCCCGCCACGCGAATGGCGAAATCGGTGCCGTTACGGCAGAGGCAAGAGACGATGGTCGAATGCGCCAGGCCGCGAATAGGATCGGTGATCGCCTTGGCCATCGCCATGGCGATATTGAGGAAGAACTGATCGTTGCCGGCCATGAAGGCGAACAGGCTTGCCAAATGTTCGCCGTCCGGCACGGCGCGCGCCAGGGCCGGCGCCAGCTCGCGCAGGAACAGGCTGGTACAGGCGGCGTTGCGCTGGTGCATCTCGTCGCCCATGACCAGGCCACGCGCAACCAGGCCCTTGAGCGGGAGGCCGCCCGAGGCACGCAATGCCTTGCCGAGCGCCGGCCCCAGGCTATCGGCGAGCCAACGGAGGCGGGCGAGCACGCCCGCATCGTTGCCGCCGAAGCGCATCACCCGGCCGAGCCCCTCGTTGAGCGTACAATAGGCGCGGTTGCCGAAGGCCCGGTTTTCCACCACGAAGACCGGCATGCTCGGCGTGATAATGCCGGTCATGGGGCCGACGGCACCGTGATCGTGGTTGGGGGCGAGCCGGACGCCGCCCCCAGCGGCGAGCCGCTCCGCGGTCGAAAGATCGCCCGCCCAACCTTCCAGCAGGACGGCGCCGGCGATCGCGCCGCGCATGGGACCGCAAAGCCGCGGCCAGTCGATGGGCGGGCCCGCATGCAGCAGCATACGTTCCCCGAGCCCCGGGATCACCGTGCCGGCGGGCACGACATCCACAAGCACCGGATCACCACCGATTAGCCGGTCCAGAGCCTCCAGATTGGCGCGTTCGATGCGCGCGTCGCCATCGAGGCGGGCGAGGAGGCGGGCTAATTTGGGATCGCCCGCGGCCGGCGGCGCCCAGTCGACATCGACGACGGCAACGCCGCGCCGATGAAGGTCGTCGGCGAAGCCGCGCAAGCCCACATTGACGACCCGGGCCGGGCCACGCAAAAGGCTGTCGATCTTGTCGGTCATGCGGCGCCGTTATACCAAGTCCGCGCGGCGGTAGGGGTCAATATCGGCGAGATTGAGTATTAGTCGAATTGCGGCGCCAGGCCGCCATAGCCGTCGCCCGCCATGGTCCCTTCAATGGCGTCCAAGAGCGTGCGGGCGAGCGCCGGGTCGAGTTCGAGGAGGCGCCCATGGTCGGCCTGGGCACGCGCCGGATCGCCCATTTGCACATAGAGGACGCCGCGATACATATAGGCCCGGGCCAGGCGCGGCTGTAACTCCAACGCGCGGTTATAATGCCCGAGCGCGCGCTCGAAGTTCTGCGCGCCCTGGACGCGCAAGCTAAACGCCAGATTGTTGTGCGCCTCGGCAAGCCGCTCGTCGGCCGCCAAGGCGGCTTCGAACTGTTCCTGGGCTTGGGCGAACCGCCGCTCGACCATCAGCTTCACGCCCAGATTATAGAGGGTGACGGCCCGCTCACGCGACCCGCCCTTCGGCACGGCAATCGGATCGCTTTCCACCCCCTGTGCCGCCGCCGCGAGAACCAGGAGGCCGCTTAACAGAGCGGCATGCAACAGGCGGCGAGTGAGCGGCCGGAGCGGTTGCCCGCGCCGGCCGCCCATGGTTTCACTTGGCTGCGGCAAGCTGCTTTGCCTGGGTCAAGGACGGGCGCTCGCTGTCGGCGCCAGACGCCTGTTTAACGAGATCGGCGGCGAACTTTCGAGCCTTCGCCTGATCACCGGCCCGATCGGCTGCCTGCATGGCGCCGGCGATCGCCCGGTAGCGGTTCGGCTCCTTGGCGAGAACCGCCTCATATTCCTTGAGCGCCTCGCCGTGCTTGCCGGCTTCGAGCAGCATATCGGCATAGAGCTCGCGGGCGGGGAGGATCGGTCCGGGGCTCACCACATGCTTCTCGGTCGCATCCTCGCGCGCCGCCGTTTGGCCGAACGCCGCGCCGCATTCACTCGACTTGCCTTCGGCGCAAAGCGCGAGCGCATCGACAACCGCCGCCTGGATCTCGATCTGGTCGGCCCAGTACGAAAGCTTGGCTTCCTTGGCGGTATCTCTAAGGGCCAACAGCCTGGTCACCTGCTCGCGCGCGGCGCCGGCATCGCCGCTCTTCGCCGCGTCGATGCCGCGCGCCAAGGCATTGACGGCTTCCGACTGCGGATATTTTTCCCCCGCATAGCTATCGGCTGCGGGCTGGAGCGGCAGCGCCGCCGCCGCTTTCCAGTCGTCGCGCTCGAGCGCGAGGCGTGCCGGCATGGCGGCATAAGCATAGGAGGCGGCGAAATGATCGATGGCCTTCATGGCTCGGGAATCATCCGTCGACTGCCGCGCCGCCCGATCCCGCGCCAGTTGCAAATGTCCATAAACCATATAGTCGCGCGCATGATGCCCGTCGAACACGGCGTCACCCGCCGACTTGGCCGCCGCCCGGTTCGCCTGGATCGAGTCTTCCCAAAGGCCGAGGCGCGTGAAAATGTGCGACGGCATGTGCTGGGCATGGGGCGCGTCCGGCGCGATGGCGGCATATTGCTTGGCCGCCGCCACACCATGCTTGGCGATCGGCGGATAGTCGTAGCTGTGGATGATGTAGTGCGCGGCCCCCGGATGATCGGGGTGGGCCTTGAAAATCGGCTCCAGGATACGCGCCGCCTTGAGCTGGTTGGAATATTCCTTGTCGGCCGGATTGAAATTGGCGGACGTCACCAGCGCATGCAGGATCGCGGCTTCCTTGTCGTCGGGGTGGCCGGCGGCGAGCTTGCCCAGCGCGTCCTCGAAGGATTGCAGGTGGGTGCGGTGATTGAGCTTGTCGTGATCAGCCACGAACACCCGTACCGCCGCCACATAGTCCTTCTCGCGCTGGCTTTTGAGCCCGGCCGTCTCGGCGGCCTTGAGCGCGGTATCGATGTCATTGAGCTTCTGGGGCGGCAGGTTGGCGGGCCAGACGAACGGGTTGTCCAGCATGACCATGGCGCGGCCCCAATGGGCCATGCCGCAGGCGGGGTCCGCCTTGGCGATGGCCTCGAAAGCGGCGGTCGCCGCCGGCCAGGCGAATGAATGGTAGAGCGCCACGGCGCGGTGGAATTCCGGCTGTGCCGCCCCATTGCACTCGACCTTGAAGTCGACCTTGCCGAGTCTTGTCAGATCGTGAGACGACGCCGGGGCACTCATGCCCAATGCGGTAACCGTCACCAGCACCACTGTCCACCACATGATCTTCTTCCCCTCACGGAATCATCGCCCGTTGTTATTTTCGCACCTGGCCACTCTGTCAATACCGCGTAGCGCAGGGTGAGCCCGCTGGTCTAAGCTTGGTCGCGTTGCGAAGTTCGGAGCAGGCCATGACGAACAAGCCGTTCGATGCCGAGGCGCATGTCGATGCCATGGCGGCAGCCGTCGGTCTTGCAATCGACCCGGCCCATCGGCCGGGCGTTATTCGCTATGTGCGGTTCCTGGAGAGCGTGCATGGCCGGCTCGCGGACTTTCCCTTGGCCGAGGCGCTCACCCCGGCGCCCGATTTCGAGCCATGACCGGAGCCGCCGCAACCGCGGTCGAAATTGGCGCGGCGGTCCGCCGTGGTCGGCTCACCGCGGGCGCGGTGACGGAAGCAGCACTCGCCCGCATCGCCCTCCACAATGGTGCCATCAATGCCTTTACGGTCGTGACAGCCGAGCGCGCCCGCGCCACCGCTCAGGCGATCGACCGCATGGTGGCGGTGGGCGGCGATCCGGGTCCCTTGGCGGGCGTGCCCTTCGCGGTCAAGAACCTCTTCGATATCGCGGGCGTGACGACATTTGCGGGCTCGCGCATCCATGCCGACCGGCCGCCAGCCGCCGGCGATGCCACGGCCGTCCGGCGTCTGGTGGCGGCGGGCGCCGTGCCGATGGGCGCCCTCAACATGGACGAATATGCCTATGGCTTCACCACCGAGAACAGCCATTACGGCCCGACCCGTAATCCGCATGACCTGAGCCGCACCGCAGGCGGCTCGTCGGGCGGCTCGGGTGCCGCGGTCGCGGCCGGCCTGGTGCCGTTGGCGCTTGGCTCCGACACCAACGGCTCGGTACGGGTGCCGGCAAGTTTTTGCGGCGTTTATGGCTTGAAGCCCAGCTATGGCCGCCTGTCGCGCGTCGGCATGATGCTGTTCGCGGCGAGCCTCGACCATGCGGGCGTGCTCGCCCGCTCGGTCGCCGACATCGGCCAGGTCTACGACCTGCTGCAAGGCGCCGATCCGCTCGATGCCGGCGTGACCGCGCGGCCGGCGGAGCCGAGCCTGCCGTTGCTCGAGCGCGGCATCGGTGGGCTCCGCATCGCCATCGCGGGTGGCCATTTTGCCGAACATGGCGAGGCGGCGGCGCATGCCGCGGTGGCCCGAGTGGCGGCGGCGCTCGGCGCCCGGCAGAGGGTCATCTTGCCGGAGCCCGAGCGGGCGCGCGCCGCCGCCATGCTGATCACCGCGAGCGAGGGCGCCAACCTTCACTTGGCCGACCTCAAGGTCCGGGCCGGCGACTTCGATCCCATGACCCGCGACCGGTTCTTGGCGGGCGCCCTGATACCGGCAAGCTGGTACCTCCAGGCGCAGCGCTTCCGCCGCTGGTATCGGGACGAAGTCGCCCGGGCGATGGCGGATTGGGACCTATTGTTGGCACCCGCCACACCCTTCCCGGCGCCCGAACTCGGCCAGGAGACGATGACGCTGGCGGGTCAAGAAGTCATGATCCGGCCCAATATCGGCATCTACACCCAGCCCTTGTCCTTCATCGGCCTGCCGGTGCTCTCGGTGCCGATCGAGGGCCCGGGCCTGCCGTTTGGCGTTCAGCTCGTCGGCCGGCCCTGGGGCGAAGCGGCACTGATCCAGGTGGCCGCCGAGCTCGAACGTCACGGCGTCGTGGCTGCGCCGGTCGCCCCTAATTTCCGCCCGTGACGTCGATGGTGAGGCCGGTCACGAAATCGGCGTCGGATGAGGCGAGGAAGCAGATCACGCGCGCCTGGTCGGCCGGCTCGGCGATGCGCCGGAGCGGCACCTGGGCAATGGCGGCAGCCTGGTCGTCGGGCGACTGCTGCTGCCAGCGCGGCTGCAAGCGCTCGGAGAGCGTCAGGCTCGGCGCGATGGCGTTGACGTTGATGCCTGATGGTCCGAGCTCGTAGGCGAGCTTGCGGGTAAAGGCGATGATGCCGCCCTTGGCGGCGGCATAGGCGGTGCTGCTCGATGGGCTGAGGCCGCGGCCGGCGATCGACGAGATGTTGACGATTTTGCCACTCCCCTGGCGTTTCATGATCGGCGTCACCGCATGGCAGAAATTGAACGTGCCATCCAGGTTGAACTGAATCAGCCGCTGCCAATCGCCGAGCGTCAATTCCTCGACGATGGCCGCCGGCTTGGCGATGATCGTGCTGCCGCCGACCGCGTTGAGCAGGATGTCGATGCGGCCATGGGTGCCGGCGATGTCCGCCACGGCCGCGTCCACTAGCGCCCCATTGAGGGCATCGACGATCCGGCCTTCGGCGCGCCCGCCGGCGGCCTTGATCTGGGCCACCGCCCGGTCGAGGCGCGTTTTGTCATTGTCGATGCCGATGATGATGGCGCCCTCGCTCGCCATGATGTCGGCGCTCGCGCGGCCGATGCCGCTGGCTACGGCGGTGATGACGGCAATCTTGTCCTGGAAGCGCATGGCATTTCCCCCTCGTCTTGGGTGTTCCGGGCACCTATTCTGCGGCCGGCGCGGGGGGCTGTATAGTGCCGCTCGTCCGGTTGGACGATACAAGGGGAACGCCATGAAGCTGGTCTATTTCAACGATTTCCGATTGGGCGTGCTGAAGGGCGACGCGGTCGTCGATGTCATGGCCGTGGTCGGCGACATTCCGCATACCGGGCCCGGCAATCTGATCGGCGGCCTGATCGAGCGCTTCGCCACTTATCGCGGCCGCCTGGAGAAGGCGGTGACCGATGGCGCGGGTGTGCCGCTTGCCAGTGTCCGCTTGCGCCCGCCGCTGCCGCGCCCCGGCACCATCGATTGCATGGCGGTCAATTACATGGAGGACGGTACCCGTTCGGCGCCGGCACCGATCAACGGCTTTCACAAGCTACCCGGCGCGGTGATCGGACCGGGCGATACCATGGTGCTGCCCGATGTGCCCGCCACGATCTTCGAGGGCGAGGCCGAGCTTGCCGTGGTGATCGGCAAGCGCGCGAGCCGGGTTGCCGCCAAAGACGCCATGAGCTATGTGTTCGGCTATGTGAATTTCATCGACGGCTCGGCGCGCGGCCTGGTGCCCGCCAACAACAGCTTCTTCCAGATGAAGTCGCGCGACACCTTCGCGCCGATCGGCCCCTATCTGGTGACGGCCGACGAGATCGCCGATCCCCATCGTCTTTCCGTCCGCCTCTGGGTCAATGGCGAGCTCAAGCAGAACTTCAATACCAGCGACATGGCGCACCAGATCCCGCGCTGCATCGAGTGGGCGACGTCGATCCACACGCTTGAGCCGGGCGACATATTGGCGACCGGCACCAACCATCGCGGGCTGAGTTCGTTCCAGGATGGCGACAAGGTGGAGCTCGAGGTCGAGGGGTGCGGCCGGTTCGCCTTCAATGTGAAGGACGAGCTCAAGCGCACCTGGTCCAGGGAGACCCGTCTCGATCGCCAGAACAAGGGCTTCGATACGCCGACCCCGCAATTGACCGGTAAATACGCGCCGGCGCGGTAGTCCCTCAGGCTCAGCATGCGTACCGGCATCGCCCCCGAACCCGTCTTCGCGGATGCGCCTATGACGGCGCGCGTTTTGCGATTATTTCGAAGGCCTAATATCCCCGCCTCGGGGCCATGGCAACGTCATCGGGAAACGCGAGCGGGAGTAGGGAGATATTCCCCTCTGGGGGTCGTTGATTTGGACCATAAGACGGTCTAATTCGGGGATTGCTACGCCTATGAGGTGGCGAAGGAACATGCCTGCCGCCTGCTGTATGTCGGCGATGATTTCTCGAAAACCGATATCGAAGGCGTGCTTTGAGGAAGCAAAGCGAGGTTCGGGGCACTCGGGCTCCGACCTCCTTAAGGCGCCCGATCTTGCCGGCGCGCCACGCGCGGTGACCTCCACCGACGGCATGACCGCCGACTATTACCCCTTCGATCGTGGCTTTCTCGGCCGGGTCAAGGCCCGCATCATCAACGAAGCGCGCGGCATCAACCGGGTGACCGACGACATCGCCTCGAAGCCACCCCGCACCATAGAGTGGCCCGCACCATAGAGTGGGAGTAGGGGGGGCGGCGCTTTTTGGATACTTTTAGCGGCTCTGGCGTAGGATGCCAGACCAATATCTCGCGAGAAACTTTTGCCGAACGGAATGTATTTCGATGACACCCAAGCGCCGAAACCACAAATCCGCCGCCAAGCCGGACAAGGAGCCGAAGCCCTCGCGCGGCCATCCGCCTGCCGGTGTTTCGCCCGGTGGACTGGCAACGGGTTTTACGCCGGCAGTTCGGCCGCGAGCAGGATTTCGGGCTCGAAAACTTGAGCGATGAGCCCTTCTTCTCCGAGTTTCGCGTCAGCAATCCGATTTCGAAATCCAGCTATCGCGTGGCAATACGCGGCTTGCATCCGGGCGATAATTTCTGCACATGCCCCGATTACGCCACCAGCGAGCTCGGCACCTGTAAGCACGTCGAATTCACGCTCGCCCGGCTTACGAAAAAGCGCGGCGCCAAGACGGCATTCGCGCGTGGCTATCGGGCGGCGTTTTCCGAGCTGTATTTGCGTTATGACGGCAGGCGTGGCGTGTATTTTCGCGCCGGCACGGATTGCCCACCGGCGTTACGCGATGCCGCCGCCCAGTTGTTCGACGTGGGCCGCAACGGCATGCTGCCGGATGAACGGTTTGGCGAACTGGAGCAGTTTGTTGCTCGGGTGTCGAAGAGTGGCCATGAGTTGCGCGCCTATGACGATGCGCTCGACGTCATCGCCACTCGGCGCGACGCGGAACGGCGGGCACTCAAGCTCGACAAATTGTTCCCGCTGGGTGCCGCCGATCCCAAGCTGACGAACCTTCTCAAGGTTCCGCTCTATCTCTATCAGGCCGAGGGCACGCTGTTTGCGCTGCGGGCGGGACGTGCGCTGATCGGCGACGATATGGGTTTGGGCAAGACCATCCAGGCCATTGCCGCGGCCGAGATATTGGCCAAATATTTCAGCGTCTCGAAAGTGCTGGTGATCTGCCCGACCTCGTTCAAATACCAATGGCAGAGCGAGATCAAGCGGTTCTCGGGGCGGCGGGGCGACAACGCGGCGCGCGTCAGCGGCGGCTGACCTGTGCTTTGCAGAATATGCGCATGTCGTGCAACAGCACTTATCTGCTCGACCAGGAAACCGACCATGGCGTCAAGGCCGACGAAATGGCGGCACTGTTCGACGACCTGTTCGCCGAGCCCGAGGCCAAGGCGGTGGTGTTTTCGCAGTGGAGGCGAACCCATGACATCGTCATCCGCCGCCTCGACGCGCGCAGGCTGGGCTACGTCAGTTTCCACGGTGGCGTGCCATCCGAAAGGCGGCCGGCGCTGGTCGAGCGGTTTCGCGTCGACCCCGCCTGCCGCGTGTTCCTCTCCACCGACGCCGGTAGCACGGGCCTCAATTTGCAACATGCGTCGACCCTGATCAACATGGACTTGCCGTGGAACCCGGCGATCCTCGAGCAGCGCATCGCGCGCATCCACCGCATGGGCCAGAAACGGCCGGTGCAGGTGATCAATTTCGTGGCAAAGGGCACCATCGAGGAGGGCATGCTTTCGGTGCTGGCGTTCAAACGCTCCTTGTCGGCGGGAATTCTCGATGGCGGCAGTGGCGAGATAGCACTCGGCGGTTCGCGCCTCACCCGCTTCATGAAGGACGCGGGAAACGTCACGGGGCGCATGGGTGAGGGTGAGGCTGTGACACCGGGCGAGGAGGCGGGGAACCTCGTCACCGCCGATGACGCCGGGTCCATGGACGATGTAAATGCGGATGCAAGAATTGGCGCGAGCGAGACGGCGATCGCGCGGCCCGATGGGTCGGGGCCATCACCGCCCGATACAGGCGCCGATCCGTGGCAAGCCTTGGCACGGGTTGGCGCGCAGTTCGTTGCCGCTCTGGCGGCTGCCAACGATCCCAACGCTCCGGCGCATCCATGGATCGAGCGCGATCCGGCCACCGGCGCGCAAAACCTCAAGATGCCGCTGCCGCCACCGGAAACGGCGAGACGGCTTGCCGACGCCCTTTCGGTGCTCGCGGACAGCTTGCGGGGCAGGATTGCGTGATGGGGTGTGCGGACGGAGCGGCAGGATGAGGACCCCTTGTCGTGACCTATAAGGCTCGTGAAGTTCTCGACGACTGCCGCCTCGCTCTGTCCTTTCTCGAAGAAGAGACGGACCCGCAGCGACGTCCATCCCCTCGCAGAGGTCGCCCTCGCGGTGGAGTTCACGGCGCAGCCGCTTGCCGGCAGCGATCCGGTGAAGTTCGGCCAGGTCGCGGAGATCGGCGTGCCGGCGCGGCGCATCGGCGAGATTCTGGCTGGCCGGCGGGCCGTGACAGCCGATACCGATTTGCGGCTGTGCCGGTTCTTCGGGCTTTCCGATGACTGGTAGTTGCGCCTGCAAGCCGACTACGACACCGAAGTCGCGAAGCGGGCACTCGCGAAGACTTTGGTGAAGACCGGGCCATGGGCGGAAACCGCGAAAGACGCCGCGGGTGCGCGCTGACGCAATCCAGGTAGGCAACAGGCGGTCTGCGCCGCCGCGCCGCCCGGTTCCTTCGCAATCCGCTCCCCGAAAATGGCGTCGGATAGGGACGGTCACCTTGGTCCGATTTATTGCTTACCGGGACTCCGTTGCCCCAGCTTATCGGCAAGCCAGAGCTTGATGAGCGATTGGCGCGTGACACCCATTCGGCGCGCCTCCTGGTCGAGGGACGCCACCATCCAAGCGGGAAAATCGACGTTGACGCGTTTGGCGTCGGTGCCGACCCGCCGAGCCCGACCTAGATCAAGCTGGCCCGTGACCTTTTCACCCGCATCGAATTTTCGATCAAATGTCTTGGCTTTCATAAACCGTCACCTCGTCTTGCCGCGACCGTCGAACGGAGATGAGCCGGAAATCGGACAGGAATAGGCATCACGCGGTTTTCGCCGCCATGGCACCCAGTTCCTTCGCCATCGCCTCGCGCATGACGAACTTCTGGACCTTGCCGGTAATCGTCATGGGAAAGCCCTCGACGAAGCGCACATGGCGCGGCACCTTGTAGTGGGCGATCTGGCCCCGGCAGAAGGCGCGGATTTCCTCTTCGGTTGCCTCCATGCCCGGCCGGAGCTTGATCCAGGCGCAGATCTCCTCGCCATATTTGGCATCGGCGACGCCGATCACCTGCACGTCCTGAACCTTGGGATGGCGATAGAGGAATTCCTCGATCTCGCGCGGGTAGACGTTCTCGCCGCCCCGGATCACCATGTCCTTGATGCGCCCCACAATGTTGCAATAACCATGGGCGTCGAGGGTGGCGATGTCGCCGGTGTGCATCCAGCCGGCGGCATCGATGGACTCGGCCGTCTTGGCCTCGTCGCCCCAATAGCCGAGCATGACCGAATAGCCGCGCGTGCAGAGCTCGCCCGCTTCGCCACGGGGCAGGATGCGGCCCTCGCCGTCGACGATCTTCACTTCGATATGGGGCTGGATGCGGCCGACGGTGGAAACTCGCCGCTCCAATGGGTCCTCGATCGAGCTATGGAAGCTCACGGGCGAAGTTTCGGTCATGCCATAGGCGATGGTGATTTCGGGCATGTGCATTTCGCTCACCACCCGCTTCATCACCTCGATCGGGCAGGGCGCGCCCGCCATGATGCCGGTGCGCAAGCTCGTCAAGTCGGTCGCCTTGAAGTCGGGATGGTCGAGTGTGGCAATGAACATGGTGGGCACGCCATACATGGCGGTGCAGCGTTCGGCCGCGAGGGTCGCCAGCACCGTCTTCGGGTCGAACGCTTCGTCGGGGAACACCATGGTGGCGCCATGGGTAAGACAGCCGAGATTGGCCATCACCATGCCGAAGCAGTGATAGAGCGGCACTGGAATGCAGAGCCGGTCCCGCTCCGTCAGGCGCAACGCCTCGCCCACGAAATGGCCATTGTTCAGGATGTTGTGGTGACTGAGGGTGGTGCCCTTGGGGTAGCCGGTGGTGCCCGAGGTGAATTGGATGTTGATCGCATCGTCGAATTGCAGCGTGCGCGCCAGCTCGGCCAGCCGCTCCTGCTCGGCGTTACCACCCTGGCGGGTGAGGTCGGCGAAATTCATCATGCCGGCCGTCGCTTCGCCGCCCAACCTGACCACGAGCTTGAGCGCCGGCACGCCCCTGGCATCGAGCGCGCCGGGCGGGCAATGGTCGAGCTCGGGTGCCAGATCGCGAAGGATCGCCAGATAATCGGAGGACTTGAAGCGGGGCGAAGTGATGAGCGCCCGGCACCCCACCTTGTTCAGTGCGTAGTCGAGTTCGGTCCGGCGATAGGCGGGGTTGATGTTGACGAGGATCAGCCCGGCCTTGGCGGTGGCGAATTGGGACAGCACCCACTCGGCGCAATTCTGCGCCCAGATGCCGACCCGATCGCCCGGCTCGAGCCCGGCCGCGAGCAGACCCGCCGCCAGATCGTCGACCCGCCGCCCAAGCTCGCCATAGCTCCAGCGCACGTCCTGATGGCGCACCACCAGAGCCTCGCGGTCCTGCCAGCGCGCCACCGCCCGGTCGAAGAAAGTGCCGATGGTGGCGCCGATCAAGGGCGTCGTCGACCCGCCATGCACGTAACTCAACGCCCGGTCCGTCATAGCACTCCCTCCTTCGCCCGCCATCACTTGATGACCCGCTCCAACCGATCCATGGCGGTTGCCACATCCCCCGGCGACGTCACCGGCAGCGAGCAGAAGCTGCTGGTGCAGGCGAAGGCAGCGGCACCCGGATAGTCGGGATAGTCGATCGCCGAACTGGCGAGCTTCGGCTCGGCGCGGTCCCACCATTCCACCTGCTTATAGGTGGAGGGATATGCCTGGGCCGCGCGGAACAAGGCGGCGGCGGGGTCGCCCTTGGCACCGACGATGGTGACCCTGACGGGCTCATGGGTCAGCTCGGTCTCGGCCGCAACACATCGGGCAAAAAGCCATACGCGTCCAGGATCGGCAGCGAGGCGAGGTAACCCATGCCGGTTTCGGCGATGGTCCGGAATTCTGCGCTGCTCACATGCTGGGCGAGCAGGTTGAAAAATCGCGTTGCCGCGACATTTTCATCCTTCTGTTTCACGGCATCCTGGAGGTGGCGCGCCGCCGGCCTCGCCGTGGTGGCGAAGCCGCCCGTCGCCGGGTCGATGAACGTCCGGGCGATAAACTCGGCGGCGAGGACGGCATGGTCGAGCCAGCGTCGATCGGCCGTCGCCTGATAGAGGAGGAGGAAGGCCTGGCCCATGGCGAGCGTATCGCCGAGATAGGGGCCGGCCGGATCGCTCGGCCCGTGACGGAAGCCGCCGCCGGCCAAGGCGCGGTTCGCCAGTACCCAGCCCGCCGCCCGGATCGCGTGGCCGAGCGCCGCCTCGTTGCCCGTCGCCATGGCATAGGCGGCGAGGCCGGCCACCGCCTGGCCGTTCTCCCGCGCATATTGGCTGCGATCGACGCCCGGCTCGCCCAACTCCATGCCGAAGCTCGAATAGAACCCGCCGCCCGGACCGATCATGCGCTGGCTGAGGAAGCGATAGACCCGCTCGGCCGCCTCCCGGTCGGCCGGATCGCCCCACAAGGCATAAGCCTGACTGAAGGTCTTGAGCGCCGCTTCCTGGGCGAACATAGGGAATTCCCGCTTGGGCTCCGACCAGTCCGGCTTGGTCGAGATCTGCGACATGGCGCCGGTCTCCGGGTCGATCAGGCGGCGGAGCTGGGTGATCGTCCGCCGAGCCTTGACGGCCATCGCCCGGTCGCCGGCCTTGGCCCGCTCGAGCGCGTGGATGAAGGTCGGCTGGTCGACGAATTTAGACTTGCCCCAGCCGGCATTCTCCTCGTCCCAGACCTTGTCCATAAAGGCCAAAATTTCGGCGCGCTCGGCTTCGCTCAAATGCTTGACGCGGCTTGGCCCCCGCTCCGGACCGCCCGGTGCGCCATAGTCGACCGGGGTCGGGTCCTGCACCGTCTCTTCGAGGATCGGCAGGAAGAATTCGGGCGAGTAGAAGCCGCGCAGCTTGACGATCTCGCCCCCGTCCGGGCCAAAGAGGACCGTGGCAGGCCAGCCCCAGCGCTCATAGCGATTGGCGATGTCGGGCCGGCTGTCCTGGTCGACCCGCACCATGATGTAGTGCCGGTCGAGATAGGCCCGCACCGACGGATCGGCGTAGGTGACCTCGTTCATGGTGTGACACCAGGGGCACCACCAGGATTGCAGGCTGAGGAGGACGAAGCGGTTCTCTTGGCGCGCCCGCTCGAAGACGGCATCGCTCCAGGCTTGCCAGGGAATGGCCGGGTCGCGCACCGGTGCCGCGCCGGCGGGTGCCGCCCCGGCGATGACCAGCAACCCTGCTCCCAGCCACACTGCCAGCCCGTGCCTCAATCCCATCGCCCGTCTCCCAACCACACGATCACACCTCGGCCAAGCTTGCCACAGCAGTATGGAGCGCGTCGACGATGCGCTCGGCCGGTGTCGCGCCGGTTCCTTGTTCGGCCAGCGCGTCCGCCTCTAGGGCCGGCCCAAAGGCGATCTTGACCGGCACCAGTCGGGGCACGCGGCGACCACGCGGCATCGCCTCGAAGGTGCCGGTAATGCGGGCCGGCACGACCCTGGCGCCCGTTTGGTGCACGAGATGGCCGACGCCGGGAAAGAAACGTTGCAGGCGCCCATCGGGCGAGCGCCAGCTTTCCGGGAACCAGACCAGCATGTCCCCTTGCGCCAAGACGGTAGCGGCGAAGGCAAGTGAGGCGGCCGGCCGCTTTTCCTGGACGGGAAACACGCGGCCGGCGCGGGCGAGCGCGCGGCCCGCCCCAGTCGTGAACAGTCGGCTCGCTTCGGCGCCCCACCAGACCCGTTGCAGGCGGTCGGCATCGATCGCGGCCGCGACCACCGCCGGATCGATGTCGCTCAGATGATTACAGGCAATCACCAGCGGCCCCGATCGCGGCAGGTTCTCCAAGCCCTCGACGCGCAGTTGGAAGAGCCAGCGCACGAGCCGGCGATTACAGCCCATCAGCACGCGCCCAAGCCGGCGATGGCCGGCGCCGGCGGGCGCGAGCCACCGGGCCTCGTCTGGCGTCAATGTGTCGATCGGCCCGCGTTCGCGTGGCGCGCCGGGCCCGCCCTCTACCGGTGGGGCGGCGGCGCGGCGCTGGCCGCCAAGGCGCAACAGATCGCGGAGCGAGAGGATGCCGGCCGCGTCTTCCTCGGTGAAGTGGATGTCGAAGCGTTCGGCCATTTCCATGGTCATGCCAACCCATTCGAGAGAGTCGATGCCGAGATCGAGCTGGGGCGATAGGTCGGGGTGGAGTTGCTTGCCGGGATAGCGCTCGCCCAACCATTGCCAGAGCTCGGCCGCGGGCGAGCCGGCAAGCAGCGCCCGGTCGGCCTCGCCGAGTGGCGCCGATCGGACGGGTGTGAGCCCGGCCCTGGCCTGGCGATAGATGTCGGCCAAGCGAAAGCGCTGATACTTGCCGAGCCGGGTGCGCGGCAGCGGTTCGCGGCTGATGGCGTAGCCGGCGAGGCGCTGAAACGATGGCAGGCCTTGCGCGCGCTCGGCGAGGGCGACCCGCACCACATCGTCGATCCGGAGATTGCCACTCCCACCAATCACGGCCATATCGGGGACGACCAATGCGACCAGCGCGCCATTTTCCTCCAGCACCGCCATCTCGGCGAAGAACGGCGAGGCGGCATACACCTTCTCCAGTTCCTCGGGATAGATGTTCTTGCCGCCGCCGAGGACGATCATCTCCTTGGCGCGACCGGTGATATAGACGCGGCCGGCGTCGTCGAGAAAGCCCCGATCGCCGGTGCGAAACCAGCCGTCCGCCGTGAAGGCCGCCTGGGTCGCGACGGGATCGTTGCGATAGCCCTGGAAGAGTGACGGCCCACGGCACTCAAGTTCGCCGACGCCGGTCTCGTCCGGCATCGCGACCCGGAGCGCCATGCCGGCAAGCGGCGGCCCTTCGCCGCCGATGCGCTTTGCCGGGCCTCCCTGCTGGTTGGTGAGGATCGACGACGTCTCGGCGAGGCCCCAGCCGCTGCGCACATCCCAGCCGAGCGCTTCCAAGCGCCAGATCAGGTCCGCCTCGAAGCGCGCGCCGCCCGACACCATGAGCCAGAGGTCGGGCGCGAGCTGGCGGTGCAAGGCGCCGAACAGGAGGCGACCCAGATTCCAGCCGAAGCGCCGCTTGGCGGCGAGGGCGAGCGCCTGCAAGGCGCGGAAGAGCCGCCAGGCCAGCCGGCCCTTGGCCCGGACGCGCCCCTCGAGGCCCGAGACCATGGCCGCATAGAGCCGCGGCACGGCGATCATGGCGCTCACGCGGCCGATTTTGAGCGCGCGCACGATCTCGGGTCCGCTCACCGCCTCGGGCAACACCAGCAACGCGCCGGTCGCGAGCACGCTGAAGAGCCCGACCGTCTGGGGATAGACATGATGCAGGGGCAAGGGCAGCAAGGCCCGATCATCGGGCTTCAGCACCCGTTGGGCGACGATCGCGCCGACATTGTGCAATACATTGGCGTGGGTCAGATAAAAGCCCTTGGGCGTGCCCGTCGTGCCCGAGGTGTAGACCAGCATCATCGGATCATCGGGGCGGATCGCCGGCAGGCTGCCCGGCGTGGGCGCGATAAGGCACCCATAGTGCGGCGTCGAGCCCTCCGCCTCCGGGCCATCGAGGCGATAGAGGGCGATCCGATCGCCGCCGGGGGCCGCGCGCGCGCGCTCGACATGGCCGGTCGCCAGGAAGGCCACGCCGGCCCCGCTGTCCGGGACGAGCGTCGCGACTTCGCCGTCGCTCGAGAGCTCGTCGAGCGCCACGGCAACGGTGCCGAGTGCCCCCAGGGCAAGGCGCACGACGATCCAGTCGATACTGTTCGGCCCGAATAGGAGCACCGGATCGCCGGGCTTGATGCCGGCGCGCGCCATGCCGGTCGCGAGGCGCAAGGCCCGGTCGGCGAGCGGCGCGTAGGCAAGCGTCGTCGCCCGGTCGCCATCGACGGCCATCAGGGCCGGGCGATCGCCCGCTTGGGCCAGGCCCGTGACGAGATCGCGCAGCGTCGCGGGCGACGGGTTGGGTGCCACCGTCACCCTGTCGCCACGCCGGCTTTCGCGAGGACCGCATGCAGCAGCACATTGGCGCCGGCGGCGACATGGGCCGGCTCGCTCCATTCGGCCGCGTTATGGCTGAGGCCGCCCCGGCTGGGGACGAAGATCATGCCCGAGGGACAGAGGTCCAGCATCGCCACCGCGTCATGGCCGGCGATGGTCAGCACGTCGCGCTGTTTATAGCCCCGATCCTTGGCGGTCTCACGGATGAGGCTCGCCGTTTCGGGCGTAAACGCAATCGGGCCGAATTCGAAATAACGCTCCATGGCGATCCCCATGGCGAGTTCGCCCTTGAGATTCTCGATCGCCGCTTCAAGTTCACGCTCCATGGCGATGAGGGTCGCGCGGTCGGGATGGCGGAGGTCGCAGCTCACCTTCACTTCCGACGGGATCACGCCGCGCACATGCGGGAAGATTTCGAGATAGGGGGCGTTGGAGCGGGCATCGACCCCATGGGCGTTGCCAATGCGGTTGACCTCGATGATGACGCGCGCGGCACCCACCAGCGCGTCCCTGCGGCCTTTCATGGGAGTGGGACCCACATGGGCGGCAAAGCCGGTCACGGTCACCACATAGTAGCGCGCGAGGAACGAGCCGGTGACGATGCCGATCTCGTCGCCGCTTGCCTCCAGCACAGGCCCCTGCTCGATATGCAGCTCGAAATAGGCGCCAATCTTGCGACCACCCACCGCCGCCTCGCCCGCATAGCCGATATCCTGGAGCGCGCGCGCAACCGTGATCCCGTCCGGGTCCTGGCGGGAGAGGGCGAAGTCGAGAGAAATCTTCCCGGCGAAGGCAAGCGAGCCCAGCGTGTAGGGCGAGAAGCGCGAGCCTTCTTCATTGGTCCAATTGACGACCTCCAGGGGTGCATCCGTGACGACGCCGGCATCGTTCAAGGTGTGGACCACTTCGAGGGCGGCGAGCACGCCCAGGGGGCCGTCGAACTTGCCGCCCGTGGGCACCGTATCCAGATGGCTGCCCATGAGCACGGGCGGCAGGTCGTCGCGCGCACCCTTGCGGCGCGCGAAGATATTGCCCATGCGGTCGACGGCGACCGTGAGGCCCGCCCGGCGCGCCCAGAGGACGAACCGGTCGCGGGCCTTGCCGTCTTCGGCATCGAGAGCGAGGCGCCGGGAGCCGCCGTCGGGCGTCGCGCCGATCTCACCCATCTCCATGAGGTTCCGCCATAGCCGCTCGCCATTGACCGTGAGGTTCCGCATGGTGCTTCTCCTTCCGAAGTTTGCCTAACGATAGCATGGGGCGGGGGTTCCGCCGCCCCCAGCGGGTGGCTACCAGCGGTTCTCAATGCGGATGAGTCGCATTCTAAAGCGGCTGCGGCGCTTGGCGGGCCGGTGGGCACGAAGCGGCGGGCCGAGAGTGAGTCCGATTTGCCACATGCGGTAGGTTTCGCACGGCCATGGCACCGTATCGAGCGTTTCGAG
>SHVR01000067.1 GCA_009694185.1 Alphaproteobacteria bacterium | reverse complement strand
CTTATCCGACCGATGATGTCCATGCCGACCATCCCCCAACACCCTTCCCGACAAAAGGAAGGGACGCTGACATGCAACGTCAGAGGGGGGTCACGTTTGGATGCGAAAACCGCCCCTCAGGGGGTCACTATTGCGCGCGTTTTTACAGCCGGGCGGGCTTCTGGCGGCTGCACGCCATGTTCACGGCGCGGCGCATCCCGGTCACGGTTTACGGCGTCGCCATGGCGCTCGAGCGCAACCCGGCGGCCGTAGAGGCGATGCTGAAAGCCGATTGGGAGATCGCGAGCCACGGCTATCGCTGGATCGACTATCAGAGCGTGCCCGAGGCCGAGGAGCGCCGGCACCTGGCAAGGGCGATCGACATTCACACCCGCGCCACCGGTACCCGGCCGCTCGGCTGGTATCTCGGCCGTTGCAGCCCCAACACCCACAGCCTGGTCGGCGAGGACGGCGGCTTCCTCTACAACGCCGACAGCTACGCCGACGACCTGCCCTACTGGGATGCGACCCATGGCCAGCCGCAGCTCATGGTGCCCTACACTCTCGACGCCAACGACATGCGCTTCGCTACCCCGCAGGGATTCAACTCCGGCGACCAGTTCTTCGCCTATCTGAAGGACAGTTTCGACGTCCTCCATGGCGAAGGCGCCAGCCAGCCGCGCATGATGTCGGTCGGCCTGCACTGCCGGCTCGCCGGCCGCCCTGGCCGCGCCGCGGCGCTTGGCCGCTTTCTCGACTATGCGGCGAGCCATGACCGGGTATGGTTCTGCCGCCGCCTCGACATCGCCCGGCACTGGCGGGCAGCGCACCCCTATCGGGCCGCCCCGTAGCCGGAACGGCGATCAGAAGCGCGAACTCGGCCGATAGAACGGCACATGCTTTTCGGTGTCCATATAGCCAGCGTAGAACTTGCGGGCATGGGGCAGCAGCGCCTTCGATAGCTGGCGGCGTTCCACCTCGTCATGGGCGAGCGCCTTTTGCAGGTCGTCGTGCAATTGCCGCAAGGCGTTGTCGCGGTCGACGCGGGTGAACTTGCCGGCCTGGTAAATCACCTCGCCGTCGCACATGGTCATGGCGACACCCTCGGCCTTGGCGCGCTGGATGACGGCATCGAGCAGGGGTGTTTCCTCGTCGAGATAGGGATAGGACACCTGTTTCCAGTCGATCAGCACAAGATCGGCGCCCTTGCCCACCTCGATCGTGCCGATCGTCTCCCCATAGGGCGTGGTGCGGGCGCCGCCGACGGTCGCCATGCGCAGCACCTGGGCCATGGTCGGCACGTCTTCCTCCGCCATGCCCGGCACCCGGTGGGCGCGCAGCACCATGCGCATCTCTTGCAGCATGTCGCGGTCGTCATTGATGCCGGCTTCGTCGAGGCCGATCGCCGTATTGATGCCCTGCTTCTCGAATTCGTTCAGGGCGGCAACCCCCGAGCGCAGGCGGAAGTTGGACGAGCAATTGTGGCACACACAGGCGCCGGCCGCCGCCATGCGCTCGATATCGCTCTCATTCAGCCAGACACCGTGGCCGAGGGTGAGGCGCGGGCCGACCATGTCGAAGCGGTCGATATATTCGAGCGCCGTGCACTTGCCGCGCCGCCAGGCATATTCCTTCTGGTAGGCGGTCTCGACCAGATGCATGTGCATCGGCACCTGGTATTTCTTGGAGGTGTCCGAGAGCGCCGTCAGCGCCTTGTCGGAGCACCAGTGCAGGTTGGCCGGGGAGAGCTGGATCTTGACCCGCCGTTTCTCCTGGTGGCGGCCATGGAGATGCTGGAAGAGCGCCATGCTGTCGTCGAGGCCGACCTTGATCCGGTCGAACCAGCGCCGCATCGGCTCCCGGAGCGCGGCCGGCAGGCTGGCGGTGAACTCCTGGTCGGCCTGGTAGACGAGACGGTTCTGGTCGCGCACCGCATAGCAATAGGACACCCGCATGCCGATGTCTTCATAGGCGCGGATGACCTCGTTCGACTTCTCTTCGACCTCGGCGAGCCCACCCCCCATCCAGCCATGGATGTGCTGCACCGTGGTGATACCGGAAGCGATCATCTCGAAGGCCGAATAGAGCGTGTCAAGATAGACGTTGAGGTTGCGGGTCACCATCCGGGTGATGAACCAGAGTTCGAGCGGCATGTCGGGCGAGCCGAGCTGCACCGGCGTCAGGCCGATATGGTGATGGCCGTTGACGAAGCCGGGCAGCAGGATCTCGTTGCCGCCGCCGAGGACGGGCACATCCGGGTGCTTCGCCTTCAGCTCCTGGTATGTGCCGATGGCGGCGATGATACCGTCTTCCTGGAGCACGGCGCCGTCCGGTATTTCCTCCCAGGTCCGGCGGTCGAGTGCGCGCGTAATCATGGCCCGGCTGCGGATGATCGATCTGGCCACGGTCGGTCTCCCTCTTCGGTTGTTCGCCCTTCGATGGCGAATAGTTTAGGCGATCTCGGCGAGCGCTTCCTGTTCGCCGAAAAATTAGTCAGCTGCCCAAGTTTGTGCCGCTCTCGACGAGCTGCCAGCCGGGTGATCGCTGTGGCTATTGTGTCGGCCTCGCCATCTGCTATCGTTTGCCAAGAAGGCTGGCAAGGCCTCAGCATGGGAGGGTCGTCGACGGAACCACTCCACCTTATCGAAATGTAAGCGCCGGCCGAGGCATGTCTCGATCGCGGCATGCTCTTGGCGCGCCATCAGCGAGGAATGGACAGATGAGCAAGCGAGCTTCGAAACTCTCCCGGCGCCGGTTCATTGCTAATACGGCGCTAGCCTCGACCGCCCTGATCGCCGCCCCCTATGTGCGCGGCGCCAACGCCGCCGGCAAGCTCTCGATCGGCTTCTGGGACCATTGGGTGCCGGGCGCCAACAATGTGACGAAGACGCTGGTCGAGGAATGGGCCGCCAAGGAGAAGGTCGACGTCCAGATCGACTTCATCACCTCCCAGGCGAACAAGCTGCGCCTCACCATCGCCGCCGAGGCCGTGGCGCGCTCCGGCCATGACGTCCTGGCGCTGGCGAGCTGGTGGCCGAACGAATATGCCGACAAGCTCGAGCCCGTCGACGACGTCATGGCACCCTTGATCAAGCTGAACGGGGCGGTCAACGACACGGTCAAATATCTCGGCCAGATCAACGGCAAATGGGTCGCCGTGCCGGCCACCTTCGGCAGCCAGATCAAGGGTCCCTGCTCGCGCATCGACCTGATGAAGCAGCATGCCGGCATCGACGTGCAGGCGATGTACCCGGCCGGTGCCAAGCCCAACGCCGACAATTGGACGCTCGAGACGTTCCTCAAGGCGGCCGAGGGTTGCCACAAGGGCGGCGTGCCGTTCGGCATTGGCGTTGGCATCACCTCCGACTCGGTCGACACCATCGGCGCCTTGTTCCACGCCTTCGGCGCCCAGCTCGTCGATGCCAAGGGCAACATCACGGCCAAGTCCGATCCCGTGCGCCAGTCGCTCGATTATTACAAGCAACTGATGGCGTTCCTGCCGCCGGATGTGCCCGCCTGGGACGATGCCTCCAACAACAAATGGCTGATCGCGGGCAAGGGCGCCTTGATCATGAACCCGCCGAGCGCCTGGGCGGTCGCCAAGCGCGACGCGCCGAAGGTCGCCGAGCAGCTCTGGACGCACGGCTTCCCGGTCGGCCCCAAGGGCCGCTACGCGCCGTACATCCCGCAATTCTGGGGCATCTGGAACTTCAGCAAGAACAAACCGGCGGCCAAGAGCCTGATCGCCCGCCTCTCGCAGCCCGATGCCATCGAGAAGATGGTGGTCGCAAGCAACGGCTACGACCTGCCGGCCTACGCCAACATGACCGAACTGAAGACCTGGGCCGAGGAGGGGCCGCCCAAGGGCACCCTCTATCACTACCCCAACCCCTATAATCATATGGTGCTCTCGATCGGCGGTACGCCGGCGCCGCACGCCATCGCCTACCAGATGTACTCACAGGGCCTGATGACCAAGCTGGCGGTCCGCCATTTCCAGGGCGAGGCCATGGAGAAGACGCTCGACTATGCCGTCAAGGAACTCGAAGGCTACACGCGGACGTGAACCGGTCGCGATCTCTCGTTGTCGGCGGCGCCCGGGGCCTGGGCCGAGGGTGCCGCCGCATCGGCACGATTTGAGCGAGGAGTGGACAGATGAGCAAGCGAGCTTCGAAACTCTCTCGGCGCCGGTTCATTGCCAATACGGCGCTGGCCTCGACCGCCCTGATCGCCGCCCCTTATGTGCGCGGCGCCAACGCCGCCGGCAAGCTCTCGATCGGCTTCTGGGACCATTGGGTGCCGGGGGCGAACGACGCCACCAAGCAGCTCGCGACGGAATGGGCCGCCAAGGAGAAGGTCGACATCCAGATCGACCACATCACCTCACAGGCGAACAAGCTGCGCCTCACCGCTTCCGCCGAGGCCCAGGCCGGCGCCGGCCACGACATCCTGCATTTCGGTAGCTGGTGGGTTAACGAGATGGCCGACAAACTCGAACCGGTCGACGACGTCATGGCGGCGCTGATCAAGCTCAACGGCGCGGTCAACCCGACGGTGCGGTATCTCGGCCAGAAGGACGGCAAGTGGATGGCCGTGCCGGCCACCACCGGCAGCCAGATCAAGGGGCCTTGCTCGCGCATCGACCTGATGAAGCAGCATGCCGGCATCGACGTGCAGGCGATGTACCCGGCCGGCGGGCCGCCCAAGGCCGACAATTGGACGCTCGAGACCTTCCTCAAGGCGGCCGAGGCCTGCCACAAGGGTGGTCACCCGTTCGGCATCGGCCTTGGTGTCACGGCCGACTCGTCCGATACCATCGGCGCCTTGTTCCACGCCTTCGGCGCCGCCCTGGTCGACGCCAAGGGCAACATCACGGCCAAGTCCGATCCGGTGCGCCAGTCGCTCGATTATTACAAGCAACTGATGGCGTTCCTGCCGCAGGACGTGTCCGCCTGGGACGATGCGACCAACAATAAATGGCTGGTGGCCGGCAAGGGCGCCATGATCATGAACCCGCCGAGCGCCTGGGCGGTCGCCAAGCGCGACGCGCCGAAGGTCGCCGAACAGCTTTGGACACATGGCTTCCCCTCCGGCCCCAAGGGCCGGTTCGCGCCGTTCACTCCGACATTCTGGGCCACCTGGAAGTTCAGCAAGAACAAGCCGGCGGCGAAGAGCCTGCTGGCCTATCTGTCGCAGCCGGCCGCCGTCGAGAAGATGGTGGCGGCGAGCAACGGCTTCGACCTGCCGTCCTTCGCCAACATGACCGAGCTCAAGACCTGGGCCGAGGAAGGGCCGCCCAAGGGCACGCTCTACCACTATCCGAACCCGCACAATCACCAGATTCTCTCGGTGGCCGCCACGCCGGCGCCGCACGCCATCGCCGTCCAAATCTATACTCACGGCCTGATGTGCAAGCTGGCGGTCCGCCATTTCCAGGGCGAAGCCATGGAGAAGACGCTCGACTATGCCGTCAAGGAACTCGAAGGCTATATGCGGACTTGAGCAGTTTCAACATGACGGGAAACACCCCTCACCCTCCCATCGCCTTGCGATGGGTCCCTCCCTCTCCCCGCTGTCGCGGGGCGAGGGGGAAGCCACCAACTCTCGCCCCGCTGGCGGAGAGAGGGTGGCCCGAAGGGCCGGGTGAGGGGCGATCGATTCCGGCGGGCGATGTAAGCAAAGCGAGGACAGCATGGCCGATGTGACGATTACCCGGACGGGCCTGCCGGCCGAGGCGGGGCAAGTATCGAGCCTGCAGCGGCTCATGCGGCGGAAATCCACCATCGCCTTCATCATGACCTTGCCGCTGTTGCTGGTGATCTTCACGCTGGTGGCCTATCCGGCGTTCTACTCGCTGCATCTCGCGACCCTTAACAAGTCCATGGTCCGGTTCGTCGGGCTCGGTAATTTCGAGTTCCTGTTCGGGCGCGAGACCTTCTGGCTGGTGGTCTACCAGTCCTGTCTGTTTGCCGTCACGGCGGTGATCTTCAAGGCGATCATCGGTTTCACCGTCGCCCATTTCGTCCATAACATCCCGTCCAAGGGCCAGCGCAAATGGCGCGGCATGCTTCTGGTTCCCTGGGTCATTCCACCGGCCATGAGCACGCTTGCCTGGCTCTGGCTGTTCGATCCCTCCTACAGCGCCTTCAACTGGCTGCTGGCGCATGTCGGCGTCGCCCCCGTGTCCTGGACCGGCAATACCCATTGGGCGCGCTTCTCGGTCATCCTGGTCAATATCTGGGTCGGCGCCCCCTTCTTCATGATCATGTATCTGGCGGCCCTCAAATCGGTGCCGGAGCAGCTCTATGAGGCGTCCGAGATCGACGGGGCCAACTGGTGGCAGCGCATCTGGTACATCACGCTCCCCATGATGCGGAACATCATTTCGATCACCGCGCTCTTCTCGCTGATCGTCACCTTCGCCAATTTCGACATCGTGCGCGTGTTGACCGGTGGCGGTCCCCTGGACTCGACCCATTTGTTCGCGACATGGGCGTTCCGCGTGGGCATCGAAAGCGGCGACATCCCGCTCGGTGCCTGCGTTTCCTTGTTCATGGTGCCGATCCTGGCGGTCGCCGCCACCTTGATCCTGCGCGACATCGGCAAGCGGGGGAATGAAGCATAATGGCCGACACAGCGCTTGCCACCGGCGCGCCGACCCGGGCCCTCAAATATGGCAGCATCGCCAAGGATCGCCGCTGGGCGCTCCGGCTCTCCTATTTCTTTCTGACCTTGTTCGCGATCTTCTTCCTGATGCCGCCCATCTACATGTTCATCACCTCGCTGAAGACCAGCGCGGAGATATCGGCGGAAACCAACCCCTGGTGGGTCTTCAACCCCACACTCGCCAACTACATCGAGCTCCTGACCCAGGACACTTATCTGATCTTCTTCCGCAATTCGGCCATGGTGTCGGTCATTGTCGTCACCATCTCCATGCTGATCAGCGTATTCGCGGCGTTCGCGCTGGCGCGCATGCGCTTCTGGGGTTCGACGCTGTTGGCGACCGGCGTCTTCCTCACCTATCTGATCCCCGAGACCCTGCTGTTCATCCCGCTCTTCAAGATGATGGCGATGGTGCGCGACGCCACCGGCATCGAGCTGATGAACAATTGGTGGACGATGATCATCCTCTATCCGACGCTGACCGTGCCGTTCTGCACCTGGATCATGATCGGGTATTTCGCCTCGATCCCGAAGGAGCTGGACGAAGCGGCGCTGATCGACGGCGCCACCTGGATACAGACCCTGACCAAGATCTTCATACCCGTCGCGCTGCCCGGCATCATCGCCGCCACCATCTTCGCCTTCACCGTCTCCTGGGCGCAGTTCCTCTATCCGCTCGCCTTCACCACCTCGACCGATCAGCTCGTGCTCCCGGTCGGCATCATCACCACGCTGATCAAGGGCGACGTCTTCAACTGGGGCCAGATCATGACCGGGGCACTCCTGGGTGCCGCGCCGCCGCTCATCATCTACGCCTTCCTGATGGATTATTACATTGCCGGCCTGACCGCCGGCGCCACCAAGGGCTGAGGTGAGACGCGATGGCGCAGGTAACGCTCCAGAAGATCGTCAAGACCTTCGACCGCACCGAGGCGGTGCGCGGCATCGACCTCGATATCGCCGACCGCGAATTCGTGGTCCTGGTCGGCCCATCGGGCTGCGGCAAGACGACGACACTCAGAATGATCGCCGGGCTCGAGGAAATCACGGCGGGCGAGATTCGCATCGGCGGCCGGCTGGTCAACGACGTGCCGCCCAAGGACCGGGACATCGCCATGGTGTTCCAGAACTACGCCCTCTATCCGCATATGAGCGTCTTCGACAACATGTCCTTCGGCCTGAAGCTCCGCAAGGTCGCCAAGGAGGAGATCAAGGAGCGCGTCGAGGCCGCCGCCGGCATCCTCTCGATCATGGAACTCTTGGACCGCCGGCCGCGCCAGCTCTCGGGCGGCCAGCGCCAGCGCGTCGCCATGGGCCGCGCCATCGTGCGCCACCCGCAAGTGTTCCTCTTCGACGAGCCGCTCTCCAACCTCGATGCCAAGCTTCGGGTGCAGATGCGCACCGAGATCAAGAAGGTGCATCAGCGGGTGCAAACCACGACCGTCTACGTCACCCACGACCAGATCGAGGCGATGACACTGGCCGATCGGGTGGTCGTCATGAACGGCGGCCGGATCGAACAGGTGGGCACGCCGAACGAGCTCTATAACCACCCGAACACCCGCTTCGTCGCTGGCTTCATCGGCTCGCCGGCGATGAACTTCATTCCCTGCCGCGTCGACGCCCACGGCAGCGGCCTCAAGGTCAAGGTCGCCGATCTGCCGGACTTGCCCGTGCCCGCCGAGCGCGCCGAGCGCTATCGCCCGCAAGTCGGCCGCGAGCTGCTGCTCGGCCTCCGGCCCGAGCACATCAAGGAGAGCCGGGGGCCGCTCGGCCCCGGCATCAGCGAGATCCAGGCCCGAATCGAAGTGGTGGAGCCCATGGGCATGGAAACCATGGTCTATTTCCCCGTGGGCGGCATCGACGTGTGCGGTCGGGTGGCACCCGAGGCGGGCGGCCGGGCGGGCAGCGCCATGCCGCTTGCCGTCGACATGAACCAGATGCACCTGATCGACCCGGCAACCGACCGGGTGGTGTGAGGGGGCGCTTCCGGCAACCCGCGACCGGTTACGGCGATTTTTCGGATTTCCCGAAAAGTTGTTTTTGCCGAACGAAGCCAATTTTCAAGGCGGCTCCGACACCGCCCCAGCCCACCTCTCGGCCAGTCTAGAGCCGTTTCAGCATGACAGGAAACACTCCCCTCACCCTGTCTTATTGGGTTTGATCCGGTAGGACAAAGCCGATCCGGGGCGGTTCCAAACCATCGAGGGAGGCGCTCATGCCGGATCGTCGGGCGACGGGAAAGGGAGAAACGCCGGGCTATGGTGGCTCGATCCTCGCCCGGCCGCCGGCCGGGGCGGCCTGAGGGAGTTCGACGTGACGCTCGCCCTTTCGACGCTCACTCCCGCTCGTCGCGATAGCTGGGTCATCGGCCTGGTGGCGGGTGGCCATTTCCTCTCGCATTTCTACTATCTCGCCTTGCCGCCGCTCTTTCCGCTGCTCGCCGACGAGCTCGGGGTGGGCTTTGCCGCCCTCGGCCTGGTGGTCATGGCCTATAATCTGGTGGGCGGGTTGTTGCAGGGGCCGGTCGGTATCCTCGTGGATCGCCTCGGCGCCCGCCATGTGCTGCTGGCGGGCCTCGCCCTCAATTCGGCCGCCATCGCCGCCATGGGCTTCTCGGAGGGCTATTGGCCGCTCGTCTTCCTGGCGCTCACGGCGGGCATCGGCAACAGCGTCTTTCACCCCGCCGACTATTCGATCCTCTCCGGCTCGGTCTCGGCCGGCCGCGCGGCCAGGGCTTATTCGATCCACACATTTTCGGGATTTTTCGGGGGTGCGCTCGCGCCCTTGACCATGATCTGGCTCGCGACCGCGTTTGGTTGGCGCACCGCGTTCGTCCTGATTGGGCTCGTCGGCCTCGCCATGACACTGGTGCTCTGGTTCGGCTCCGAACTCTTGCGCGGCGAAGGTGAGCTGCACCGCGCCGGCAACGAGGCGGCCGGCAAGGCGGGTGCTCCGGTCCGCGCCTTCCTCTCGCTCCCCATCGTCCTCGGCTTCCTCTTCCTCGCGACCTATGGTGCCGCGAGCGGCAGCCTCTACGCCTTTTCGACGACGCTCTTGACTAAGGTGCATGGCAGCGACCTGGCCGAGGCCAACATGCTCCTGACGGTGAGCCAGGTGGTCCTTTCGCTCGGCGTATTGCTGGGCGGCTGGCTCGCCGACCGCATGCGGGTGGCGGTGCTCTTGGCGGGCGCCGGCCTGCTGCTCGCCAGCTTCGCCATGCTGCCCTTGGCATGGCCGCCCTTGGGCCAGCCCGCGCTCTTGCTGTTCTATTCTCTCGCCGGCCTCGGCATGGGTGTCATTCTGCCGCCACGCGATGTGCTGGTCCGCGCGGCCGCACCCGCCGGCGGCGTCGGCCGGGTGTTCGGCTTCGTCTTTGTCGGCCAGTCGATCGGCGGCAGCGCCGCGCCGCTTTTGGTTGGCTGGTTGATCGACCAGGGCCATGGCGCGTGGGCCTTCATTGTCATGGCGGTCTTCCTCTTTGCCGGCCTGGCGGCCATTCTGGCACTCGGCTGGGCGGTGAAGAACCGCCCGAGCGATGCTGACAAAGGAGCTTGAGCCGTGCGCACGCAACAGTTCGGGCGAACGGGGTTGGATGTCTCCGAGATCGTCCTCGGTGGCGGCATCGTCGGCGGCATTCTGATCCTGGCCGACGAGGCGACGCGCCAGGAGACGCTCCGCCGCACGGTGGCAGCCGGCATCAACTGGATCGACACGGCCGAGTCCTATGGCAATGGCGTCTCCGAAACCGTGATCGGCCGCTATCTGGCGAGCCTCCTCCCCCGCCCGCAAATCTCCTCCAAGGTTCGCCTGGCACCCGAGGAACGGGCCGACTTGTCCGGCGCCATCGAGCGCCATCTGGAAGCAAGCCTGAAGCGGCTCGGCCGCGATTCCATCGAGCTCTATCAGCTCCACAATCAATTGGGTGACGGGACGGGCTTGATGCCGGTCGAGCTGGTCCTGAAGAAGGGCGGTGTCGCCGACAGCCTCGACCGGTTGCAGGGGCGGGGGCTCTTCCGCGCCATGGGCATGACGGCGCTGGGCGAGACGGCCGCCTGTCTCCGGGTGATCGAGAGCGGCCGGTTCCAATCGGCCCAGGTCTATTACAATCTCTTGAACCCGAGTGCCGCTTGGGCCAAGGCTCCGAAAGGCTGGTCGGCACAGGATTTCTCCGGCCTGATCGACGCCTGCAAGCGGCACGGCATGGCGGTCATGAACATCCGCGCGCTTGCCGGCGGCGCGCTCGCGAGCCCGGTCCGCCATGGCCGTGAGGCGGTGGTGGCATCCGGCAGCGACCTCGACCGCGAGGCGGCGCGCGCCGCCGCCGTCTGGTCGGCGCTCGGGTCCGACCATGGCACGCCGGCCCAGACGGCGCTCCGCTTCACGCTCGCCAATGCCGGCATGACGACCCGGGTGTTCGGCGTCGCCGAACTCGGCCATTTCGACGAAGCGCTTGCCGCCGTGGCGCGTGGCCCGCTGCCGGCCGAGGCGATCGGGCGCGTCGAGGCCCTCTGGCGGACGGATTTCGGGTTGCCGCCGCTTGCTCGATGACGAAACGCCTGCTGATCGTTGCCCACGCGCCCTCGCAGAATACGCGCCGGCTTGCCGATGCCGTGGCCGAAGGTGCCCGCTCGCCGGAGATCGCGGGCATCGAGGTGGTGGCGCTCCGGCCCTTCGATGCGGGGCCCGAGGATGTGCTGGCGGCGCAAGCGATCATTCTCGGGACCACCGAGAACCTCGGCTACATGAGCGGCGCGCTCAAGGACTTCTTCGACCGCGTCTATTATCCCTGTCTGGAGCTGACCCAGGGCCTCCCCTACGCCGCCTATATTCGCGCCGGCCATGACGGCACCGGCACCCGGCGCGCCATCGAGACTATCGCGACTGGATTGCGCTGGCGATTGGTGCAGGCGCCGCTTGTCTGTCGCGGCGATTGGGATCCGGAATTCGTCGGCCAGGTCCAAGAACTCGGGCTCGCGATCGCCGCCGGCCTCGAAGCCGGGGTGTACTAGGCGCCGCCCGTGTGCCAAGCTCGCTCCGCTGACGGTTCCTCGCAAGAGGTGAAAAGGGAACGCGGTACCATGAAGCCGCGGCTGTCCCCGCAACTGTGAGCGGCGAGCGAAGGCCATCCCTCCGCCACTGGGGTCGTCGATCCTGGGAAGGCACGGCCGATCGCGTTGACCCGCAAGCCAGGAGACCTGCCGTCAGCGTCGCCCACCCGCGGACCGGGGTCTGTCAGCGGAACGGTTTTCCGTCGTGGCGACTCTCGGGGTTGGACTGGAATTCGGCGCTCCCGATGACCGGCCAACCCGTCACGGTCGGATGGGTGGGGGTTTTCAATGTCACTGCGAATTGCATTATCCGGCGCATGCTGTTGCTTGGCGTGGGCGGCGCCTGCCTCCGCGCAACAAGGCGCGGCCGTCCGCCTCGACGATCTGGTGATCTCGGCGAGCCGCACGCCCATGCCGCGCCGCGAAGTGGGTGGTGCCATCACCGTCATCACGGCGGCGGACATCGAAGCGCGGCAGAGCCGTCTCGTCTCCGATTTGTTGCGCTCGGTGCCCGGGGTCTCGGTCAATCGCGCGGGCCCGGCCGGAAGCCTCACCCAAGTGCGTATTCGCGGCGCTGACGCGAACCACACCCTGGTGCTGATCGATGGCATCGAAGTCAACGATCCGGCGTTCGGCGCCGAGTTCGACTTCGCCCACCTGCTCGCGAGCGACGTTGAGCGCATCGAGGTGCTGCGCGGCAATCAGAGCGCGCTCTGGGGCAGCGACGCCATCGGCGGTGTCGTCAACATCGTCACCAGGCGCGGCCGCCAGGGCTTCGAGGCGACCGGCTTCGCCGAAGGCGGCTCGTTCGGTACCGGCCATGTGGCGGCCTCCGCCCGGGGCGGCGGCGAACGTTACGACGCGGCGGTGAGTGCCGCCTATCTGCGGACCGATGGGATCAATGTTTCGCTCGCCGGCAATGAAAGGGATGGTTACGACAATCGGACCTTCGCCTTCAATGGTGGCGCCAGGCTCCTCGACAATTTGACAATCAGGGCCGTCCTCCGGCACACCGACGCCAGCAAGGATTTCGATGCCGGCGATCCGCCCCGGGACGGTGATCGGCGAACCGATATCGAGCAGAACTTCGGCCGCCTCCAGGGCAAGCTGGCACTCTTTGGTGGCGACTGGGAGCATATCGTGGGTGCCTCGCTCGCCTACACCGACAATCGTACTTTTGCCGATGGTAACGAGACCAATCGGGCTTTCGCCGACAAGCTCAAGCTCGACTACCAGACCAATGTCTATTTCCGCACACCCGATTTGGCCGATGCCAAGCATACCTTGACCGGGCTCGTCGAACGCGAGCATGAGCGCTTCGGCCAGCGTGGGCTGGCGAGCCCGTTCGGCAACCCCAACCTCGACCGGCGCCAGACCGCCCATGGCTTGGTCGGCGAATATCGCGTGAGCTTGTTCGATGCGCTCTCGTTCGGGGCGGCGCTTCGCCATGACGACAACGAGCGCTTCGAGGATTTCACCACCTATCGACTGAGCGCCGCTTACAGCCATGCCGCCACCCTGACCCGGCTGCATGGCAGCTACGGCACCGGCGTCAAGAACCCGACATTCGCCGAGCTGTTCGGTTTCTTCGGCAATTTCGTTGGCAACCCCAATCTGCAACCGGAGCAATCGCGTGGCTTCGACGTAGGCGTGGAGCAGACCTTCCTCGCCGGTCGCCTAACCCTCGATGTCACTTATTTCCACCATAACCTGACCGACGAGATTGCCTCGATTCGGACCGGCGGCTTCTTCGTGCCGGTCAACCTCGATGGCCTGAGCCGGCGCGAGGGCGTCGAGGTGAGCGGCCGCTGGGCGCTCATGCCCGGTCTCGACCTGGTCGCCAGCTACACCTACACCAGCACGGCGGAGCCGAACGGCCAGGAAGAGCTGCGCCGGCCGCGCCATATCGCGAGCTTCACCGCCAACCACGCCTTTCTCGACGGCCGCGCCAACGTCAATCTAGGGCTCGACTATAACGGCACGGCCATCGACCAGAATTTCGGCGGCGGTTTTCCCTTTCCCCGCGTCACCCTCGGCGACTATGTGCTGGTGCGCCTCGCCGGGTCCTATGCCGTGACCCCCAGCGTCGATCTTTTGGCGCGCATCGAGAATCTCCTGGACGAGGACTTCCAGGAGGTCTTCGGCTACCGTTCGCCCGGCATCGCCGGTTATGTTGGGGCGCGCGCCCGGTTCTGACGGGCGCCCGATTGGGTGGGACGGTCATGGGACAGGAGTGGCGCTGGGGATGGCGGTGGGCGGGCCTTGCGGTCGCCGGCATGCTGCTTGGTCCAGGCACGCTGGCGGCGCTGGAGCCGGTCCGGGCCGAGCGTCAGATGGTCGTCGCTGGCCATCCCTTGGCGGCGGCTGCCGGCCGCGAGGTTCTGCGCGCCGGTGGCAATGCGGTCGACGCGGCGATTGCCACGGCCCTGGTGCTGAACCTGGTGGAGCCGCATGAGTCGGGCATCGGCGGCGGCGGTTTCCTTCTGCATTACGACGCCGCCGGGCGCGCGGTCAGCGCCTATGATGGCGACGCCCGACATTTTCAAGCTCGTCCCCCGCCCGGAGGACCGCTTGCTCGGCGGTGCCGCCGTGGCGGTGCCGGGCCAGCTCCGGCTGCTGGAAGCGCTTCATCGGCGCCATGGCAAGCTCGCCTGGGCGGAGCTTTTCCGGCCCGCCATCGAGCTCGCCGAGAAGGGCGTGCCGTTCAGTCGACGACTGCGCGCGCTCGCCCAAGGCGACGACGAGTTGCGGCGCTTTCCGGCCGCCGCCGGCTACATCTTCGAGCCTAGCGGCAAGGTGCGCGGCGACGGTGCCCCAGTGCGCAATCCGGCATTCGCCGAGACCTTGCGCGCCGTGGCCCAGGGCGGTGCCCATGCCTTCTACACCGGGGCGCTCGCCCACGATATCGCCATCGCCATCGCTCGTTCGCCGATCCAGCAAGGCGCGCTCGGTGCCGAGGATATGGCGCGCTACAGCGCGCGGGGCGGGCCGGCGCTTTGCCGCGCCTATCGCGCCTACCGGGTGTGCGCCGCGGGACCGCCCTCCGCCGGCCTGACGCTCCTGGAGACCATGGCATTTCTCGCGCGATTTGAGTTGTCGCGCGAGGCGCCAACGGGAATGCGCACGATCCACCTGATGTCCGAGGCGAGCCGGCTCGCCTATTCCGACTGGCTTGCCTATGTGCGCGATCCCGTCTTCGCGGAGGTGCCGGTTGAAAATCTGCTCGACCCCCGCTATGTGGCCAACCGCTCCAGCCTGATCTCGCTCACTGGCAGTCTCGGCCGCCGGCCGGCGGGCGCCATGCCCGACCGCCGGGGGGCGCTGCCGTACGATCCGCCCGAATCGCCGTCGACAACCCATATCAGCGTTGTCGATCGTGCCGGCAACGCGGTCTCGTTTACGACGACGCTCGGCCATTATTTCGGCGCCAAGCTGATGGTGCGCGGCTTCCTCTTGAACGATGCCATGAACACCTTTACCCGGCCGTCCGGCCGTCCCGGCCCCATGCCGCCCAACGGGCTGGAGCCCGGCAAGCGGCCGCGCAGCTTCATGACGCCGGTCATCGTCCTCGATGCCGACGGGCGCCTCCACCTGGTCCTGGGCTCGCCCGGCGGCGTGCACATCATCGGCTATGTGTTGAAGGCGGTGAGCGCCGTTCTCGACCATGGCCTCGACCCCCAACTTGCCATCGACCTGCCCAACCACAGCAGCCGGACGGAGACAACCGACCTTGAACGCGGCACGGCGATCGAGAGCGTGGCGCCGGCGCTCGACCGTCTCGGCCATCGCACGACCCTGATCCCGTTGCCGAGCGGCGTGCACGCGGTCCGGGTGACACCAAGGGGTCTTGAAGGTGGCGCCGACCGGCGGCGGGAGGGCGTTGCCCTCGGCGACTGAATGACCGGGGTTTCTGCTACAGTCGGGTCATGGATCGCTCTTCGTCGGATCGGCCGGTCGTTCGCCTGTTGCCACGCCAACACCGCCGTGTGCGGGATGGCCATCCCTGGGTCTATTCCAACGAGATCGAGATGTCGGTCGAGGCGCGGGCGATCGAGCCCGGCCGGCTGGTAATCGTGCAAAACGCGGGCGGCGAGCCGGTCGGTACCGCCACGTTCAATCCCCATTCTCTGGTTGTCGCCCGTCTCCTCGGCCATGGCGCGATCCTCGACGTCGATGCGGCCTTTCTGGCCGGCCGGCTCCGGCGCGCCCTGGCGCTCCGGGAGCGCTTGTTTGGCGAGCCCTATTACCGCCTGGTGCATGCCGAGGCGGATGGTCTGCCCGGCCTGATCGTCGACCGCTTCGGCGATGTCGTGACCTGCCAGACCAACACGGCGGGCATGGAACGCCTGTTGCCGGATCTCCTCGACGCCCTCGACCGGGTGCTGGCGCCGCGGGCCATCGTGCTCCGCAATGACAGTTCGGTCCGGGCGCTCGAACGGCTCGATTCCTATGTGCGCATCGCCAAGGGCGAACTTTCCGGCCCCGTCGAAATTCGCGAGAACGGAGTGCGCCTCTTCGCCGATCCGATCGGCGGCCAGAAGACCGGCTGGTTCTACGATCAGCGCGACAACCGGGCCTGCGTCGCCGGCTTATGCCGGGGTGCGAGCGTTCTCGACCTCTATGCCTATGCGGGCGGCTTCGCGGTCCAGGCGGCGGTCGCCGGCGCCGCCAAGGCCGTGGCGCTCGACCGTTCGGAGGCCGCGCTGGCACTCGCCGCCGAGGCCGCGCGCCTGAACGGAGTCGAGGCGCGCGTCGAGACCCGCCGCGCCAACGCCTTCGAGGAATTGGAGCGCCTGGGCCAGGCGGGCGAACGCTTCGACATGGTGGTTGCCGATCCGCCGGCCTTCGTCAAATCGCGCAAGGACCTGCAACCGGGTTTGCGCGGCTATCGCAAGCTGGCGCGCCTCGCGGCGGCCGTGGTGGCACCCGGCGGGTTCCTCTTCGCCGCCTCCTGCTCGCACAATGTGCCGGTCGAGGCGTTCGCCGAGCAGGTGCGCCATGGCCTCACCGATGCCGGGCGCGGCGGTCGCATCCTGCGCGGCGCCGGCGCGGCGCCCGACCATCCCGTGCACCCCTTCCTGCCGGAATCGGCCTATCTCAAATCCCAGTTGTTGCAGCTCGACTGAGGGCGCCGCCGAGGGCGCGGGATATTCCGGGTGACCGTGCCACACCTGGCCAAGGATATGCCGCTCGGAACGCAAAGGAGTATCGAGCGGCAAAGCGGCCTGAAATTACGTTCGCGAGGAGAGTGACGCCGTGCCGACCATCTACTATCCCGCGATCGTCGAACGCGCCCTGAGCGGCGGCTATGGCGTCTTCTTCCCGGACCTGCCCGGCTGCGTCTCGGCGGGCGCGAATGAGCAGGAGGCCGCCGAGGGCGCCGAGGAGGCGCTCGCCCTCCATCTCGCGGGCCTCATCGAGGATGGCGACCCCCTGCCGAAGCCGACCCGGCTCGACCAGGTTGTCGTCGAGCCCGATATCGCGGTCGCGGCCCGCCTGCTAGAGCGGTTCCCGAAAGGAGTGAATCGGAAGGGATTCACAAGGTCTTGGAAATGGTTGGTTCTCTCTCGTCATCACGCATGGCGAGGATGCATGGGCT
>SHVR01000010.1 GCA_009694185.1 Alphaproteobacteria bacterium | reverse complement strand
GTGGCGGTGGCGGTGGCGGTGGCGGTGGCGGTGGCGGTGGCGGTGGCGGTGGCGGTGGCGGTGGTGGCGGCGGTGGCGGCGGCGGCGGCGGCGGCGGCGGTGGCGGTGGCGGTGGCGGTGGCGGTGGCGGCAATCCGCCGGCGGGCGCCACCGTGTTGCGCATGATCTGCCCGGCGGCCGGGCCGATGATCGCGGACCCCGACGCCGAGCTGGTACGGCCGCCCGTGATCTGCTCGACAAGCGGCGGCGGCGGCGGTGGCAAGGCCTGGCTTGGGGCGACGAACCGCGAGACCGGACCTTGCGCCGACCCCAGAGCCCCGATGCCCGTCAGGTCGAATTTCTGGCGAATGGCGTCCGGCGTCGGGCGCGGCCCAAGGCCGGGGTCGGTGGCAACACCGGCCTTGGCCTCGAAATTAGTAAAACGGGTATCGGTCGCACCCGGGGGCACGCGCGCAGGCGGAGTTGGCGGTTGGCCCGCGACGACCTCCGTGGCGAACCCCGGCCGGCGGATTTCAAGCACCTGGCCGGCGTTGGACATGACGGTCAGCCCGGTGCCGAACAGGAACTGGACGTTCAACTTCGCCGGCTGGGTCGCCGTTTCCGGCACGACATCCCAGGCGATGACACCGCCGCGAATACCAAGGGTTGCAGTCGGCGTCTTGATGCGGACTTCGTCGCCCTTGCTGATGGCGCCGCCCACATAGCGGAAGACGCCACGGGCGGTCGTCATGGTGAGGCGCCCGGTCTCCGTCTCGGGCGAGTAGACATACTCGTCGATCACCATGTCGGCGCGCGGCCCGATGGAGATTGTCGAGCGGTCGAGGAACAGAATCTGCACCTGGCCCTTGTCGTCGGTCGTCACCCGCTCGTTGCGAATGACGTCCAGCCCCACGGTGATCGTCCGGCTGGCCTGCGCTGGCGGAACCCCGGTCACGGATGGATTGACGCCGGCCGCGACGCCGGCACGCTGCTGCGCCACGACAGGGCCGTCCATCGCCACCAGCAGTGCCAGCAGGCTGACCGACGCAAATAGGTCCAGCTTGCGCATGAGCCGCGCAACCTCCTTGAAACCGCTACGCGAGCGCCGCCGCGGTCGGCTCGTTGACGAAATTAAGGTCGCTCGACAGAATGTTGGTGATGCCGATGATGGTCAGCCCATGCTGATCCGGAACGAAACTCAAGACGACCGCGTTGCCGAAAATTGCCGTGGTCGTGCCGGCCAGGAACAGCACAAACGAAGTAAATACCGCGGACAGATCGATCACATCCTGGCCGCGGACGAAATCGGCCACCAAGTCCAGGCCGCTGTTCGGGCCATAGAAAATTTTGTCGAGGCCAGGCCCGGAGAAGATGATGTCGTTGCCCGACCCGCCATCCAGAAAGTCGATGCCGGAATTGCCGATCAATATGTCGTCTCCCGTGTCGCCTAACAGCGACGCGCCGTCGGGACCGGAGAAGATCGTGTCGTTGCCGGGGCCGCCGTACATTAAGTCCCCCCCCCCGAAAAGCCCGGGGGGCGGCGGTGGCGGCGGCGGTGACGGTGGCGGTGGCGGTGACGGTGACGGTGGTGGTGGCGGCAAGCTGTCGAACCCCACCAGCACGTCGTTGCCGTCGCCGCCCGCCAGAGTGTCGTTGCCGTCGCCGCCGAACAGGGTGTCGTCGTCGGGACCACCATTCATCTGGTCGCCCTCGGTGCCGCCCACCAGCACGTCGCGGCCGGCCTGGCCGTTCAGCAAGTCGAAGCCAATCTCGCCGAACAGCGTGTCGTCGCCCGATCCCCCGTCGAGCGTGTCGTTCCCCGACGCAAGCTGGATGACGCCGTCCTGATCGCCCACCAGGATGTCGTTGTCGTTGCCGCCGAAGATCTGGTCGGCGCCCGTGCCGCCGAACAATGTGTCGTTGCCATTGTCGCCGGAGATCGTCTCGGCGGCGTTGCGCCCGGCGATGATGTCATTGCCGGTGCTGCCCATGAGCTGCGCCGGCGCGTTGGTGAAGTTGATCAGCGAGTATCCGACGCCCGCCTCCTCCAGCTGTATGACCTCGAAGCCGGACACATTGTTGAAGGCGCTTGAGCGCAGGTCGAACCCCGCCGCCCCCGAAGGCTGGAGCGTGTCCAGGCCGCCGCCCCCCACCAGGGTGTCGGCCCCCGTGAGGAACGCCATGTTGGCCCGTACCATGTCCGGCCCCGCGCCACCGATGAAGTTGTCGGCGCCGGTCCCGCCCATCGTAAAGGTGGCGCTGTTGGCGCTGATCAAGCTAGCGGCATTGATAATGGCGCCGACGCCGCTCGAACTCTTCACATCGATCCGGCCGCCAACGCCGTTCGCCACCGCATAGTTGTTGGTTAACGTCAAATTGTACGGCTGATTGGATAAAAGGGTGAAGAAGCCGACTTGGCTGAGATTGGCAAGCCCGCCCGCGCCCGTCGTCAGGATCGACGGCGACGTGGCGGCAATGTCCAGCTTGCCTTGACCGGCGCTGCCGGTGACCGCGGGTGCGAACGCCGCGAGTTGGGTGTCGCTGAAGCGCAGGCTGCCGTTAGGGTTGGTGGTCTGGATAATGAAACTGTCAAGAAAAGTGAGCGAAGCGATCGTGAAATCGAATAGTAGGTCCGAAGATGTAATGGTGTCGGAGCCGCCACTGCTGAGGAAAGTGGTCAGCGAGGTGGTGCCGAGCAAGGCAGTACTAATGATGATCGTATCGTTGCCGACGCTGCCCGTGACGGTTTCGACCCCGGTAAACAGTCCGAGAGCCGGCAGGTTGAGCGTTCCAGGCGCGGTCAAGACCAGGTTATCGTTGAGGCCGGCGCCGCCACTGACCGCCTCACCGGGCGCGAACTCGTCGGGGCTACCCTGGAAGACGTCGTTACCAGTGCCGCCGACGAGGGAATCGACGCCGGCACCGCCCCTCAGCGTGTCATCGGCGTCGCCGCCCAAGAGCGTATCGTTGCCGCTGCCGCCCAGGATCGTATCGTTCAGACCGGCGCCGGAAATCGAGAACCGGCCGTCGGTTTCGGCCGCGCCGTTGAAATTGAGGTTGGAGCCGACGGCAATGCTGACGGTCAATATCTGGTCGGCGGCGACATTGGAGTTGACGGTCGTCAGGAACGACGTGCCGCCGGTCGCGGTGCTGTTGATGACCTCGACATTGCTGACGCCGGTGAGATCAGGCGTGCCCCCGACGGCCGACGTGATCGTGTCCGTGCCGGCGCCGCCATTTAATATGTCACCGGCGCCAAGACCGCCTAAATCGACAAGAAAGATATCGCCCCGGCCGGTGCCGACGACATTGTCAAAGGTATTGCCGACGATGTTGGTGCCCAGAGTGAACGAAATGCCCGGGCCAGTACCCGTGACACCGCTGCCGTTGAAATTGAGCGTGGCGCTATTGCAGAAGATCTGGAGAAAGCTGCCGTCGTTGTTATTGGCGAGGAAGCTGTTGGTGAGGCCGGTGAATGTGTAAGTGCCCACCGCCAGCAGCGCGATCTGCTCGATGCCTTGAATGCCGCTATAGGCGGCGCTACCGAGGTCGATGCTGCCGGCGGCATTGATTTGGAGTAAGTCGAAGTTGGCCGCTTCGCCAGGTGTGGCGACAAGCGTGTCGTTGATCTGAACGTCGCTCAGGGCGTTGATTGCGAACGCGTCGGGAGCGCCGGCCCTCCCCGTCAAACTGTCCAGCCCCGCGGTAAAGGCGGTTGCCATGCCTCAAATCCTTATTTGCTGGTCGCGATATAGGTGCCGTCCCAGTCGGTGGGCGGCGGGTTCGCCCGATAGTCGGCGATGCGTTCCTCGTAGAGATCGTAGAAGCCGTCCATGCGCTGGAACTGTGGGCGCAGTTCGCCGATCAGCGCGTCCGCCTCGTCCCATTTCTGCGCCCGGAAGACCTCGATCAGCCGCTGATGTTTCTCGGCCGGCTGGCTGAAGGCGGGGTCCGCCCGCATCGCCTCGTCGCCATAGAGGGTGAAGATGCGCACCGGCTGGGTCTTGCCCTTGACCTGGATCTTGTCGAGTTCGAGGAGCGCGTGGCCCGGTAATTGCGCCGCGGTGTTCTCGCCGATCACGATGGTCACAGCGTAATTCTTCGATTGACCTTCGAGGCGCGAGGCGAGGTTCACATCGTCGCCCAGCACCGAATAGTCGAACCGCAAGTCCGAGCCCATATTGCCGACGCAGCAATCGCCCGAATTGAGGCCGATGCCGACATTGACGGGGATGTGCTGGCGATTGGCCTCGACCGACTCGGCCTTCAGCATCACGTTGAAGGCGGCCACTTCCCGTTCCATGGTGAGTGCCGAGAGGGCCGCGTGCTTGGCATGGTCGGGATCGTCGAGTGGGGCGTTCCAGAACGCCATGATGCAGTCGCCCATATATTTGTCGATGGTGCCGCGCCGCTCCAGGATGATGTTGGTCATGGGTGTGAGGAAGCGGTTGATGAAGCGGGTCAGGCCCTCGGCGTCGAACTGCTCGGAGATGCCGGTGAAGCCCCGGATATCCGAGAAGAGGATGGTCATGTTGCGCGTTTCGCCGCCGAGCTTCAAGCGCGTCGGATCGTCGGCGAGCTGCTGGAGGAGCGCCGGGTTGAGATAGCGGCTGAAGGCACCGCGCACCTGGCGCTTTTCGGTCTCGGTCCGGAGATACATGATGAGCGACGAGGAGAGATAGATCATGACCACCACGAGGCCCGGATAGACCGGATCGACCAGATAGCCGAGCTGCAGGAAGGCTTGCGCCGCCGCCGCGACGCCGCCGGTGATCGCCACGAGCGCGATCGCCGCGCAAATGAGCGAGCCCCAACGCGGCAAGAGGACGATCAGCGCCAGGCCGAGGACCGCCAGATAGGCGATCTCGGCGCCGCCCATCCAATCCGGGCGGTTAATGTAGCTGCCAAGCAGGATCTGTTCGGCGATCGAGGCATGCACCTCGACGCCTGGCATCGCCGGATCGAGCGGCGTCGCGCGCAAATCCTTGAGGCCGGCGGCACTGGTGCCGATGAAGACGATCGAGCCCTCGATGGGTGCGGGATCGAAGTCGGGCTCGAACAATTTCCAGATCGGCAGGGTACGCTCGGGTGCGGTGGCCGTGAAGTGCAACCAGATGCGGCCGTTGGCGTCGGTCGGAACGGCGAATTGGCCGACCTTCACGCTGCTGAGGCCGGTCTTGGCGCCGAAGGCCTTCTCGCCGCTCGCTCCCGACGCCTTGATGATGAAAGTCTTGGCGCCGAAGGCGGCGCGCAGGGCCTCGATCGCCAGGGTCGGATAGATCTGCTCGCCGGCGGCGAGCATGAGAGGCGCCCGGCGCACGATGCCGTCGCTCTCGGGCACCTGATTCAGGCTGCCATTGCCGGCGGCACTTTCCTGGAGGATAGGCAGGCTGGTGACGGCGCCCGCGAAGTTGGGCAGGAACGGCCTGGGATCGTCGCCCGCCATGGCAAAGCCGGCGCGCAGCGTCGCCTGGCGCTCGGTCGGTTGCGGAACCAGCACGAAACCCGTGACGACCGGAATTTCGGTAATCGCCTTGGCCAGCACCGTATCATGATCGGGAAGGCCGGCGAACAGCCGCGCCAGTTCCGCCCCATTGCCATTTTGGGTGGTATTGTCGCCAGCGCTTGGACCGAGTTTGGCGTATTGTTGCCAAATGGGCAGGATGTTCGATGGCGAGGTGCGGTCGGGCTCGGCGAACACGATGTCGAGGGCAACCGCCGCGGCGCCCAATTCACCCAGACGTTGCACCAGTGCCGCTACTTGGGTACGCGGCCAGGGCCATTGTCCGAATTTCTCCAGCGTCGTGTCGTCGAGATCGGCGATGCGGACGGCGGCGTCGGTATAAGTGCGGGGGTAGAGCCGCTGGAACTCGTCGAACGCCAACATGCGGCCCCGCTCCACGAATGGCGGGTCAAGGAGGCGCAGCACGACGGCGACCACCAGGATCGCCAACGGCAGCAGGTATGTCAGGACTCGCATAGGCATGCGCATGGCGGACAATCCCCGGAAGGCGACATAGGGTCAAGTGCCACCTTGTCCAGCCTGCTTGCCGTGGCACTTGGCGCCGCCGCCGGGCTAATGCTAATACTCAAGGCATGCGCTTGATCTGCTATCCGCTTGGCGGTCGCACGCCGAAAATCCGGCCGGCGCCGCAGCGCCGCCCGTGGATGGATGGCACCCCGGAAGCCTTCGCCAACCGCTGTCTGCCGCTGGTCATCGCCAACTCCCATGGTTGGGAGATCCTGGCGCCGCGTGGCTTCGAAGCCCGCTGGGACGGGGGTGTCGGCCTCGCCTCGATTCAGGTGCGCGGCCTGCCGGAGGACAAGTCGAAGGACAATGAACACCTGCCGATCAGCCATTTCGGCAGCGGCGTGCTGACCTTTCATGTGACCGGCCTGTTTCGCACCGAGCCGTCCTATGACCTGTATGTCACCGGGCCGGTCAATCGGCCGAAGGACGGGATCATGGCGCTCACCGGCGTGGTCGAGACCGACTGGACCCCGGCGACCTTCACGATGAACTGGCTGTTCACCCATCCGGGTGTCACGGTCCGCTTCGAAAACGACGAGCCGATCTGCCATATTTTCCCGGTTCAGCGAGGGCTCTTGGAGCGGACGGAGCCGGAATTCCGCGATCTCGGCCAGGATCCAGACCTCAAGGAAGCCCATGCCGCCTGGAGTGCCAGCCGCGCCGGTTTCCTCCAGGGCCTGAAGGCCAAGGAGGTCGAGGCTCTCAAGAAGAAATGGGAAAAGACCTATTTCCAGGGAATCATGGCGGACGGCGGCAAGTATCCCGAACACCGAACCAAGCTTGCCTTGCGCCACTTCGCCCGCGCACCGGCTCCGGTCGACAGCAGCAAAGACGACCAGGGCGAATAAGGCGGTATCTCGATCGACCGAAGGCCTCCCGCGCGGGGCGAGCGTGCCGGCTTGTTGACACTAGTTGGGGCCGGAGCCTAAGCTTCGGCCCAACAAGACGGGTCGTGAAGCGAGGCCCGCTTGCGTCGGGGCGAGCTTCGTCATGGGGAGGTAAACAAGTATGCAGGCATGGATTTCCAAGTTGGCCACGGCTACGGCGCTCGCCCTGGCCATGGCCACGTTCGGTGTGTCGCCGCCCGCCGAGGCGCAACAGAAGGTCCTGAAGATTCAGGCCGCGTGGCCGGCCTCGCAGACCGTCTTCGAGCATCTCACCATGCTCGCCAAGCGGGTCGACGAGATGACCGCCGGCCAGCTCAAGATCGAGGCCATGCCGGCGGGGCAGGTCGTGCCGGCTTTCGAAATCCTCGATTCCGTCAGCAAGAAGGTCGTCGACGGCGGTCATGCTTGGGCGGGCTATTGGGTGGGTAAGAACAAAGCCGCCGTCCTGTTCGGTGGCGGCACGGCGGGCCCTTTCGGCATGGATCATATGGATTTCATGAGCTGGGTTTGGTACGGCGGCGGACAGGAGCTTTACAACAGGTTCTATAATGAGATTCTCAAGGCGAACGTCCATGTCATGCATGCCTTCCCGGCGAGCCCCCAGGCGCTCGGCTGGTTCAAGAAGGAAATCAACAGCCTCGCCGACTTCAAGGGCATGAAGTGCCGCCAGACGGGTATATCCGCCGAGGTCTACTCGGAAATGGGCATGCGCGTCGTCAACATGCCCGGCGGCGAAATCATGCCGGCGGCCGAACGTGGCGTCATCGATTGCGCCGAATGGGTGGGCGGCATCGAGGATCTGCGCTTCGGTTTCCATACCATCTGGAAGTTCCATTATGCGCCGTCGGTGCATGAGCAGACCTCGATCTCGGAACTGCTCATCAACGGCGATGTCTGGAAGGGGTTGACGCCCGTCCAGCGCGAGATCGTCACCGCGGCGAACACCGAAAGCCTGTTCAAATGGTGGGCGCAGTGGCAGCGTTGGAATGCCGAGGCGGTCGTGGAAATGAGAGAAAAGCATGCCGTCCAGATCCGCGAGACGCCGGCGGAAATCAACACGGAGTTCATGAAGGCGTGGGACAAGGTGGCCGAGAAAGAGGCAGCCAAGAATCCGTTCTTCAAGGAGGTCTACGAGAGTCAGAAGAAGTGGGCGTCCGTGTCGGTGCCGGTGAAGCGGATCTATTTCCCCGCCTATAGTACGGCGGCGGACCATTATTGGGGCAAGAAGTAACGAACCACTCGCCGTTTGGCCGCCGGTCCCCGTCATGGCGGGGGCCGGCGGCCCCGCCGGTTGGGGGGGGATGCGGCCGGGGCCGTCTTCGCGATCCAAGAAGCAAGAGGGGCTACAGTGGCTGGACCGTCACCATCGGCACTCGCCGTGATTCGCGCCGTCGATGCGTTTATCGACTGGAGCGGTAAGCTCGTCGCCTGGACCTGCTTGCCGCTGATCGTCGCCAATACCTATGAAGTGGTCTCGCGTTACGGCTTCAACGAGCCCACGGAATGGGCTTCCGAGGTCACCATGTTTGCCTATGGCACCATGTTCATGTTGGGTGCCTCCTATGCCCTCCTGAAGGGCGCCCATATCCGCACCGACATGCTGTGGGAGAAATTCTCCAATTTCACCAAGGGGCGCATCGATCTGTTCGCCTATCTGGTGTTGTTCTATCCCTCGATGCTGGCGCTCTTCTACTTTACCGGCATCCGGTTTCTGGAAAGCATGGCCATCAACGAACACTCGGCGAATACCGCCTGGCAGCCGCTCGTCTGGCCGTTTCGCGGCGCCATCCCGTTGACCGCCTTGTTATTGATGATCCAAGGGGTATCGGAAGTGTTGAAGGTTTGGCACATGGCGCGAACCGGCGAAGTGCTGGTCCAGCACGAGAAGATCGAAATATGAACGCACCCGAAGTTCTTGGCCTCGTGATGCTGGCCACGCTGGTCGGGGCCATCTTCATCGGCTTCCCGATCTCCTTCACGCTGTTGTTCCTGGCCTTTTTCTTCGGTCTGATAGCCACGTTCCTCGATTCGGGGATCACCATCGCCCAGGTGATCTATCTCTCCGACGCGCAGATCTGGGACTTGATGAAGTCCGAGATCCTGCCGGCGGTGCCGCTGTTCATTTTTATGGGTTACATGACCGAGCAGGCGGGCCTGATGGAGCGCCTGTTCCGGGCCTTCCGCGCCGTCCTCGAGGCCATGCCGGGTGCCCTTTACCTGGCCGTGATCCTGACGGCGACCGTGTTCGCCATGGCGACCGGCATTGTCGGTGCCGCCGTGACCGTGCTTGGCATCATGGCCGCGCCCATCATGATGAAGTCCGGCTATGACGCGCGCATGTCATCGGGTGCGATCGCGGCGGGCGGCACGCTCGGCATTCTCATTCCGCCGAGCGTCATGCTGGTGGTCATGGGACCGGTGCTGGGCGTGCCGGTCAACAAGCTTTATGCAGCCGCCTTCGGGCCGGGCTTCCTGCTGGCGGCCATGTACATCGCCTATACATTGGCCCGCTCGCTCATAAACCCGAAGCTCGGCCCGCCGGTCCCGAAGGAGGAGCGGGTCAGTTCGCTCTTGGATAAGATGCGCGAGGTGGCGTTGGGCGTATTGCCGCTCGCCGGCCTGATCAGCTTCACCCTCGGCTCGATCCTGGCGGGTGCCGCGACGCCGACCGAGGCGGCGGCCTGCGGCGCCAGCGGCGCCATCATTCTGGCGGCGCTCTATGGCAAGCTCACTTGGCCGTCGGTGAAAACGGCGGCCATGGCCACCATGACCACGTCGAGCATGGTGCTGTTCCTGGCACTCGCGTCGAACGTGTTTGGCGCGCTCTTTGCCAAGTTCGGCACGGCGACCGTGATCACCAACGCGCTGATCGCGTTGCCGTTCCCGCCGATGGTCGTCCTATTTGTCGTGATGCTGCTGATCTTCCTGCTCGGCTGGCCGTTCGAATGGCCGGCGATCGTGCTGGTGTTCCTGCCGATCTTCTTACCGGTGATCGTGAAGCTGCCGCTGCACGATTTGAGCCAGATGGATAAGATGATCTGGTTCGGCGCCCTGATCGCGGTCAATTTGCAAACCGCGTTCCTGTCGCCGCCCGTGGCCATGTCCGCCTATTATCTCAGGCAGGTGGCGCCGCAATGGAGCTTGGCGACGATCTACCGCGGCATGGCCGACTTCATGGTCATCCAGTGCATCGTGTTGCTGCTGGTGATGTTCTACCCGGCACTCTCGCTTTATCTGGGCAAGCTGCTCTGAGCCGAGGCGCCGGGGCCGCCATAGTGCCGACCAAGCCGCGATAACAGATGCTCGATATTGTCCGACTCGATATCCTCGAGATCGGTGAGGACACGCTCCAGCATGCGCCGCTGATAGCGCTCCCGGTCGCCGGGTTCGCCGTCATAGCCGGTCTCGCGGGCAACGCCGACCGCGGTCTCGAGGATTGGGTATAGGCCTTCCGGCAGCTTGGCCTTCTGGAATATGGCGCGGAGGCCCTTTGTGCCCGCGTCGTTCAATAGGATTTGGGCGTTCGCCATGGGCAGGCCGGTCATCGCCGCCATCGCCGCCTCGAAGAAAGCCGTGTCGCCCGAGCACGCGGCGCGCAAGACGATGGAGGGCGTCAGGCGGCCCTTGGCATGGAGCTGGCGCACCATCTCGTCGACGGCGAGGCAGTCGCCCGACATGGAAATCGTGGCGCGCTCGCGAACCTGCTCGATCAGTTCGCCGGCAAGCTCGGGCGGGAGCGCGTGATTGACCACCAGATATTCGCGCATGGTGTCCGAGATGCGGGTGATCAGCCGCTCGATCACGCTGACCGGGAGCGAGGCGCGTTTCACGAGGCCCTCTTGCACACTCGGGTCGTCTGGAAAAGCCCGAACGACTTTGTGCAGCGTCTGTTCGTCGAGGCGGGCACCTTCATTGTTGACGAGCGTGGTGACGACCCGTTGGCTGCCCCCGTCCACCAGGGCCTCGGAGACGGTCTCGGATACGGTTGGCCGCTTGGCGATTGCCACCTGGCGGTCTTCACTGGCACCGCGCAGGATTTCGATCAAGTCTTCGTCGTTGAGCGCGGGCGAGGATTCGAGGATCGGCATGGCGACGCTGTCCACATCGCGGGCGAGCGCGAGCGCCACGTCGCGCGGCAGGATCGGCGTCAGGCGCAAATGCTGCGAGAGCGCCTGGCGGACGGTCTCGGCGGTCCGGTTGACCATCGCGCGCAGCACATCCTTGGCGACCCGCCGCTCGGCCTCGCTGAAACCCTCGGCCGCGAACATGCTCGCGACCTGGGCCGCGATCCGTTGCTGCGTTTCAACCGACGGGTTCGCCATCAGTTCCGCCACATCGGCCGGGGTAATCCGTTCCGCCATCGCTCCCAGACTCCTCTCGAATCCGCCCGGCCGTCATCGGCAGAACGCTAATACGGTCTGGGGCCTATGATCGGGGTTGCGGGTTAAGGCTACGTTAACCCAGGATGGCCGCCTCGCCCCTATTGGCCCGGGAGGCCGACGCCGGTGAACTTTAAGGACCATATCCGCGCCATCCCCGACTTCCCAAAGCCGGGCATCCTCTTCTACGACATCTCGACCCTGTTGGCGGATGGACCCGCCTGGCGCCGGGCGGTCGAGGCCTTGCGCCAGGCGATCGAGCCCTTGCGGCCCGATCTACTGGCCGGCATCGAATCCCGCGGCTTCCTGGTGTCGGCGCCGCTTGCCTATGCCATGGGCTGTGGCTTCACCATGGTGCGCAAGATCGGCAAGCTGCCCGGCGCCACCATCCCGTTCCGTTACGATCTCGAATATGGCAGCGACACCATCGAGATCCAGGAGGACGCTGTCAGGCCCGGCCAGCGGGTTGTCGTCGTCGACGATCTGCTGGCGACCGGCGGCACCTTTGCCGCGTCGATCGCGCTTTTCCGCCAGGTTGGCGCCGTGGTCGCCGGGGTCGCTTGCATCATCGAGCTCTCGTTTCTGAACGGCCGGGCGCGCCTCGACGTGCCGATCACGTCGCTGATCGCCTACGATTCCTGAGCCAGAAATTCCCGGCAGGCGGCCAGGCTTTGGCGAAATTCCGCGAGCGAAAGCCGGGCGCGCTGGGGTGGCGTGCCGTGGAGGGCCTCGATGGTCGCGCCGGCCAGTGTCAATTCGACGCGGTGGGCGTTGCCGGTGGCACGCCAGTTTGCGCTTTTGCCGCCCGCGACGGCTGCGGCCTTGTCCTCATAGAGCGCGAGCCGGTCCGGGTCGCCTTGGATTTCGTCCATGAAGAACTGGGCGAGCAGTGGCTCGCCCGTGGCGCGAAAGACGCCCGCTTGGTCGATCTCAAAGCGGATCATGGCTGGCGCTCGCGCACCGGAAAGGCGGTCATGATGCGGCCATCGTCGGTGACGAAGCCGCGCATCAGGATGCCGCCGGGCGCGCGTCCCTCGAAACGATGGTCGCCGCCGCCGGCCGGCCTGACCGAGGCCCGGCCATAGGCGGCGCGCAGCTCCCGCTCGAGATCGGCGGGCGACCAGGCGGCCGGAAACATGGTGGAGCCACCTTCCTTGCGCAGCCACCGGCCGGTGCGTTCGTCCAGGATCTCGACCACCGCCTGATACACGCCATATTTGTCCGGAGGGCCTTTCTCGGCCACCCGGGCGCCAGCCCGGCCCTCGCAATGACCGATGCCCGCGCCATTCGCCAGATGAAAGCCGGCCGGCTCGCCGCGCCGGTTGATCTCACCGCAGAGAATATGGTTGAGGCGGATCGCCACCAAGGGCGGCGGCGCATCCCCCGGGCGCGCGGCCGCGGGTGAGGCAACGACGAACGCCAGAAGGACCGCGAGTCGGGCCAGGGTCACGCGAAATTTGCGGTCGCGACGGTGCCAACGGTGCCTTCGGGCGTGATCGACCAGAGTTCGGCCGCCTCGCCGTTGCCCGCGGGCTTGCCCGCGACGCGAAAGGGTGCTGTGTCGAAGAGCGGTGCCCGTGCCTGGAAGCTGAAGCCCTTGAGGGATTTCCCCGGATTGTTGGCGAGTGCCAGTTCGAGCAGGAACGTGGCCGTCAGCGGCCCGTGCACGATCAGGCCCGGATAGCCCTCCACCTCGGTCACATATTTCCGGTCGTAATGGATGCGATGGCCGTTGAAGGTGGCCGAGGAATAGCGGAACAGCATCACGGGCTCCGGCGTGACGGTCCGGACCCAGGCATAATCACTCGGCGCCGGATTGGTCTTGCCGACATTGCCATCGCTTGCACCCGGCGGCGGATTGTCGCGGTAGATAATGTCATGCTCTTCTTCCATGGCGAGGCCGCTCTCGCCGTAGAAGCTGTATTTGACGGTGCAGATCACCAGCGTGCCCGTGCGCCCGCCCTTGATATTGACGTCGGTGATGCGGCCCTCGCGGCGCATGCGCTCGCCGATCAGAAGCGGCTTGATGTAGGTGGTGCGCGCACCCCCGAACATGCGGCGGGGGAGGGGCACCGGCGGCATGAAGCCGCCGCGTTTCGGGTGGCCGTCCGGCCCGATTTCGGAAGCGCGCGCATGCGGCTGGAAGAAGCACCAATGGCCCATGGGGCCGATGGGGTCGCCCTCCTTGGCCAGCTCGGCCTTGTCGAGAAGGGCGAAGATCGCGCGGATCGGCCGCGCCACGGACAGCTCTTCCACCACTTCGCTCCGGCCGATCCACTCGCGCAACTTGTCCAGTTCCTGGGTCATTCGCCAAACTCCTTGCGTAGCGCGGGGCCGTGCTGGTCGAGTGCCGGCACGGCGCCATAGTGCGGATCGTCGTCGACGGTGTAGGCGCCGGGCGCCGAGAGTGTCACGGGGCCGGCCGGCGTCGCATAGGTGATGCGGCGAAGGGCGGGATGTTCGCTGAGTTCCGGCACGCCGTTGACGCCGCCAAACGCGATGTCGGCCTTGCGCAGTCGCTCGCGCAAAGCCGCTTGGCTCAAGGTCCCAAGCACGCCGTTGATCGCCGCGTCGACTCGTGCGCGGTTGGCGGCGCGCTCGGCGGGTGCGGCCATGCCCGGCGCCTCGGCGAGTTCGGGCCGCAACAGCACATGTTCGCAGAAGCGCACCCATTCGCGCTGGCTCTGGCAGGCGACCAGGGTCAATTTGCCGTCGCCGGTCGCATAGGCGCCATAGGGCACCAGGGTCGGATGGCTGAGCGCCATGCGCGGCCAGCCCCTGCCCGCATACTCGTGATACAGGAGGGGTGCCGCCATCCAGTCGGCCATGGAAGCGAACAGCGAGGCCTTGATGCCGGCACCCTTGCCGGTCTGCTCGCGCCCATACAGCGCCTGGAGCACGGCCGCGTGGGCAAACATGCCGGTGCCGATGTCGGTCGCCGAGATGCCGATGCGTCCCGGCTCCACCGCCGAGCCGGTGACGGACGCAATCCCGCTCTCGGCCTGCACCAGCAAGTCATAGGCTTTCATGCTGTCGTATGGCGGACCCACCTCGCCATAGCCGCTGATGTCGACGGTAATCAGGCGGGGGTGACGGTGGCGCAGATCGGCCGAGCCGAAGCCCGCGCGCTCCATGGCGCCCGGCGCCAGGTTCTGGATCCAGACATCCGCCTTGGCCAGCATGCGGTGCAAGAGGGCCGCGTCGTCCGCCTGCTTGATGTCGAGGACGATCGACTCCTTGCCGCGATTGAGCCAGACGAAATAGGCGCTCTGACCCATGACGTTGCTGTCGTAATAGCGGGCGAAGTCGCCCTCGGCCCGCTCGATCTTGACGACCCGGGCACCGGCGTCGGCGAGCCGGCAGGAGAGAAAGGGGGCCGCCACCGCTTGTTCCAGCGTGATGACGAGCAGGCCGTCGAGGGCGCCGGGCATGGCTTGCGTCTCGCGTATCAGTAGGAGCGCGGCAGGCCGAGCACATGCTCGGCCACATAGGAAAGGATCATGTTGCTGGAGATGGGCGCCGTTCGATAGATGCGCGCCTCGCGGAACTTGCGCTCCACGTCATATTCCTCGGCGAAGCCGAAGCCGCCGAAGGTCTGCATGCAGGTGTCGGCCGCCTGCCAGGCGGCTTCGGCCGCCAGGTGCTTGGCCATGTTGGCCTCGGCACCGCAGGGCTCGCCCGCCTCGAAGAGGGCGGCTGCCTTGCGGGTCATCAGGCTGGCCGCTTCCGTCGCCATATAGGCGGCCGCGATCGGGAACTGCACGCCCTGGTTCTGGCCGATCGGCCGGCCGAACACGACCCGCTCCTTGCCATAGGCGGTTGCTTTATTGATGTGCCAGCGCGCGTCGCCCAAGGCGTCCGCCGCCACCAGGATGCGCTCGGCGTTCATGCCATCGAGGATGTAGCGGAAGCCCCGGCCTTCCTCGCCGATCAGGCTCGCGGCCGGGATGCGCATATTGTCGAAGAAAAGCTCGGTGGTGTTGTGGTTCAGCATGGCGCGGATCGGCCGGATGGTGAGGCCCGCCCCCTTGGCTTCGCGCATGTCGACGAGGAAAACCGAGAGACCGTCGGTGCGCTTGGCAACCTGCTCCTTGGGCGTCGTGCGGGCAAGCAGCAACAGGAGATCGGAATGCTCGGCGCGCGAGGTCCACACCTTCTGGCCGTTCACGACGTAATGCTCGCCTTCGCGCACCGCCGTCGTCCTGAGCGACAGGGTGTCGCTGCCGCTCGTCGGCTCGGTCACGCCGAAGGCCTGGAGGCGCAACTTGCCCCCGGCGATCTTGGGCAGATATTCGAGCTTCTGCCGCTCCGTGCCGTGCCGGAGCACGGTGCCCATGGTGTACATCTGGGCGTGGCAGGCGGCGGCGTTGCAGCCGCTCACGTTCACTTCCTCCAGGATGGCGGCACCGGCCGAAATGCCCAGCCCGGCCCCGCCATACTCCTCGGGGATCAGCACCGCGAGAAAGCCGGCCTCGGTTAGTGCCGCCACGAACTCGCTCGGATAGTGCCGGTTGCGGTCCTTCTCGCGCCAATACTCGCCGGGGAAGCGCGCGCACACCCGGCGCACCGACTCCCTAATCTCGGGATAGGTCTCGCCGACCTCCATGGTGATGGGGCCTGGAGCGGCGGCGGCCTTGGCCGCGGCGGCGATCGTCGACACGGGGCGTCATCCTTTCTCGGTCGCGGAGCGAACCGGCCATTGCATACTATCCCAGCGGCTTGTAGGCGATGCCCTTGATCTCGAGCCGCCGCCGCGCGCGCAAAAATCTCGTTTTCCGCAATGCCCAGACTCCGGAAAGCCAAAGCAAACCCAATAACGTGTTGATAAATATAGAAACACGAAATAATTCTCGGAAAATTATGGCCGTATCGAAATTACATTCTATATTCACTATATACCCGCAATGCCGTTCTGTCACGCCTATCCCGCCGGCTTGTAGGCGATGCCCTTGATCTCCACCAGCAAATGCGGGTGGGGCAACTGGTGCACGGCGACCGTGGTGCGGGTGGGCGTGTCCGGCCCCGTGAAGATGCGGTTATAGACTTCGTTGAAGCCGCCAAAGTCGTTCATGGAAACGAGATAGCAGTCGAGGGCGCAAAGATCGCTCAAGTCGGCGCCGGCCAGCGCCAGCGCCGCGCGCAAATTGCCGATGGTGGCCTCGGTCTGGCGGCCAATGTCGAGCCGGACCGTCCCCAGCGCGTCGACCTCGGCGCCGGCGATGCTGTTGTCCGATTGGCGGGCAGCCACGCCCGAGATGAAGATGAAATCGCCGACCCGCTTGGCGTGGGCGTAATTGGCGCGCGGCGCCATGGGAAGACGATAGCTCTGACCGACCATGCGAGGCTCCTGCTTCTTGAGCCGACAGGGTGGCCTCGATCGGGGTGGCGGGCAAGCCGCGGCCGCCGGGCGTATTGGCGTGCCGCTCGACACGGTGCGCAATTGGGAGCAGGGGAAGCGCTTGCCCGCTGGCCCCGCCAGGGCGCTTTTGAAAGTGCTCGATCGATCACCCGAGACGGCGCTGGCCGCCCTCGAATAACGGGCGGGCCCAGCGCCGCCAGTTCACGCCGCCACCGGCCCGGGCCTTCCGTCCTCGACCACGAACGAGGCGAGGGTCGAGCAGGCGGCCTCGCGCTCCGCGACGTTCGCCATGGCGCGAAGATCGGTTCGCCACCGGCCGGCGGTCACCTCGACGCGCATATAGCCGCGTGAGCGCACGTCGGCGAACTTGATATGCGGATTGTCGACGCGGCTCGCCTCGATGAAGGCCTGGGTGCGCGAGTCGCCCGACGTGATGGAGCTGCCACAGAATTCGCTGGCAACCACGGGCGAGGCCGGATCGTCGAAGTCGGGCTTGAGGTCGCTCACCCAAAATGAATGCACGTCGCCGCCGATCACCACGGGATTGGCGGGTTTGCGCCGGGCCAGATAGTCGAGGAGCTTGCGGCGCGCCGCCGGATAGCCGTCCCAGCCATCGGTCCAGAAGCGCTGGCCGGGCCCCGGCTTGCTGTCGTTCTGGGCCATCAGGGTCTGCTGGGCCAGCACATTCCAGCGCGCGCGCGAGCCGTCGAGGCCGGCCTCGAGCCAGCGCTCTTGGGTTGCACCCAGCATGCCGCGCGTGGGATCGAGGCGCTCGGGGCAGACTTCGACGACGTTGGTGCCGCCACGCCCGGGGCGCGGGCAGACATGGGCCGCGCGATATTGCCGGTCGTCGAGAATGTGGAAGTCGACCAGGCCGCCATGGGAAATGCGGTGAAAGAGGCGCATCTCATGGCCCAAGGGCAGCATCTGGCGACGCAGCGGCATATGCTCGTAATAGGCGCGATACGCGGCGGCGCGGCGTTGGCGGAACCAGGCGCGCGGGTCCAGATTCTCCGAGAGATCGTCGGCATAGTCATTCTCCACCTCATGATCGTCCCAGGTGAAGAGCCACGGACAGTGGGCGTGCGCCGCCTGCAGATCGGGGTCGGTCTTGTAGAGGGCGTGGCGGATGCGGTAGTCGTCGAGGGTGATGGGCTCGGGGGCACCATGGCGGCGCACCTGGCCGCGCGAGGAGGGCGACTCGTAGATGTAGTCGCCGAGATGGACGATCAGTTCCGGATCGTCGGCGACGATGTGGCGATAGGCGCCGAAATAGCCCTGCTCGTAATGCTGGCACGAGGCGACGGCGAAACGCAGGCGCTCGACGGCGGCGTCGGTGGCGGGCGCGGTACGGGTGCGGCCAATGGCGCTCGCCTCCATGCCGGCGCGGAAGCGATACCAATAGGGCCGGTTCGGCTCCAGCCCATCGACTTCCACATGCACGGCATGGGCCCAATCGCCAACCGCGGTCTGGGCGCCCCGCCGGACGACGGCCGCCATGCCTTCATCTTTGGCAACCTCCCACTGGACGGCGACCGGCTCGGGCGGCATACCGCCACCAGCCTGGAGCGGCTCGGGGGCGAGGCGCGTCCAGAGGGCGACGCTGGTCGGCAGCGGATAGCCCGATGCGACGCCGAGCGTGAAGGGGTAGCCGGCGACGCGCGTCGGCGCGCAAGCAGCGAGGAAGGCGGGCCCGGCGAGCGGCAACAGGCCCGCGGCGCCGAGGCCCCGCAGCAGGCGCCGGCGCGAGAGGTCGAGGCGGTTGGCCGGGCGTGGCTTCGCTATAGGGGGCATGGCGTCCTCTTGGTGGGGGCTTACGGCGGGGTGAGTATGCACTGGCGACAGGTCCGAAATCTTGCCGTCGTTGACTTAATCCAGGCATTTCCCAACCATCTCCCACCAACGCTGTGTTGCGGAAGGAAAAGCAAGCCATGGCGGGCGCGCTCGACGGAATATTGGTGGCCGATTTCACGCGCGTGATCGCGGGGCCGCAATGCACCATGACGCTGGCCGACTTCGGCGCCGAGGTGATCAAGATCGAGCATCCCGAGGGTGGCGACGACACGCGCGGCTATCGGCCGCCCGAAATCGACGGCGAAGCGACCTTCTTCTTCGCCTATAACCGCAACAAGCGGAGCATCGCCCTCGATTTGTCCAAGCCCGAGGCGCGGGCCGTCGCCCGGCGCCTGGTCGACATGGCCGACGTGCTGGTCGAGAATTTCTCGACCGGCGTCATGGGGCGCTTCGGTCTCGACTATGGGTCGGTGAAGGACGCCAATCCGCGCCTCATCTACTGCTCGATCTCGGGCTATGGCCGCGACGGCGCCGTCGCATCCCGGGCCGGCTATGATCCGGTGGTGCAGGCGGAAAGCGGCCTCATGTCGGTGAACGGCTTTCCCGACCGCGAGCCGGTGCGCTCGGGCGTGCCGGTGGTCGACATCACCACCGGCATGACCGCCTGCCAGGCGGTCCTCGCCGCGCTCTTTCACCGCGAGCGCACCGGCAACGGCCAATATCTCGAGGTGGCCCTGTTCGACGCGGGCGTGGCACTCACCGTGCATTATGGCATCGGCTATCTGGCGACGGGCGTCAATCCGGGCCGCGCCGGCAATGGCAGCCCGGCGGCCGAGCCGATCGGCGTCTTCCAGGCCAAGGACGGTATCTTCCAGATGACAATGGCGGGCGAGCGGGTGTGGCGGAAACTTTGCAACGACGTCATCAAACGGCCCGACCTGATCGAGAACCCGGCGTTCGCCAACAACACGGCGCGCATCGAGAACAAGCTGCGGCTGCACCAGATCTTGAACGAGATCTTCGCGACCGACACGCGTGACGCCTGGGTCGAGAAGCTGCGCGCCGGGGGTGCCCCGGGCGGCCCGGTGCGCTCCATCGCCGAGGCCATGGACTCGCAAGAAGTCAAGGAACGGGGCCTCGTTAGCCGCATCCCCCACGGTAAACTCGGCACCATCCCCAACATCAACTGCCCGATCCGCTTTGCCACGACGCCCGTGCGCACACCGGTTGGCGCCCCAACCTTGGGCGAGCACACCGAGCAGGTACTCCGTGGCCTGCTCGGCCTCTCGCCCGACGAGATCCAGCGCCTCAAGGCGGCGAAGGCGATCCCGTAATTTCGGCTACATCATGCGCCTCAGAACACGGCGAATGGTGAGCTGGGCGGTGGCGCCCGCCAGCAGGCCGCTCGCGAGCGGCAGGCCCGCCAGCACCAGCCCCTCGGCGAGGGTGAGCCTGAGGCTGGGCAGCCAGATCGGGTTGAGGTCGCGGGCGGCCTCGGCCAGCAGGCCGAGCGTGAGGGCCGCGCCGGCGAGCCCGATCAGGCCGCCAAGGAATCCCACTCGAAACGCCTGGTTCTGAAACTGGCGAGCGACATAGGCGTCGGTCGCGCCGATCAGATGCAAGAGCTCGATGGCGCCCTGGTGGATCGAGAAGCGGGTGAGGGTCGCGAAGATCACCGTCACCACGGCGGCGGCACCGATCAGGCCGACGGCGACGCGCGCGGTCCACACGAGGCTGTACACATAGGCGACCAGCCGATCGAGCCAGGCGCGATGGGTATCGAGGACGGCGCCCGGGGCGGCAACCTCGAGCCGGCGCTGGAGGTCGCGGGCGTCCGCCCGGCCGTCGCCGGCGAGCCGCACGTCGATCAACCTTGGAATAGGCAGATCGGCGGCCATGGCATTGGGGCCGAGCCATGGTTCCAAGAGTGCCGACAGGCGCTCATCCGACAAAGGCTCGGCGCTGGCGACGCCGGGCGCGGCGGCGAGCAAGGCAGCCACGCGTTTGACCTCGGCATCGAGTGCCGCCGGTGTTGCCGCCAAGGCGGATGGGATCTGCACCGTCATGCTGCCGCTAAGGCCACTGTCCCAACGGCCGACCGCGCGCGCGACCTGCATCGCCGTGACCGTGGCGAGCGCGGCCAGGAATACCATCAGCGCGATGATCCAGGGAATGAGCCGGGACGAGAAATCCCGCGCGAGCGGCACGGGCGGGCTAGGGCGAGGCAGGCGGAAGAGGCTCACGCGAGGCGTCTCAGGCCGGTGGCGGCCGGCCGGTGAGCGTGCCGTCCGCCAGATGCAGCACGGGGTGCTTCAGATGCTCGATCAGCGCTCGATTGTGGGTCGCGATGACCAGGGTCGTGCCCATCCGGTGCAACTCCTCGAACAGGTAGAGCAGGCGCTCGGCGATGCGGTCATCGACATTGCCGGTCGGCTCGTCGGCGAGCAGCAGGTCGGGGCGGTTGATCACGGCGCGCGCGATGGCGATCCGCTGTTTCTGGCCGCCCGAGAGCGTTGGCGGCGTCGCCTCGATGGCGTCGCCGAGGCCGACCCAATCCAGGAGCTCGCGCACATGCCCGCGCAGCTCGGCGTCGCGCACCCCCGCCACCCTGAGCGGCAGGGCCACGTTCTCGAAGGCCGTCAGATGATCGAGCAGGCGGAAATCCTGGAATACGACGCCGATGCGCCGGCGAAAGTGCGCCAGATCCTGGCGGCGCATGCGGCCGATATCGCGGCCGAACAAAGTGATGCGTCCCCGCGACGGCGGCCGGGCGAGATACATCAGCTGTAACAAGGAAGACTTGCCGGCGCCGCTCGATCCGGTGACGAACTGGAACGAACCCGGCGCCAAGGCGACGTCCAGGTCACGCAGGATCTCGGGGCCCCGCCCATATCGGAGTCCGACGCTCTCGAATTGGACCGCATAGGCTGGCGTCTCGTCGCTCAAGATTGCGGTCCTATCCGTCGCTGTCCGGTTGCCCGCCTTGCGGGCGGCTTGGCGAGGTGGGGCATTGCCTTGCGCCGCCCGGGTTCGCCGCCTAATCTCGGCGGCGCGCCCCCAGGCCCGGACCCCATGATACTCTCCTGCACCAGCTGCTCCACACGGTATCTTGTAGATGATGCGGCTCTGACCCCCAAGGGCCGGCGCGTGCGCTGCTCGCGTTGCAGCCACACCTGGTTTCAGGAGCCGCGGGCGCCGCTGCCGGACGAACCGGTTTTCGCCGTCGACCCGATCGACCCGCCGCCGCTCGGCCGTAATGTCAATCTGCCGGCATTGCCCTCCGAATCGGGCCGGCGATTTCCCATTGGTTGGCTGGTGCTGGTTCTGGCGATCGTCGCCACGATCGCCGGTGGCTATTTCGGCCGCCCGTGGATCGTCGATGTCTGGCCACCGGCGACCAGGCTCTATCAGGCGCTCGGGCTTGAGGACGAGAAGGCGGGCGCCGGTCTCGACATCCGCAACGTGGTCTCGGAACGCCGCCGCGAGGGTGACCGGCTGGTGCTGGTGATCGAGGGCAATGTGACCAATATCAGCGACCGGCCGCTCGCCGTCCCGGTGCTGCGGATTGCCTTGCGCGGGGCCGACCGGGTGGAGTTGCACTTCTGGACGTTTCGCCCATCGGTTGAGAAATTGATGCCCGGCGAGAGCGTCTCGTTTCGGACACAACTAGAAAAAGAAGTTCCGGGTGCGGCGAGCATCGCCGTCACCTTCGACGACAAAGCGGCGGGGCGCGGCTGAACCGATTGGTCAGGGCGCGTTAACGCCGCCTTAAAATCTTTCCCGTCACACTCGGGCTTGCCGGCCGTCATGGTTTTGACGCTTGCGGCGTTAGCGATGACGGGCCGAAATGGTCCGCCGAGGCAGCATGGCGCGAATATTGATTGCCGAAGACGACGAGAGCGTGCGTGAGTTCGTGCTGCGCGCCTTGCGCGTTTCCGGCCACGATACCACCGTGGTCGCGGACGGGTTGCAGGCGCTCGAGGCGCTCTCGGTCGAGACATTCGATCTGCTGCTGACCGATATCGTGATGCCGGGCCTGGACGGCATCGCGCTCGCGCTCAAGGTCGGGAGCAGCTATCCGGCGACGCGCATCGTGATGATGTCGGGCTTCGCGGCGGAGCGCCAGCGCGCCCACAATCTCGATGCCTTGGTGCATCGGGTGATCGCCAAGCCATTCTCGCTTCGCCAACTGTCGGACGTCATCGCCGAGACCCTCGCTTCCCGACATTAGTCTATACGGACTCCCGCCTACACCGACTCCCGCCGCCAGGCGAGGATGAGCGTGGCGGCGACCATGACCAACAGCAGCCAGGGCGGCAGCAGCGGCAGTTCCTTGACGCCCGTCACCACATGGTCCCGGCTGCCATAAAGGCCGATCCAACCGCGGCCATTGGTGGCCCGGCCGGCCCGGACTTGGCGAATATCGGGCAGCCCGGCGGCCAGCCAATGGATGGCGCCGCCCGTTGCCTCGGCGAGCGGCGCCAGTTTCTCGGCCGTGGCGCGCGCGTCGGCGAACTCGAGGGGATTGGGCGGCCCCGCCGCCGTCAGCACCGTTCGGCTGCCGTCGCTCGCCTGATAGAGCCCAGGCCGGTCGATCTCCATGCTGGCGACGCCCCGCCCGCCACCGGCGTCTTCCAGGACCAGCGTGTGCTCACCGCCATCCGGCGCGCGCACGGTCACCGGCCGGCTGTCGGGCGCGACGGTGCGCCGCTCGACCTGCAGGCGGTCGCCGCGAATTTCCGCCTTGAGGCGATTCTCTTCGAGATCCGGCTCTTTCATCAGCCAATGGGCGAGGCGGCGCAGCAACTCGCTGTGCGGGCCGCCGCCCTCATAGCCGCGCGACCAGAGCCAGATATGGTCGGATAGCAGCTGCGCCACGCGTCCCTCGCCGACCCGGTCGAGGATCAGCAGCGGACGGTTCTCGGCGCCGGTCATCAAGACGGTGCCACGCGGCGCGTCGGCGTCGATGTGCCGGAACCAGCGACCCCAGGTCGGCTCGCCGGGTGCCGCGATATCGGCGGTGACCGGGTGGCGGCCGCCCGCCTCGGAGGAGCGGGCGCGAAAGCCGCGCTCGAAGACGACCCCGGTTGGGTCCGAGGGGAGGATCTCGCCGAGCGGCGTGCGTGCGAGGGTGGCAAGCGGGTCGGCATAGCCGGGGCCGGCCGCTTCCAAGAGTGCCCCGCCCGCTCGCACATAGCGCGCGATGTTGCCGAGATAGAGTTGCGGGATCACGCCGCGCCGGCTGTAGCGGTCGAAGACGATCAGGTCGAACTCGTTCAGTTTCTGCTCGAAGAGTTCGCGAAACGGAAAGGCGATCAGGGACAATTCGCGGATCGGCGTCGTCTCCTGTTTCTCCGGCGGCCTGAGAATCGTGAAATGCACCAGATCGACGGCCGGGTCGGACTTCAGCAGATTGCGCCATACCCGCTCGCCCGCATGCGGCTCGCCCGAGACCAGCAGCACCCGGAGCCGGTCGCGCACGCCGTTCACGGTCACCGCCGCCAGATTGTTGATCGCCGTCAACTCATGCGGACCGGGCTCTACGTGCAATTCGAAGACGGCGGGGCCGGCATGGTCGAGGGTGAGGTTGAGCGTCTCGTCGCGGCCGGATGTGACGGTCACCGTCCGTTCGATCTTGCCGTCACGGCGGACCTGGACGCGCGCGGCGCGGCCCTGCCCTTGCCCCGGACCCAGATCCTCGACCCGGAAGGCGATCGCGACATTCTGGCCGACAATGCCATAGACCGGGGCGTTGACGACGGTGAGTCGCCGGTCGCCCTCTCCCGGCGCCCCCGTCAGCAAGACATGCACGGGCGCATCGATCCGCAGGCCCGCCGCCCGGACCACGCTCTCGGGCGCGTCGTGCACCTGGCCGTCGGTGATCATGATCGCGCCGGCGACACGCTTTTTCTGGACTTCGGCGAGCGTGTCCAGCAGCGCCTGTACGAGGGCCGTGCCGCCCGCGGCCGAACCGCCGGCAAGGCCGGCGGCGCCCACGCGCAAGGTGGTGACATCGAGATCGGGAAAGCGCGCCAACCTCCCCTCGACCTCCGCCAGGGCGGCATCGCGCGCGGCCTTGCGGCCGGCGATGGCTTGGCTTGGCGAATCGTCGACCACGATCACGGCGAGGTCGCGTTGCCGCGCGCGCTGTTCCTCGACCAGCGCCGGATTGGCGAGCGCAAGGTGCAGCGCCGCCAGAACCGCCAGGCGCCAGAACGTACCGCGCGCGCCGCGATAAATTCCGTAGCCGACCAGGACCAGCGCCGGCACGGCGAGGGCCAAGATCACCCACCACGGCACCAGCGGCGCGAAGGCGAGGTTGGTGACGGTCGTGTTCATTCGCCCAGCCGTTGCAGAATGGTCGGCACATGCACCTGGTCGGCCTTGTAATTGCCGGTCAGCGCGTACATCACCAGATTGATGCCGAAGCGGAAGGCGTACTCGCGTTGGGTCTCGGCTCCCGGGACCACGGGATAACGGGACCGGCCGCCCTCGTCGACCGCCCAGGCGGCAGCCCAGTCATGGCTGCCGATAATGACCGACGAGACGCCGTCATTGCGTTCCGAGCCGGCGCGCTCGACCCAGACCGCGCCACCGGTCCAGCGACCGGGAAACTCGTTCATCAAATAGAATGCCTTGGTTAGCACATGGTCGGCCGGAACCGGCGAGAGCGGCGGGACGTTGAGGCCCCTGAGCAGCAGGCGGAGGCGCACGCGCTCCGGCGTGTCGATGTTGGCGTTGGCATCGAAGGAGGCGGGAACGCTGCCTTGGTCGCGGGTGTCGAACAGCACCATGCCGCCATGCTTGAGGAATTCGGCGACCCGAATCCGGGCCCGCTCCGAGAGCGCCGGCTGCGCCGCCACGATGGGCCAATAGAGCAGCGGAAAGAAGGCGAGCTCGTCGAACTCGACATCGACCCGCAAAGGCTCCTTGGGTTCGACGGCCGTGCGCCGGAGCAGCATCGCCGTCAGGCCCACGAGACCCTCGCGGCTGGTGGCGTCGATGCGGGAATCGCCGGTTGCGACATAGGCGAGGCGGGGAATGAGGGTGGCATCGAGCGCCCACTGGTCGCCGCCGCCGCGCCCGCCCGCGGTCTGCGCCTCGGCGGCGCCCGAGAAGAGGATCAGGGCCATGAGAGCGGCGGCGCGGCGTGCTTGTGGCAACAGGCCGCGCAGCCACAAGGCAATCAGCAGGTCGGCGAGCGCCAGCAGGGTGGCGGCCAGCAGAAACCAGGGCTTCATGTCGGTCTCGGCCACACGTTGCAGCGGCGCCGGCAGCAAGCCGCCCGGCAGGCCGGCGAGTGGCGTCAGGGTCTCGATCCGGGAGGCCAGATTGACGGACCAGCGTCCCGTCTCGCTGCCGTAATAACCGGGCGGATGGGCCGGGCCGATGGGCGCCGTGGCGAGGCCCCCCGGCGGCAGGGCGCGGGCGGCGCCCGTGGGCTCGCCCAGCCGGCCGTAGCCGTCCAGGAGCTGGACCGGCTGAAGCTGCCCGTCGGTGGCGCCGCCGCTGTTCACGCCCTGGCTCAGCTCCACCAGCCGCTTCAGCATTTGCAGGAACAGGCCGCTGATCGAGAGCGACGACCAATCCGGATTAGCGGCGGTATGCACCAGGACGAGCCAGCCATTGCCGCGCCGGGCGCCGGTCACCAGCGGCGTGCCATCCGCCAGGCTGGCAAAGGTGCGTTGCGCCAGTTCCGGCCCGGGATCGGGCAGGACCTGGCGGGCGACCGTCACGTCCGGCGGGATGACGAGGCCGGCGAAAGGACTGCCGGCTTCGAACGGTTGCAGGCGTTGCGGTTGCGCCCAGGTCAGGGCACCGCCCATGGCGCGGCCCCCGCGCCTGAGCCGCACGGGCAACAAATCGTCGTCGCCCTCGGCGAGGCGCGGCCCGGCGAACCGCAGCAGCAAGCCGCCGCGATCGACCCATTGCGCCAGAAGCGCTCGGTCGTCGGCGGAGAGCGGCACATTGTCGATCAGCACGATGACGGCCATGCCCACCGCCACCAGCTGGTCCGCGCCGGCGCGCCGAACGTCGCTGAAGGGTGCGAGTGCCCCCTGCACATAGTGCATGTCGTCGAGCAGCGGATGGCTCGCCTCGCTCGGTCCCCGGCCGACGATCCCGACCGGGCGGCGGCGCCAGCTTTCGTCGAGCAAGACCACGGCGCCGGCGCTTGCCTCGCCTTCGATGCGGAGTGCGGCGATGCGGTTGAGCAGTTCCGGTGGGAGGTCGAGCCGGCCTTCGGCATGCTTGCCATCGCCCGCGAAGCGCAGTTCGGCGCGCCCGATGATGCCGCCATCGGCGGCATGGGCGCGCACCCAGAAGCCGTCGACGCCCGCCGCCCGCGGCCGTTCCACGTCGAGTGCCAGGCCATTCTGGTCGCGCACGGGGGACCGCAGCAGGCGCGCGGCCTGGGCCGGCGCATCGACATAGACCGTGAGCCCGCCGAGGCTGGGCAGCGCGTTCAGCATCGGCCCAACATCGCTGTCGCCCAAGTCGTCGCTGAGCCAGACTGTGATGGTGCCGCGATCGAGGTCGAGACGCTCGATGGCGGCCCTGGCGGCGGCCCGGTCTACCGGCCAGGGCTTCGCTTGCATCGCCTGCACCAGGCCGCGCGCCTCGCGGCCGCGCATCGGCTCGCTGGCGCGCAAGGGTTCGCCCGACGCGGGCTGGGCCGTGCCTAAGAGGAGGACCGGTCGACCCACCCGATCGGCCTGGTCGACCAGATTGAGCAGGAGGGCTTGCCGGTCCGCCCAACTCCGCGCCGCCGCCCAGCCGTCATCGACCATCAACAAGATGGGTCCCTGCCCCAGCAAGGGCTGCACCGGATTGAGGACCGGGTGGGCGAGGCTCAGAATAATCAGCGCCAGCAGCAGGATGCGGAGAATGAGCAGCCATGGTGGTGTGCGTTCCGGTGTTTCCTCGGGCTGGCGGAGGCCGAACAACAGGCGGATCGCCGGAAAGAGGATGCGGCGCGGCGCCGGTGGCGTCACCCTGAGCAGCCACCAGATGATCGGCAGCGCCAGCAACGCCGTCAGGATTGCCGGCACCAGAAAGGCGATCGGGCCGAGCGTCAGCATGTCAACGATCCGGCCGGAGCGAGAGGGCGACGAGGAGGGCGAGCAGGGCGGTCTGCGGTGGCCGGTCGGTGCGGTGGACGGCAAACGTCCAGCCGAACCGCTGACCGAGTGCCATCAACCCCGCCTGCTGCGCCGCGAGCCGCCCTTGATATTCCCGGCGCACCCCGTCGACGCGGCGCACCAGCACGTCACCCTCGCCCTCCAGCCCCTCGAAGCGGACACGGCCACGCATGGGCAGCAGGGTCTCGACCGGATCTAGGACCTGAACCATGTGGCCACGCACGCCCGCCGCCGCGTAAGGCTTGAGTGCCCGGCCGATCGCATCGAGCGGCGCCAGGAAATCGCTAAAGAGGATGAGCTGGGCGTGGCGCGGCAGTACGGCCTGTGGCGGCAGGTCGGTCTCGGTTCCGGGGTCCCTTCGCGTCAGGGTTTCCGCCATCTGGGTCAGGGTCCCGGCGCCGCGGCGCGGCGCCGAAGGGTCGGCCGCGCTCAAGGGCGTGGCCGCGCCGGTCCCTTCGGCGGCGCGGCGCGGCGGTCGCGCCGCGCCGAGCAGCGCCACATGTTCGCCGCCACGCAGCAGCAGCACGGCGGTCGCCAGCAGCAGCAGCGTCGCATGCGTGCCCTTCTCCGGCAGGCTACGGTCGGAACGATAGTGCATGGAGGGCGAGCCATCGCACCAGAGCCAGAGTTTTTGCGCCGTCTCCCATTCGTTTTCCTTGACGAAGACCGGATCGCTCCGGGCCGAGCGCCGCCAATCGATCATCCGGGCGGCATCGCCCGGCTGGTAATGCCGGAACTGCCAGAACGAATCGCCGCTACCGGCCCGCCTGAGGCCGTGCACGCCGGGGTTGACCGAAGCGGCGATACGGAGCGCGGCAAGCTTCAGCGGCGGCTGGCTGAGTGCCAGCCGCTCGGCGTCGAACTGCATGGCGCTCCGCGTTGCCGCCATGTCAGCCGAGCGGTTCGGCCAGCATGCGGACGATCTGGTCGATGGTGACGCCGTCTGCCCTGGCGCTGAAGGTGAGGGCCATGCGATGGCGCAAGACCGGACCGGCAAGGGCCAGCACATCGTCGATAGAAGGTGCCAGCCGGCCATCGAGCAGGGCCCTCGCGCGGGTTGCCAGCATCAGGGCCTGGCTGGCGCGCGGGCCCGGCCCCCAGGCGACATGGTCGCGCACGGCCTGGATGGTGGTGCTGTCTGGGCGGCCGGCGCGCACCAGGGTGAGGATCGCTTCCAGGACGCTCTCGCCGACCGGGATGCGCCGCACCAGGCGCTGCGCCTCCTGCAGGTCGGCGGCCGAGAGCGCCTGAACCGGCGTCTCCTCGAGCGTGCCCGTGGTGGCGATCAGCATGCGCCGTTCGGCGTCGGCGTCGGGATAGCCGACATCGACCTGCAACAGGAATCGGTCGAGCTGGGCTTCCGGCAATGGATAAGTGCCTTCCTGCTCCAGCGGATTCTGGGTGGCGAGCACATGGAATGGCCGGGGAAGCTGGCGGTAGAGGCCCGCGACCGACACCCGCCGCTCCTGCATGGCCTGCAACAGGGCCGACTGGGTGCGTGGACTGGCGCGATTGATCTCGTCAGCCATCAGGAGCTGGCTGAACACCGGACCCTCGATGAACCGGAACGAGCGCGTGCCGGACTCGCTCTCCTCGAGCACCTCCGAGCCCAGAATGTCGGCGGGCATCAGGTCGGGCGTGAATTGCACGCGCTTTTCCGAGAGGCCGAAGACGGCGCCGAGCGTCTCGACCAAGCGCGTCTTGCCGAGACCCGGCACGCCGATCAGCAGTGCATGACCGCCGGCCAACAGGGTGATGATCGACTGGTCGATCACCTCTTGCTGGCCGAAGATGATGCGGCCGATACGCTCGCGGGCGTGGCCGATATGGCTGGCGAGCCTCTCCAACTCGTCGATCAGGCTGCCGGCAGCTTCGCTCGCCATCGCGGTCGGACTGGTCATCGCCTGTTTCACCTCAGTAATGCCGGCCGCCGTCGCGCCCCGAGGGCGCGACGGTTCAACCGTAACCATGGTTGCCGCCATCGTATAGGCCCGCCGGCACAGGTCATCAAAGGATTTGCTCGGCCGCCGCCACTGGCCGACAATCGCCAAGTGATTGACATGACACAGACCGAAGACGCCGCGTCCGAAGACGCCCTGGCGCGGCGCTCCATGGCGGGACCGCCAGGGCGGGAGCCGCCCTCCGAGGTCTGTGTCGACATCGACATGCGGATCGCGCGTGACGGGACGTGGCACTATCTGGGCACGCCGATCGCGCGCCCGGCATTGGTTCGCCTGTTCGCGACCGTGCTGAGGCGCGGCGCCGGTGGCGATTTCTTCCTGGTGACGCCCGTCGAGCGGGTTCGCATCCGGGTCGACGACGCGCCCTTCACGGCCGTCGAGCTGGCGGTGACCGGGGCCGGCCAGCACCAGCGCCTCCGCTTTCGCCTGAACATCGACGTCTGGATCGCCGCCGACCCCGACCACCCGCTCCGGGTCGTCACCGATCCCGTCGACCAGGCGCCATCCCCCTATCTCCTGGTGCGCGATGGTCTCGAGGCGCTGATCGCGCGGGCCGTCTTCTACGAGCTGGCCGAACTGGCGGTCGAGGCGGACGTGGACGGCACCGCCATGCTCGGCGTGTGGAGCGCCGGCCGGTTTTTCCCCTTGGGACCGGCGGAGATCGGCGAATGACGCGAGATTGGGTCATTGAGCGGCTCCGGGCGTACCGGCCAAGCCTGCGGGCGTCCACCGGGCACAGCGATTTCGCGCTGCATCCGGCGGGCCGGCCGCCAGAGAGCCTGGGCCGCGGCCTCAGGGAGGCGGGCGTCCTGGTGCCGCTGGTCAACCGGCCCGAGGGGGTGACCATCCTACTTACCCAGCGCACCGACCATCTGGCCCAGCATGCCGGCCAGGTCGCGTTTCCGGGGGGACGGCGCGAGCCCAGCGATCCGCACTTGAGGGAGACGGCGCTACGCGAGACCGAGGAGGAGATCGGGTTGCCCCGCCACCATGTGGAGGTGATCGGCGAGCTCGATGTCTATGAGACGAACAGCGCCTATGCGATCACGCCGGTGGTGGGCTGGATCGAGCCGCCGTTTCCGCTCATCGTCGATCCGGTCGAGGTGGCGGATGTCTTCGAGGTGCCGCTCGCCTTTATCCTCGATCCGGTCAACCATCGCCGCGAGAGCCGGCTCCGGGACGGCATCGAGCGGCGCTACTATGTCCTTCCCTATGACGGCCGTTATATTTGGGGTGCCACTGCGGGCATGCTCGTGAACTTGGCGGGCATTCTCGGGCGGCCCATTCTCGGCGGGCGATGATGCGCGCGGCGCTCACGGTCCTGGTGCCCTTGTTGTTGCCGATTGCCGTTTATGTCCTGGTGCTGGTGGTTCGGCGCGGCCGGCCGTCGCCCAGTTGGTGGCACATGGCGCCGTGGCTTGCCGGGACCGGCCTGCTGTTGTTGGCGACGACGCTTGGCCTTTGGTCCACCCTTGGCCATGACGAGCCGGGCGCGCGTTACGAGCCGGCACGTCTCGAAGGCGGCCGAGTTCTGCCCGGCCAGGCCGGCGATGCGCCGCGTCGATGACAGGCGCGGCGCCCCCCACTTCGGTCCGGCCCATGCCACCGCAACCCTGGATGACGGCGCCCGCGACCCAACGTGTCATCGGGGCACTCACGGCGGACGGCGCGGAAGTGCGCTTCGTCGGCGGCTGCGTGCGCGACGGTCTCTTGGGCCGCGCCGTTCGCGACATCGACATCGCGACCCATGACCCACCGGAAACGGTCATGCGCCTGCTTGCGCGGGCCGGTCTCAAGGTCGTGCCGACTGGCATCGCCCATGGCACGGTGACCGCCATCGCCGACGGCAAACCGTTCGAGATCACGACGCTCCGCCTCGATGTGGAGACCCATGGCCGCCACGCCCGGATCGAGTTCACCGACGATTGGCAAGCCGACGCGGCCCGGCGCGATTTCACGATCAATGCCTTGTCGCTGACGCCGGAGGGGACGCTGCACGATCCCTTCGGGGGCGTGGCCGATCTCGAGGCCGGCCGCGTCCGGTTCGTGGGCGACCCGCGCCAGCGCATCGGCGAGGACGTGCTGCGCCTGTTGCGCTTCTTCCGCTTCCACGCGCATTACGGCCGCCAGCCGGTTGACGCGGCGGGGCTGGAAGCCTGCCGCGAACTGGTGCCCTCGCTGGCCATCCTCTCGGCCGAGCGGGTGCGCGCCGAACTTCTGCGTCTGCTGGTGGCACCGAGCGCGGCGGCGATCCTGGCACTGATGCGGGATGCCCGCATCCTGGATCGCATCCTGCCCGAGGCACGGCGTCTCGATCGCCTGGCGGCGCTCATCACCGTCATGCCCGATGCCGACCCGGTCCTGCGTCTCGCGGCGCTCACCGATCTCGACGCGGGTGCCGCGCGGGCCATGGCGCTACGATTGCGCCTCGCCAACAAGGAGCGCGACCGGCTGCTTGCGGTCGTCGGGCCGGCCGAGCTCGGCGACGACGGGCCCGGCCATCGTCGCGCCCTCCACCGCCTCGGGGTCGAGGCCTACCGGGACCGGGCGGCGCTCGCCTGGGCCGAAGCGCTCGCCGCCGCTGCCCCGAGCGATCCGTGCCCACACCGCGAGCGGCTCGTCACGGCGGACGCCTGGCGGGTGCCGGCGCTGCCGGTCGATGGCGCGGACGTGCTGGCGCTGGGGGTGGCGCCGGGGACGGCGGTAGGCCGGTTGCTCAAGGAAGTCGAGGATTGGTGGGCCGAAGGCGGCTTTACCGCCGACCGCGCTGCTTGTCTTGCCAACCTCGCGTCGCGTGTGCGGTCGCCCCGCTCAGGGCCACCCCACGGCGGGCGGTAGGGACATCAGGATTGCCTCCACATTGCCACCGGTTTTGAGGCCGAACTGGGTGCCGCGATCATAGAGCAGGTTGAACTCGACATAGCGGCCGCGCTTGACGATCTGGTCCTGGCGTTGGGTGTCGGTCCAGGGCTCATTCATGCGCCGGCGCACGATCCCGGGATAGATGTCGAGGAAGGCCCGGCCCACATCCCGGGTGAAGGCGAAGTCGGCCTCCCAGTCGCCCGTCTCCAGATTGTCGTAGAAGATGCCGCCGATGCCGCGCGGCTCGCCACGATGCGGCAGGTAGAAATAGCGATCGCACCATTCCTTGAAGCGCGGATAATAGTCCGCCTGGTGGCGGTCGCACGCCGCCTTCAGCGCGGCGTGAAAGGTGGCCGTTTCCCGGTCGTCGGCGTAGACTGGCGTCAGGTCGGCGCCACCGCCGAACCAATGCCGGCTGGTGACGATGTGCCGCGTGTTCATATGCACCGCCGGCACCAGTGGCGAGCATGGATGGGCCACCAGCGAGATACCGCCGGCCCAGAACCGGCCATCCTCGGCGGCACCCGGAACCTGCTGGCGGAACTCGGGCGAGAATTCGCCGAATACGGTCGAGACGTTGACGCCCACCTTCTCGAACACCCGGCCGCGCATGACCGCCATCACGCCGCCGCCGCCGCCGGGCCGTTGCCAGGCCGCGCGCGCGAATCGTCCCGAGGCCTGGCCGATATGCGGCCCCCCCGCCAACTCGTCTTCCAACTGCTCGAAGGTCGCGCAAATCCGGTTGCGCAATTCCTCGAACCAGGCGGCGGCGCGGATCTTATGATCATCCATGGCCAATTTGGTGATTGATGGCGCGACATGGCTGGATAGCATGCCCCCGGCACCGTTTCTAGCGGCGGCGGGCCGAGTGATTTTCCACACGCGATATCGGCGCGCGGACTTGGCAAGGTTGGAGGAACGGATTATAGGGTGAGGGTGGTTACGGCGTGAAAAGCGGGAGTCACACGCCAGGCCATCAGAGCGTTGCGCTCCGGCGTTCCAGTCGGGATCAAGCGTTTGGCTCGATTGCGAAAGCAAGGTTCGCCCGACCCCCAGGGAGAGATGTCAACATGGCGCATGCAGGTGGGATCACGGCGCATGAACATGCCGGGGCCGGCGAGCCGGGGGAGGGCCACGACGCCACCCGGCGCGACTTCTTGTACCTGGCGGCGACGGCCCTCGGCGCGGTTGGGGCCGCGGCGGCCGTCTGGCCATTTATCCACAGCATGAACCCCGCCGCCGACGTTCTGGCCTTGTCGACCACGGATGTCGACCTCGGGCCCGTCGCCGAAGGTCAGGCGATCACCGTCGTCTGGCGCGGCAAGCCGATCTTCGTGCGGCACCGCGGCAAGCAGGAGATCGAGGAGTTGGCGAAGACCGACATCGCCACACTGCCCGACCCCCAAGCCGACGCAAAACGCGTCAAAAAGCCCGAATGGTTGATCATGGTGGGCGTGTGCACCCATCTCGGCTGCGTGCCCCTCGGCCAGAAGCCGACCGACTCGAGGGGCGAGTTTGGCGGCTGGTTTTGTCCCTGCCACGGATCGCACTATGACGGCTCGGGTCGCATTCGCAAGGGACCGGCACCGAAGAATTTGGCGGTGCCGCCTTACGAATTCACCACCGATTCAACCATCCGCATTGGCTAGAAGGACTCCCCGATGAGCGCCCCCGAATTCCGCAATGGCCTGGTGCGGTGGATCGACCATCGCATGGGTATTTTCTCCTTCATGCACCATGAGTTGCATGAATACCCGACGCCGAAGAACCTGAACTACTTCTGGAATTTCGGCTCGCTCGCGGGCTTCATGCTGGTGGTGATGATCGTCACCGGCATCTTCCTCGCCATGAACTACACGCCGCATGTCGACCACGCCTTCGACAGCGTGGAGCGGATCATGCGCGACGTGAATTATGGCTGGATGCTGCGCTTCCTGCACGCCAATGGTGCCTCTTTCTTCTTCATCGCCGTCTACATCCACCTCTTCCGCGGGCTTTACTACGGTTCCTACAAGGAGCCCCGCGAACTGTTGTGGATGCTCGGCCTCGTCATCCTGGTGCTGATGATGGCGACCGCCTTCATGGGCTATGTACTGCCCTGGGGGCAGATGAGCTTCTGGGGCGCCACGGTCATCACCAACCTGTTTTCGGCCATACCCTGGGTCGGCGAAAGCATCGTGACCCTGTTATGGGGCGGGTTCTCGGTCGACAACCCGACGCTCAACCGCTTCTTTTCGCTGCACTATCTGCTGCCGTTCGCGATCGTCGGCGTCGTCGTGCTGCATCTCTGGGCGCTGCACACCCACGGCTCCAACAACCCGGTCGGCATCGACACCAAGGGCAAGCAGGACTCGCTCCCCTTCCATCCCTACTACACGGCGAAGGACCTGTTCGGGCTCGGCATATTTGTGCTGTTCTATTTCGGCTTCACGTTCTTCGCGCCCGACTTTTTCGGCGAGCCGGACAATTACATTCCGGCCAACCCGATGGTGACGCCGGCCCATATCGTGCCGGAATGGTACTTGCTGCCCTATTACGCCATCCTGCGCTCGGTGCCGGATAAGCTCGGTGGCGTGTTGCTGATGTTCGGCGCCATTGGCGTCTTGTTCATCTTGCCCTGGCTGGATCGCTCGCCGGTCCGCAGTGCCCGCTTCCGGCCAATCTACAAGCAGGTTTACTGGCTGCTGGTCGCCGATTGCCTGGTGCTGGGCTGGATCGGCGCCAATCCGCCCGATGGTATGTTCATCGTCATCGGCCGGGCCGCCACCGTCTATTACTTCGCCCACTTCCTCGTTCTGTTGCCGCTCCTCTCGGTCTTCGAGCGGCCACTACCGCTGCCGGCGAGCATCAGCGAGCCGGTGCTGAAGGGCGGCGGTGCCGCGGGCGGAACTGTCAAGCCGATGGAGAAAGCGTGATGCGGCCGGCCAACGCCAGAATGTTCCGCGCCGGGCTTGTGGCATTGCTGCTCGCCTTGCCTTTCGCCGCCACCGCCGCCGAGGCGCCGAAGCCGCCGCCGCAGCCCTGGAGCTACCAGGGCGTCTTCGGCGTCTTCGACCGGCCCGCCTTGCAGCGCGGCTTTCTGGTCTACAAGCAGGTGTGCTCCGCTTGTCATTCCATGTCGCGGCTCTCCTATCGCAACCTCTTGCAGCTCGGCTTTGACGAGGCGGCGGCGGCGGGCTTTGCCGCCGAGGTGCAGATTGCCGACGGACCCAATGACGAAGGCGAGATGTATGATCGCCCCGGCCGGCTGAGCGATCGCTTCAAGAAGCCGTTCGCCAACGAGAAGGCGGCGCGCGCCTCGAACAACGGCGCCTACCCGCCGGATCTCAGCCTGATGGCCAAGGCTCGGCCGGTGGGCGCCGACTATTCCTTCGCGCTCTTGACCGGCTACATCAACGCGCCGAGCAATGTGCAGCTCATGGAGGGCATGCACTACAACAAGTATTTCCCGGGCTTCCAGATCGCCATGGCACCGCCCTTGGCCGAGAACGCGGTCGAGTTTCCCGACGGCACACCAGCCTCCATCGAAAACATGGCGCGCGACGTGGTCCAGTTCCTCGCCTGGGCGGCCGAGCCCAAGATGGAGGAGCGCAAGCGCATCGGCGTCAAGGCGATGCTGTTCGTCCTGGTGCTGACGGCGCTGCTCTATGCCGTCAAGCGCAAGGTCTGGGCAGCCGTTCACTGACGCCGACGCGCCCGGTTTAATGCGGAACGGCCGCTCGCCGAGCCGCCGATCCAACAGTTTGTAGAGGCGCCCCACTTCGTTGGTGTAGCGGTCGATGGCGTTGGCCAAGTGTAGCGGTCAATCATCGGATGCTCCTGTCGGCGTCTTTGTCTTCGCCGTCTCAGGCGGAGCATGGTGCGCCGCCGGCGCCGCGGCCAACGGCGCCGACCCGGCTACGGGCCGGCGTTGCAGCTTGGCCTTGAGCCAGCGGCCAAGGCCGTGCGCCTGCTTCACCTCATAGCTCGCGAACATCAGCGCGGCAACGACAAGGGGCAGCAGCATATAGATGCCGCGATAGGAGATGAGTGCCGCCAACACCGCTTCCTGCGATACTTCGTCGGGCATCAGGTGGATGACCAGCGCCTCGAAGACGCCAAGGCCGCCCGGCACATGGCTCGCCACGGCCAAGACGTAGGAGATGACGAAAATGGCCACCATCAGCGGGAACGACACGCCCGGATGGGGCGGCAGCAGGAAGTAGAGCACGGCGCTCGCCGCCGTCCATTCGAGGCACGCGGTGGTGATCTGGGCCAACACCAAGGGCGGCCGGGGTGGCGGCAGGGCCGTGCCGCGCAACCGTATTATCGGGCCGCCCGCCAGGCTCCAAATGAGATAGATGCTGCCGACGATCAAACAGCCGACGCCGATGAGGATAATCCATTCCTCCGGTATGGGCGTCACTATTGCCATCAAGTCCGCTTCGACGATCAAGACGAAGCCCGCCGCCGCCACCATGCCCAGGATATAGGCGGAGCCGCCGAACAGGATGACCTTGGCGATGTCGAAGGCGCCCACCCCCCAGGCCGAATAGAAGCGGTAGCGCACCGAGCCGCCGGTCAGCGCGCCGAAGCCCAGATTGTGGCTGAAGGCATAGGCGATGAACGAAACCCAGGCGACCCGGTGATAGCGCATCGGACGGCGAATATAGAGAAACGCCGTCGAGTCGTAGACGGTGAGGATCAGATAGGCGACGCCGGTGAACAACAGCGCCAGCAGCACATGCAGGCGCGGAATCTCGCCGAGCTGGTGCCAGACGGCTTGGAAGTCGAACCGCTTGAGCGCCTTCTGCAAGACCCAGATGGCGAAGACGAAGACGCCAAGGGTGAACAGGATGCCAAGGCGGTGCAACCAAATCTTGTGTCCGGGTTCCGGCGGGGCGGCGGGCTCGATGACGGGGGGCAAGGATATGGCTCCGACAGGGTGATGATCTAGATCAGGCGGCCAATTAGCACGGAATCGAGAGCATCGGTCACAATGGTGGCCAAAATGCGAGCGGCCCCGCCAAGCGTGATCGCGGCGATCGCGGGGGCCATGTGGCGGCTCATGGGCGGGTGATGACGAGCGCGTCGACCGCGAGCGCTCCCTCCCCCTTGGCGCGCACGATGAAGGGGTTGAGGTCGATGCTCTCCAGCGCGTCGGCGTGCTTCGCCGCAAAGACCGAGGTTTGGGCGAGGGCGCGGGCGAGCGCGTTGACATCGGCCGGCTTATGGCCACGCGCGCCTTTCAGCAAGGCATAGCCCTTCACCTCCCGAATCATCGCATGGGCGACGTCAAGGCCGAACGGCGCGATGCGGAACGTCACGTCCTTGAAGACCTCGACGAAGATGCCGCCAAGGCCGAACATCACCACCGGGCCGAACACGGGATCGCGCTGCACGCCGATGATCGTCTCGATGCCGCCCTTGATCATGGGTGCAATCAGGACGCCGTCGAGGGTCGCCTTGGGCGTCGCCTTCTTGGCGCGCCGCATGAGGGTGGTGAAGCCCGCCTCGGCTTCCTTGCGGCTTGCCACATTGAGGAGGACGCCGCCGATCTCGGATTTGTGCTGGATGTCGGCGGAGACGATCTTCATGACCACGGGAAAGCCGAGCTTCGCCGCCGCGCGCGCGGCCGCCGCCGATGTGGTCGCGATCACTTCCTCGACGACGGGAATACCGGCCGCCGCCAGCAAGCGCTTGGCGTCGACTTCGTTGAAACTCTGGCCGGCATGCAGCGCGGGTGCCCCCCGGGGCAGGCGCGGCGGCGGCTTGGCCACGCGCGTATCGGCGAACGCCTGGCCGAAGCGCGTCAGCGCCGCGATGGCATGGACCGCGCGCGAGGGATCCTCGTAGCAGAGGTAACCCAGCGCCTCCAGGCTTTGCCGCACCTCGGGCCGCGCCAGGATCGAGAGGACCAGCAACCGGTCGGAATATTTCCGGGCGATCCCCTCCATCGCCGGCTGCAGGCGTTCCATCATCATGGGGTTGAGGCCGAGGGAGGCGACAAAACAGAGCGCGGCCGGATAGCCGCCTTCGGTCAGCAGCGCCTCGAACATCGGTTGCATCAGGGACGTGTCGTTGAGGAGCTGGGCGGTGACGTCGAGGGGATTGCGGGTGCCGGCGAACGGCACCATCTTTTTCAGCCGCCGCTGGGTCGCCTCGGGCAAGGGCGGCAGGTCGAGCCCGGCGTCGGCCGCGGCATCGGCCATGATGACGCCAACACCGCCCGAGACCGTAATGATGCCGAGCTGCTTCTCGGTCGGGAACTTCTTGGCGGTGCAGGCATAGGCCACGTCGAAGAGCTCGTCGATCGTCGCCGCGCGGTGCACGTCATATTGGCGCAGCAGCGCGTCGAAGACCGCGTCGGAGCCGGTCAGCGAGGCGGTGTGGGACTGGGCCGCGGCGGAGCCCACGTCCGACTTTCCCACCTTCATCAGCACCACGGGCTTCTTGTAAGCCTTGGCGACGGCCAGCGCCTCGACCAGCTTCCTCGGGTCGCGGATGCCCTCCATATAGCCCAGCACCACATCGGTCGCCGGGTCCCGGGCCATAAAGGCCAAGCAGTCGGCGAATTCCACGTCCACCTGATTGCCCATGGTGGCCCAGAGATTGAGGCCATAGCCGCGCTCGCGCGCCAGGATGAAACAATGGGCGCCAAACGCGCCGCTCTGGCTTGCAATCGAAATGCCGCCGGACTGGGGGCCGCGGTCGATGAGGCCGCTGGAGAAGGTGGCGATCATGCCGGTCCGGGCGTTCATGGTGCCCATGCAATTGGGTCCCATGACGCGGAGGCCCGCCGCCGCCGCCATCTCGCCGATGAGCGTCTGCTCGCGGGCACCCTTCTCGTCGATCTCGGCGAAGCCCGAACTCAGGATGATGGCGGCCTTCACGCCATGGTCGATGCAGTCCTGGACCGATTTGACGACCAGCGGTGCCGGCACGACGATCACCGCCATATCGACCGGCTGCTTGATGGCGCCCAAGGTCGGATAGGCCTTGATGCCCTGGATTTCCGGATAGTTCGGATTGACCGGATAGAGCCCGCCCCGGTAACCCGCGATCTTCATATTGTTGATCGGCCGGCCGCCGATCTTGGTCGCGTCGGAGGAGGCGCCGATGATGGCAACCGAGTTCGGCCGGAAAAATGCTTCCAGACTCTCCAGGTCGATCACGCCGGAATTTCTCGGCATCGTTCCCCCTCGCCAGACCGCCGTATTGCGCGGTAAGCCCGCCCGCTATCTTGGTTTTTTCATTGAGGCCGCCACCCTAGCGAGGCGGCCGTTTTCAGGCAAGCCCACCGGGATTTCACCCCCTGGGCTCGATCGGTACCAGCCGTGCGAGGTCGAGGGCCTCCTCAAGCCGGCGCGCGGCGCCGAGGAGTGCTGCTTCGCCCTGGGGCCTGCCGACGAGCTGGAGGCCCACGGGTAAGCCAGCCTTGGTGAAGCCGCAGGGGAGCGCGATGGCGGGGCAGCCCGTGAGCGTGATGGCGAAAGTGATGGCGATCCAGTCGATATAGCTTGCCAGCTTGCGGCCGGCGATCTCGTCGACATAGCGCTGCTCGACCGGGAAGGGGGGCACACTCGCGGCCGGGCAGGCCAGAATGTCGTGCGTCTCGAAGAAGGCCGCGACCCGATGGTAGAGCGTGCCACGGGTGGCTTCGGCCCGAATCACATCGTCGGCGGTGAGCTTGAAGCCCTTCTCGATGTTCCAGACGATTTCGGGCGCGATGCGATGGCGGTCGGTCGCGAGCAAGGGTCCCCGCATGGTCGCGAACAACACCGCGCGGAGCGTCTGGAAGCAGTCCGTGGCGCCGGTGAAGTCCGGCGAGGCGGCGTCCACGCTGGCGCCCATGTCGCCGAACCTCAGGGTCGCGGCCTGGCAGAGGGCGGCTACTTCCGGGTCCACCGGACATATGCCGAGATCGGCGCTGAAGGCCACCCGCTTCGGTGCCACGGGTGCCCGGACCGCCGACAGGAAGGGTGTGGCCGCGAGCGGCAGCGAGATGGGATCGTCCAGATGCGGCCCGGACATGGCATCGAGCATCAGCGCCACGTCCGTGACGTTGCGCGCCATCGGCCCCTCGACCCAGAGCGGGTCGAACGGCATGGCGCTCGGCCCGCGCGGCACCCGGCCGGGGCTCGGCCGCAAGCCGACCACGCCGCAGAAACTCGCCGGCGTGCGCAGGCTGCCACCCAGATCATTGCCTTGGGCGAGCCATACCATGCCGGCCGCAAGTGCCGCCGCCGAGCCACCCGATGAGCCCGCCGCGCTCAAGGCCGTGTTCCACGGATTGCGGGTAGCGCCGAAGACCGTGTTGAAGGTGTTGGCGCCGGCGAATTCCGGCACGTTCGACTTGGCAATGGGGAGCGCGCCGTTGGTTTCGAGGCGTGCCACCGTCAGGTCCGAGCGTGCCGCCACATTGTCCGCGAAAATCGGCGAGCCATAGGTCGTGCGCACACCCGCCAGGTCATTATAGTCCTTGACCGCGATCGGTAGTCCACCGAGCCACCCGGGAGACCCGCCGCCACCTGCTCGGTCGAGTCGCCGGGCCTGGTCGCGGGCGCGCTCGAAGCAGCGGATGGGGAGCGCGTTGACCGTGCCATCGACGGCCTCGATCCGGGCGATGGCGGCATCCACCAATTCAAGCGGCGAAACCTTGCGCCGAGCCAACAAGTCGGCGATTTCCGTGGCGGGTTTCAGGCAGAGAGTGGTGTCCGCTGGCATGGTTTTAATCCTTCGACGCGACGGGGGGCGGCTCGGGCTGATAGACTTCCATCATCGTGCATTTGGGGAGGTGGGCAATGCAAATCACCTGGGGCCGTGCGGTGCTCGCGGCACTTACGGCGGGTCTGTTTTGGGCCGTGGCGCCGGACACGGCAGAAGCGGCCAACAAGAAGGAGGCGCCGGCCTGCGCCCAAATTTCGTTCCGGCCGCTTGTCCCCGGTGCGCCCGACGGCGAGCAGGCTGCCGGCCTTTACAAGTCGCGCTTCGGCAAGATCGAGGTGAAGGCCAACGTCAAGGGCGGCGAGGCCCAGGACTATTTCATGACCATCAACGGCAAGCGCCCGGCGGCCTTCGGCGGGCCGCTACCCAAGCATGTCGAGACATGCCTCAAGGCAAAGCATGTGGTGGTGCCGGTCAAGTCCCAAACCGGCGCCTGCCTTGGCGGACGCTTCCGGGTGGTGGTCGACCGCTCGGCGGCGCCCCATCTCGCCATGTTCTTCGGCCTCAAGGGCAAAGAGTGGCACCTGTGCAGCGCCACCCAGGTCTAACAGGGTAGGGCCAATCAATCGGGGATGACGGCGGTCGCGCGGATCTCGACCTTGGCCTCGGGGTCGAGTAGGCCCGTGACCTGAACCATCGTCATGGCCGGGAAATGGCGGCCGATCAGTTCCTTGTAGGCGGCGCCGATGTCGGCGCCCGCCGCCCCATAGTCTTTGAGGTCGAGCACATACCAGGTCATCTCCGCGATATGCTCGGGCTTGCCGCCCGCTTCCTTTAGGATGGCAAGCGCGTTGGCGATGGCGCCGCGCACCTGGCCGGCGAAGCCCGGATGCTCGTAGCGCCCGGTCTGGGGGTCGCGGCCGACTTGGCCCGCGATATGAACCATGCGCCCGCTGGCAACAGTGCCGCAGGAATAGCCGCGCGGGCGTGGCCAGCCGGCCGGTTGCAGGAATTGCATTGTGCATCTCCTTTCGAGTTTATTTGTCCGAATAGATGAAACCGACCGGCCTCACATGGCCGCGTCGTCGAGTACCTCGCCGCCAAGCTGGCGGATGAGCACCGCCACCTCGGCGGCGGCGGCGTCGATCTGCGCCTGGTCGGTGGCGCGCACCACCAGGGCCACGCCGTTCCCCGTCTCCTTGTAGAAGGGATAGCTGCCGATGTCGGTCTCGGGGTAGCGCTGCTGGATTTGACCGAGGCCATCGGCGAGAACCCCCTCGGGGATGCGCGTGATCAGGCTGCGCGAGCGCACGGGCGCGGCACCCTTGAGGAGGGGGCGGGCCGCCCAGAACATGGCCTGCATGATCTTCGGCACGCCCGCCATGACGAATACATTCTCGACGCGGAAGCCGGGGGCGATGCTCACTTCATTGTCAATCAGCTCGGCGCCTTCGGGCATCAGGGTCATGCGCTTGCGCGACTGGGTGAACTCGCGGCCATTGGCCGCGTACCAATCGCCGAGGCGGCGATAGGCCTCGGGATGGTAGACCGCCTTGCGGCCGAAGGCGACCGCGACCGATTCCGGCGTAATGTCGTCGTGGGTGGGGCCGATGCCGCCTGTGGTGAACACATAGTCGAAGCGAACGCGCAGCTCGTTCACGGCCTTCACGATCTCGACCTCGATGTCGGGCACCACCCTGACCTCGCGAAGCTGGACTCCGATGTCGTTCAGGTTCTGGCCGAGGAAGGCTATGTTGAGGTCCTGGGTGCGCCCCGACAGGATTTCGTTGCCGATGACGGCAAGGGCGGCGGTGACGATCTGCTTGTCGGCCATGGCATCCTCTGGCTCTCTCTCCGGGCGATCATAGCCTGCTCGCCCGATGGCGCGAAGGGCGGGCGGATGGTGTTTAATGGGGCGCGATTGCCATACTGTAAAGCGCCCGCCGGGGGCCATCGGCTTGGGACAGGATAGCTCGTGCGACATGTCGTTCTGATTTTGGCGGTCGTTCTGGCTGGCGCGGCCTGTGCTCCCCTTACCCATTCGCCGATGACCGGACCATGCGTTGCCCCCGGCACCTGGGTCGAGCCCGGCACGGGCGCCCGCCATGCCGGCCTGCCGCCGGGGCTCGCCCGCCACGCCGTGGTCCTGCTCGGCGAATCCCATGACGAGGTGGCGCACCATCGCTGGCAGCTGCATGCGATCGCCGCGCTGCATGCCGGCCGGCCCGACATGGTGCTGGGCTTCGAGATGTTCCCGCGCCGGGCGCAGCCGGTCCTCGACCGCTGGGTCCGGGGCGAGCTTGGCGAGGCCCAGTTTCTCCGCGATGTCGAGTGGACCGATGTTTGGGGCAGCGACGCCGGCCTCTATCTCCCCTTGTTCCACTTCGCGCGCATGCACCGGGTCGCCATGCTGGCGCTCAATGTCGATCGTGGCGTGAGCCGCCTTGTGGCGCGCGAGGGGTTGGCCGCCGTCACGGGTCGGGCGCGCGAGGGGGTGGGCGACCCGGAACCCGCTTCGCCCGAATATCGGACGCGACTGCGGTCCATCTTCGCCGAGCACCCGCAAGCAGGTGCCACGCCCGATGCGGAGTCGCCGGCATTCCAGCGCTTTGTCGAAGCGCAGCTCCTCTGGGATCGCGCCATGGCGGAAGCCATTGCCGGGGTTGTCCGGGATGGCCGGCGGCCGTTCGTTGCCGCCATCATGGGGCGTGGCCATGTCGAATATCGCCATGGCGTGCCCCACCAGCTCAAGGCGCTCGGCATCCAAAATGTTGGCGTGGCGCTGCCATGGCCCGCCGACCGTGATTGCGTGGCGCTCGAGGCGGGGTTGGCCGATCTGGTCTTTGGGCTCGATCCGCCCCTCGAACCGGCTGCCCCGCCACCGCGTCTTGGCGTTGTCATCAGTGCGGTCGAGACCGGTCTCCATGTCAATCGGATCGCGCCGGACAGCATTGCGGCGGCGACCGGCCTCCAGGTGGGCGATATCATCCGGGAGGCGGCGGGTGTGGTGGTGCGCCGGCCGGCCGATCTCGTGGCCATCGTCGGCCGCCAGGCGCCGGGCACCTGGCTTCCGCTGCGCGTGCGGCGGGGTCAAGAGGACCATGAGTGGGTCGCCCGCTTCCCGGTGGCGCGGTGACGCGCGCGCGGCCGATCGTCCTGTCGCTCGTCTGGCTGTTGGCGGCAACGCCCACCGCCGCCGCGGAGCAGCATTACGACATTCGGCTCTCGCTCGACCCCCGGACCCGGATCTTCGATGCCGAGGTCGGAGTGAAACTGCCGGCAACGGCCGATGGGCGTTTTGGCTTCGGCCGGGGCTTTCTACTCCAGGCCCTCAGCATCGATGGCCAAGTCATGGACCCCGCCGCCGGTAGCTGGCCGGTCGCCACGGGCCGCCCGATCACGATCCGCTATCGTGCCCAACTGCCAACCCTGGCCGAAGCCCAGGCGAGTGCGACACTCACCCCGTTTGCCGATGGCGAGGGCTCGTTCTTGCCCTTGATCGGCTGGCACCCGGGCCTAGCATCCGGCGCCTTCACCTATACGGTCACGATCGACGTGCCGGCTGGCCAACGCGCCGTGGCAGCCGGCCGCATGACCGAAGAGCGCGAAGCCGATGGCCGCTATGTGGTTCGTTTCGCGTTCGACAAGCCGGCACGGGAACTCTCGGTTTTCGTTGGGCCCTATGTGGTGGGTGAGACCCGGCACGGCGATTTGCGTTTCAGGACTTATTTTCCAGCCGGCATGGCGGCGCTCGGCGAGCGCTATCGCCGGCAGGTCGCAACCTATATCGATGCCTTCTCGGCCTGGATCGGACCCTATCCCCATGGCGAATTCCATGTCGTGGCGAGCCCGCTTGCCGTCGGTTTGGGTTTTCCGACACTGACCTATGTCAGCCAGCGGATCCTGCCGCTCCCCTTCATGCAGGAACGCTCCCTTGCCCATGAAGTCCTGCACGCCTGGTGGGGGCACGGGGTTCAGGTCGACTATCGCCACGGCAACTGGTCCGAGGCGCTCACCACCTTCATGGCCGACTATGCCTTGGCGGAGACGGCCGGCGAGGACGCGGCGCGCGACATGCGCCGGCGCTGGCTCGCCGACTATGCCGTCCTGCCCCCAAGCCAGGATCGGGAGCTGATGGCTTTCGTTACCCGCCAGCACACGGCATCGCAAGTGATCGGCTACAACAAGGGCGCCATGCTGTTTCTCATGCTGCGCGACGAGATCGGCTTCCCGGCGTTCGCGGCCGGCATTCGCCGACTGTGGCGCGATCGCCAGTTCCAGAGTGCCTCCTGGGACGATTGGCGGGCGGCCTTCGCGGCCGAGGCCGGCCGGCCCCTCGACGATTTTTTTCGGCAATGGCTGGAGCGCGCCGGCGCGCCCATGCTCAGCCTCGCCGACGCCGGCCGGCTGGACGGCAATCGCGTTGGCTTCACTTTAACGCAGGCGGGGGTGGGCGACGGCGAACCTTATCGGCTCGCCGTGCCCGTTTCGATCGAGACGGCGCGCGGCCCCGAACGCCATATGGTCAGGCTGGATGACGCGCGGCAAACCTATGCGCTATCCGCCCGGACGCCGGTGACGGGTCTGCGGGTCGATCCCGACTATCGCCTGTTCCGCCGTTTGCATGCCTTGGAAGTGGCGCCGATCATACGCGGCCTGGTCGCCGCCGCGAACCCGGCGACCGTCATTGCCGGCGCGGCACCCGAGGTGAGCCTGGCGGCGGGCGAGCTGGCGGCGGGCCTGCTGGAGAATAGCGCGCGGCCGGTGGACCTCGACCAGGCGATCGCCCTGAAGCAGCCCATGCTGCTGGTCGGAACGCGCGCCGCCGTCGGCGAGGCAATCGGGCGGGCGAACCTGCCGCCCCGGTCGGCGCGCCTCGCCGAGTCGGGAACTGGCGCGGTCTGGGCCGCGCGTCTCCAGGACAATGTTCCGATGTTGGTGGTCGAGGCCGACGACGCCGTGGCCATCCGCCAGATGGCACCCGCCATCCGCCATCATGGCGCCAGCAGCTATCTCATCTTTGACGGCGGCCGGGTGACGGAACGCGGTGTGTGGCCACCCGCCGCCCGGCCGCTCGACGTCGAGTTCAAGGACTGACCGGCTCAGTGAGTGGCGGCCGCGCCGTTGGTGCGCTTGACGATGGTTTGCGCGACCAGGGTCTTGAACTGGTCGCGGAAATACACCCGCTCGTCCGCGCTTACCTGGATCCTATAGAGGCCGATGAGCCGCTCCTTGGGGTCGACCCAGAACAGCGTCCCCGCGGCCCCGGCCCAGCCATAATCGCCGGCCGAGCCCGGCAGACCCGCCATGCCCTCCGCCTTGCGCATCTGCACCGCGAGGCCGAAGCCGAGGCCCGGCCGTCCGAAGCCGGGTATGTCGCCCAGATGGTCGGCCGCCATATAGTCCACCGTCATGGCGCCAAGCAGGCGCTTGCCGTTGAGCTCGCCACCGTTCAGGAGCATCTGCGCGAAACGCAGATAGTCGGACATGGTCGACACCAGCCCACCGCCGCCGGACTCGTATTTTGCGGGTACCGCCACATCGAAGCGCGGCGTCTGCTCGGGGCCTCCCGGCCGCGACCAGGGCTGGGCCGCGCGGCCGAGCTTGTCGGTGGGCACATGGAAGGCCGTATCGTTCATGCCGAGCGGCTTGAAGATGCGCGTCTCGAAGAACTGGCCGAGGGTCTGGCCCGAGACCGCTTCGACCACCCGGCCAAGCACGTCGGTCGATACGCCATATTCCCAGCGCGTCCCCGGATGGAACGTCAGCGGAATGTTGGCGAGCTTGCCCACCAAGTCGGCGTTGGTATCGTCGCGGCTGCCGATCTTGGCCTCGCGGTAAAGTTCCTTGACCGCCTCATAGGCGTTGCCGCGAGCCCCATAAGTGAGGCCGGCGGTATGGCGCATCAAATCCTGCACGGTCATCGGCCGATTGGGGTCGACCCGCTCCAGCGCGATCTTGCCTGTGGCCGGATCGGTCTTCTCGATGCCGACCTTGAGGCTCTTGAAGGGCTCGATGAATTTCAGGACGGGATCGGAGATCTGGAGCTTGCCCTCTTCTTGCAGCATGAGGGCGGCCACCGCCGTGATCGGCTTGGTCATGGAATAGATGCGAAACATCGACTCCTTGGTCATGGGCACGCCGGCGGCGCGATCCTGGAAGCCGAAGGTCTCGAAATAGGCGATCTTGCCGTGCCTGGCGACGAGTGCCGAGGCACCTGGCAGGCGGCCCTCGTCGACATGGACCTTGAGCACGCTCGTGATCCGGCCGAGCCGTTCCGCCGAGAGACCGACTTCCTCGGGCGAGGCGGCCTTGGGCAGGGCATCGCCGAGCGCGCCGCCCGCGAGTGGCAGGAGCAGCAGGGCGGCGACAACGGCTATGGCTGACGCTCGAATGGCGATCATCGTTTGGTGCTCCTCGGTTAGGGTCACGCCCGGTCGATGGATGTATGGACCAGGTTGCTGACCAGATCCATGCGCTGGCTATGCCAGGGATCGGGTACGCGGCTGTTGGAGATATAGGCGAAGGAGACGCCCGAATCCGGATCGCCCCAGCAATAGGACGAGCCGACGCCGCCATGGCCGAAGGTGCGGGGCGCGGCGAGCGCCCCGAGGCCCCGAATATTGTCGGTGGTGCCGCGCAGATGCGGGCCCAGGCCCCGATGCATGGGCATGCCCATGTACTGGTCCACCATGTCGCCGGTGAAATTGCGGGTGACATACTCGATCGTGCGCGGCGCGAAGATGCGGTGTCCCGCGAGGGTGCCGCCATTCACCAGCATCTGGTAGAAGGCGGCCATCGCCCGAGCGGTCGCATAGCCGCCGCTCGACGGCACGCCGGCGAGGCGGAATTGGGCAGCGTTCTGGTCCGCGAGCGGCATTTGTTTGCCATCGGGGCCGGGCTCGTGCATGTCGGCGGCGCGGCCGTGCTGGCTCTCGGGGAGGCCGACAAAGAGTTCCCGGCCGAGGCCGAGCGGCTCGATGACGCGGCTGCGCAGATAGTCGCGAAAATCCACCTTGGCCACCGCCTCGATCAGCATGGCCGCCACCCAATGGGCCGAGCGGCCGTGATATTGCAGGCGCGAGCCGGGCGTCCATTCGAGCGTGAAATTGGCGACCGCCTTGCGCGCGAGACCATGGTCGCTCCAGCCGGCGGGCGGCACTTCCTGGCTGGGGAAGCCGCCGCGATGGCTGAGCAGCTCGATGATGGTGATGTCGCCCTTGCCGTTGGCCGCGAATTCGGGGATGTGGTCGGCAACCCGGTCGCCGAAGCGGAGTGCCCCCTCCTCGGCGAGCGCCCAGATGCCGGCCGACGCGATCACCTTGGTGTTGGAGAATAACAGCCAGAGCGTGTCGTCCTTGGCCGCCGCCGCGGGGGTCTCGATCCGCGCCTGGCCGAAGCTCCGGAAGAGTGCCAGCTTGCCGTGACGCGCCACGGCGATCTGGGCGCCCGGATAGCGGCCCTCGGCGATATGCCGATCGATGAGCTGGCCCAAGCGAGCGAGGGCCGGCGCGTGCAGGCCGAGCTTCTCCGGCGTCGATATTTCCAACGGAAAGGTGCCGCGGGTGTCGATGGCGACGGTGTCGGGCATGGCGGTTTTTCCCCTGCTGGTGTTCGCTCCTCAGTCAATGATCGATTGCAGCACCAAGTTGCGTACGAGACGGGCATTCTGCGTTCGGATCTCGCCCGGTGCCGCCGCCATCAGCACGGCGACCAGCTCCTCTTTCGGGTCGACCCAGAAGGTAGTGCCGAAGGCACCGCCCCATGCGTAGTCGCCAGCGCTGCCGGCCACGGCCGCGATGCCCGTTTGTGTGCGCACGGCAAATCCCAGGCCGAAGCCGTAGCCCTCCGCCAGCACCGGGCTGGTGGTCCGCGCGCGAACCTCCGGCGATAGTTGGTCGGCGGTCATCATCGCCAGCGTCCGTGGGGCGATGATCCGCTTGCCGTCGAGCACGCCGCCATTGGCCAGCATCTGCACGAAACGCAAATAGTCCGGCACCGTCGACACGGCGCAACCGCCGCCGCACTCGAATTTCAGCGGTTTGCCGCCGGCGTGCAACACCGATTGCGGCTTGCCGGTCAGCGGATCGCCGGCAAAGGCTAGCGCGTAACGGTCTTTCTTTGCCTCCGGCACGGCAAAGCCGGTATCGGCCATGCCGAGTGGCCGCCACACGCGCTCCTCCAGGAAGGCGCCGAGCGGCTTACCGCTGACCGCCTCGACGATTAGCCCGAGCACGTCGGTAGACAACCGTAGTCCCATTGCGTGCCGGGTTGATAGAGCAGCGGCGCCTTGGCGAGTGCGTCGATGAATTCCGGCGCCGTGAAGGTGACGCTGGAGTTCGATGAGGAGATTGGCCACAGTTTATGCACCGGCGTCTCGCCGCGGCCGCCATAGGTGAAGCCGGACGTATGGCGCAGCAGGTCCTGGATGGTCGGCTGGCGCACCGCCGCGACGGTTTCCACCACCGCGTTGCCGCCTTCGGTCTTGACCACACCGACCTTGCGGTCGGCGAGCTGGGGCAGATGCTTGCCGACCGGGTCGGACAGGAACAGCTTGCCCTCATCGTGCAGCATCATGATGGCGATCGATACCATCGGCTTGGTCATCGAGGCGATCGAGAAGAGGGCGTCCGGCGGCATCGCCGCCTTGCTGGTTGGATCGCGGTAGCCGATCGCCTCGAAATAGACGAGGCGCCCCTTGCGCGCGACACCGATCACGACGCCGGGTAGCTGGCCCTTGTCGACCTCCGTCTTGAAGATCGTTGTCATCCGCTGCAAACGCTCGGCGGACATGCCGACCTTTTCCGGTGCCGTGATCTGGATGGTGTCGGCGGCGGCCGGCACGGCAGCCAGGATCGCCGCCATGGCGGCAAACCGCATTTGTGGGAGCACCGGCGTCCTCCTCCTGATGGCGCGGTCTGGCGCGCTCTGCTTAAGCCTAGCGGCGAATCGGCGTCCGCCGGAGCAACAATTTCGCGCCCGCCGGAGATTAAGAATTTGTCACGCGCGCGTTTAGCTTGTCGCGGCTAGATTATGCCCGCAACACTAGCTTATCGGAGGCCACCATGCATACGGTTCTCGGCAAGTTGATCGTCGCGACGGTCGTGGGCACGCTGGCACTCGCCGGCGGCATGCGGGCGGCCGAGGCGGGTGACGGCTATTACCGGGGTGACCGCGGCTACCACCACAACCACCACAACCACCACCGGCATGGCTACCATCAGCCGCGCGTCTATTATGCGCCGCCGCCGCCCGTCTACTATCACCCGCCGCCGCGGGTCTATTACGCGCCGCCGCCAGTTTACTACGCGCCTTCGCCACGCGCCTATTACGCGCCGCCGCCGGCCGTGTTCGGCACGTTCAATTTGCGCTTCTAAAGTGCTCAATCGGCGAAGCGGCGATCGCGCCATTCGAGCAGGTGGTAGGCGACGCGCATCAGGGTGAGCGCGTCGCCCACGGCGCCCGGCTCGAAGATCACATGCCGCAAGCGATCGAATAGATACAGCTCGCTCCGTGGCGCGGCGGCGGCAAGTGCCACGCTTTCGCTCGCCGGGATGATCGGATCGTCACGGCCATGCACCAGGAGGAGCCGCGCCTTGAGGCGGTCGAGGGGTGCCGTCTTGAGGTCGAGGGCGCGCAATTCGACGCCGACCGATTCCGGCAGGGCGGCCATGAGGCCGGGCACCGCTTCCGGCCGGCGATTGACCAGGAGCGCCAGGACGGCCTGGCCCTCGGGGCCAAGGGTGGCCGCGAGATCGTCGATCGGGCTATCGGCATGGCCCATCCGCCGAATGGCGATGGCGGAGAGGGCGGTGCGTTCGCCGGGGTCGGTGAGGGTGTCGGCGTTGCTCAGCGCGAACACCCACTTGCCATAGGGGTTCGGTTCCCGGACGCTAACCCTGCCTTCGGCGTCCAGGCTCGCGCCGGTCGTGAGGAAGGTGATGACGGCGCCCATGTCGTAATAGCCGCCCACGGCCAGGATGAGGGCAATGTGCGCCTCGCCCGGCGTTTCGAGCGCCGCCAGGATGGCGGGTCCCACCGCATAGGAGATCGCGATAACGCCGATCGGTCCCCGCGTCAATTCACCAAGGGCGGCGGCGGCATGGCCGATGGCGGCCGCGTCCGCCGCGCGCGCCTGGAGTCGGCGGAGATTGGCGATCTCCGGCACGAGAACGGTAAAGCCCGCGTCCGCCAGCCGGCGGGCGACGCTGATCAGGCGCGGATGATCCTTGCCGGCCTGGTCGGCGCCCGGCACCAGCAACAGGCCCGGACGCGCGCCCGCGTCGCCATGGGAATAGAGATCGCCGGTCCGGCCGAGGGCGTCGGGAACCAGCCGTTCGCCCAACCCGCCGTCATGACCCAGTAGATTATTGGCGAGCTGTATCGCCTCGACGGCCCGCATCAGCGGTCTTGCCGCCGTTGCCGCGACGACAAGAGCCAAGAGCGCGGCAACGGTCACATGCAGGCGCCCTCCGCCCGCCGTCTTGCTGCTTGCCCTCATCGCCCGAAATGCTTCTTATGTGGCCGCTGCCGCCACCGAGTGGGTGGGCGGGCGTGGCGAGCGCGGCTGGAGGAGCAAGCGATGGCAAAAAAATCCCTGTTGAAGAAGACGGCGCAGTTCAAGGCCGGTCTGGCCGTGCGCCGCAAGGTGCTCGGCGCCAAATATACCGATGCCTCGGTTGCCGCCGGCGAAGTGGACCCGTTCATGGCCGACCTGCAGCAGTTCGTGACCGAATATTGCTGGGGCACGGTGTGGTGCCGCAAGGGCCTGACCCACAAGACCCGGAGCATGCTGAACCTTGCCATGCTGGCGACGCTCGGCCGCACCCACGAGCTGGCCTTGCATGTGCGCGGCGCGCTCAACAACGGCGTCACCAAGGACGAGATCAAGGAAGTGTTCCTGCATGCCGGCGTCTATGGCGGCGTGCCGGCCGCGGTTGAAGCGTTCCGCGTGGCCCGGCAAGTGTTCGCCGAGGACAAGCGCTAGCACATCCAGGCCGGCGCCGCATCCATGTCCGCTGGTTCCGGCGGCGGGCATGGCCAAGGGTGGCTGCCGTGGCTCACCCTCGCTTTGTGTTGTCTGCCGGCGGTCCGCGTTTCACCCAGTAAAACTTGGCGAGAACGGCGGCGAGCGTCACCACCAGGATCAAGCGGCAGACATGGTGGGTCGAGACGAACGCCACCTCGATGCCGAGCGAGAGGGCAATCAGGTTCATCTCCGCGAACCCGCCGGGCGCGTAGGCGAGCAGGATGGCCTTGAAGCTGGAGCCGGTCAGTTGCGCCATGAGTTCGGCGGACGCCACGGCCAGTATCAGCAAGGTCGAGGTCGCGATGGCCGATGAGCCGACGGGGTGCAACAGCTCGCGCGGGCGCACGCCCGCGAAACGGACCCCCACACCGCAACCCAGGATGACCTGGGCGAAGGCGACCAGCTCGAAGGGTGGCCGCGCCTGGGTCCAACCGAGCATGTGGATCGTGCCGCTGAAGAGCAGCGGGCCCAGCATGTGCCAGGCGGGTAGGTGCAACAGCCGCCCGATCGCGAGGCCCGCGACACCGGCCAGTGTGAGCAAAGCCAAGTCTTGGCCGGCGATGGCGGCAACGCCGCCACCGGTTCCAAGATCGCTGGGCGGCACATAGCCGGCGAAGATGCGAAACGCGAGCGGCAGCGTCATGACGACGATCAGCACGCGGGTCGCGTGGACGAGCGTGATGATGCGATCGTCGGCGCCGAGCGACGGGCCCAGGATGACCATCTCGCTGAAGCCGCCGGGAGCGGCCGAGAAGAACGCCGTCGCCGGATCGAACTTGCCGACCCGCCGGAGGAACCACGCCATCAGCGCCATGCCGATCAGCGTATAGGCGGCCATGCCGACGATCGTGAACAGCCAACGCTCGGCATTGTCCAGCACGTCGGGCGTGAAGGCGCTGCCCAGCATGACGCCCAGAATGGCCATCATCAGGCGGCGGAAGATGGCCGGCACGAACACGGGCGCGCCGGTGAAGGCGGCCGCCGTGGTCGCCGCCATGGCGCCGAGCATCCAGGGCAGCGGCGAGCCGATCTCGACGAAGACGTAACCGCCAACCCCGCCGAGAGCCAAGGTGGCAACGAGACGGATCGGCAATGCCGACGACACGCCTCAGTCTCGATGCGGGCCGGTCACGGCTGGAACTGCTCCATCAAGACCCGCTCCTCGAGGTCGTGCTCGGGGTCGAACAGCAGCACGAGCTTGGTCTCGAGGTCTTCACTGACCGTGACCCGCACCACCTCCCGCACTTCCGTATAGTCGGCGACGGCACTCACGGGGCGTTTCTTATGCTCCAGGATTTCGAACTCGACCTTGGCCGTATGATTGAGCAGCGCGCCGCGCCAGCGGCGAGGCCGAAAAGCGCTGATCGGCGTGAGACACAGTACCTGGGAGCGCAAGGGCACGATCGGGCCATAGGCGGAGAGATTGTAGGCGGTGCTGCCCGCGGGCGTCGCCACCAGCACGCCGTCGCAGATCAATTCCGCAAGCCGTGGAACGCCATCGAGGTGGATGCGGATCTTCGCGGCCTGGCGGGTTTGGCGTAACAGCGAGACCTCGTTGACGGCGTGGGCGGTATGCACGGCACCGCCCACGCCATGGGCGGTCATCAAGAGGGGCGGCAAGGCGACCGGCGTGGCGGCGGCGATCCGCTCCTTAAGTCCCTCGACCTTGTAGCCGTTCATCAAGAACCCGACCGTGCCCCGGTGCATGCCATAAATCGGCTTGGCGCTGCCCATGAAGCGATGCAGCGTCTCCAGCATGAAGCCGTCGCCACCCAGCGCCACGACGATGTCGGCCGTCTCCGGGTCGACATTGGCATAGGTTTTCTTGAATTTGCGTAGCGCCTTCTGGGCCGCCGGCGATTCGGAGGCGATGAAGGCGATCGTTGGGTCCGGCATCGCTGCTCTCTTTTGGCACGGGGCTGGTGGCACGGGGCTGGGCGATATCAGCATGATCGCGGTGGGCGGGTTTGGCGGCGAAGACCCCTCTCAGCCTCCGGTCACGCTCATATGCCGGGGAACCGATATGGCGGGCCGCCGCCGATCGATGATGAAATCATGGCCCTTGGGCTTGCGGGCGATCGCGGCGTGGATGGCCGCTTCGAGCGGCGCGTCGGTCGGGCTCTGGCGCACGGGCGAGCGCAGATCGGCGGCATCGTTCTGTCCCAGGCACATATAAAGAGTACCGGTGCAGGTCAGTCGCACGCGATTGCAACTCTCGCAGAAATTATGGGTGAGCGGCGTGATGAAACCGAGGCGGCGCCCGGTCTCGCGCACGACCACATAGCGGGCCGGTCCGCCAGTTCGATAATCGGTCTCGTCGAGGGTCCAATTGCGCTGGATGCCGGCGCGCACCAGCGACAGAGGCAGATATTGATCGAGCCGCGTCTCGTTGCCGATGTCGCCCATCGGCATCACCTCGATGATGGTGAGGTCCAGGCCCTCGTCGCCGCACCAGGCGATCATGCGGTCGAATTCGCCGTCATTCACGCCCTTGAGCGCCACCATGTTGATCTTGACGGCAAGACCCGCCGCCTTGGCGGCGCCGAGCCCTTCCATGACCTGGGCCAGCCGGCCCCAGCGCGTGATGGCGGCAAACTTCTCCGGATCCAACGTATCGAGCGAGAGATTGATCCGCCGCACGCCGCATTCGCGGAGGGTCTCGGCAAAGCGCGCCAGCTGGCTGCCATTGGTGGTCAGGGTCAGCTCGTCCAGCATGCCGCTTGCCAAGTGCCGGCCGAGCGATCGGATCAGGCCCATGATATCGCGCCGGACCAGGGGCTCGCCGCCCGTCAGCCTGAGCTTGCGTACACCCATCGCCACGAAAGTGCCGCACACGCGGTCGAGCTCTTCCAGCGTCAGCAGCTCCGCCTTCGGCAGGAAGGTCATGTTTTCCGACATGCAATAGACACAGCGGAAGTCGCAGCGGTCGGTGACTGACACGCGCAAATAGGTGATGGCGCGGCCAAACGGATCGACGACCGGCTGGGCTCGCACCATCGTTGCCGGCATGGCGTCTGGTAATGAATGGTCCATGGGTTCCAGGGGTTCCAGTTTGTCGCGCTCTCGGTATCATATAGGGTGGGTAAAGCCGGGGACACGCCTATTCTGAGTGCCGCTCATACGCCGCCCCGCGCGGCGGCTCGAATGTCGAACGACCCAGCCGAACCCGTTATCTGGGGTCTGCTGCTCGCCGGCGGCCGGAGCCGGCGTATGGGCGGCGGCGACAAGTGCCTCCGCGTGCTGGCGGGCCGCACGCTCCTCGCCCGCGCCATAGCCCGCGCCCGCCCGCAGGTGGCCTCGCTCACCTTGAGCATTGCGGGCGACCCCGCTCGCTTTCGGGCCTATGGATTGCCAACTCTGGCGGATTCCCTCGCCGGCCAGCTCGGGCCCCTGGCCGGCCTTCTGGCCGGGCTCGAAGCCGCGGCGACGGCGCCCGCCCCGGTGGCCTGGCTCGCCAGCTTTCCCACCGATGCGCCGTTCTTTCCCCGCGACCTGGTCCGTCGATTGGTCGATGCGGCGGGCGATGCAGAAATCGTGTGCGCGCGATCTGGCGATAAACTGCAACCATTATTTAGCATATGGAGGCCACATCTGGCGGGTGATCTCCACCAGGCTGTAGCAGCCGAGGGGATGCGGCGCGTGGATCGCTGGGTGGCTGGCCGGCATGTCGGGTTGGTTGATTTTCCCGCCCACCTCGTTGACCCTTTCTTCAACATCAATGCCCCAGAAGACTTGATTGCGGCCGAGGGCTTGCTCGCCCTGAACGACGGGTCGCCAAGCGACCAAAATCAGAACCAAAAGGAATAGTGATGACGATGCCGGTCGACCTGAAGATCGTGGAATTGCTCTGCTCGCGGCTCTGTCACGACCTGATCGGGCCGATCGGCGCGATCAATAACGGATTGGAATTGCTGTCGGATTACGACCCCTCCATGGCTGATGACGTGCTCCCCTTGCTGACCACGAGCGCCAAGCAGGCATGGGATCGACTGGCATTCTTTCGCGCCGCGCTCGGGTTTGGCGGTGGCCGCGTCACCTAGCCGGCCGCGGAACTGCGCCGGATCGCCGATGGCATGTTCAACTCCGACAAGATCGGCCTCGACTGGCTGATCGACGACAGCCGGGAAATCGGCCGTGACCAGGCCCGGCTGCTGCTCAATCTCGCCTTGATCGCCGCCGAGACATTGACGCGCGGCGGGGTCATCCGGGTGGCGCTTGCCCATGGCGATGCCGGGTCCCGGCTTTCGGTCGAGGCGGCGGGGCCGGACGTCGCCCTGGCCGAGCGTCACCGCCAGGGGCTCACGGCCGCCACACCCCTCGCCGACCTTGAGGAGCGTGGCATCCATGCCTTCATGACCGGTCTGATGGTTGCGGCGGCCGGCACGACAATCGCCGTCTTAGAGGCACCCGGAAGCGTGACGTTCCAGGCGACTCTGTAACGCCTCGGACCAGCCCGGCCACCGTCCCGAGCGGCCAACCGATCGTCGCCTCTTAGCGGCTTGTTAACGACAGTGCCTTAGTTTCGACCTCGACAGTTTCGTCGGGGCGCGCGGCACGGCCGTTTGATGGGAGTGAGCGGGAATGGATGATCTTCTTGTCGAGTTTTTGACGGAAACCAACGAAGCGATCGCCGAACTCGATGTCGAAATCGTGAAGCTGGAGCAGAACCCCAACGATCCCAAGCTCATCGGTTCGATCTTCCGGCTCGTTCACGCGATCAAGGGAACGTGCGGGTTTCTCGGCCTGCCGCGCCTCGAGCAGCTCGCCCACGCGGCCGAGAATGTCCTCGGCAAGTTTCGCGATCGCGAACTTGAAGTGACGCCCCAGGCCGCCTATCTGACGCTGGCGGTCGCCGAATATTTCCGCGACCAGGGCCTCGACGTGCTGTGCATGATGGATAGCGTGACGCGCTTCGCCATGGCGCAGCGCGAGATCGGCCTGTCGGTGGGCGAACCGCCAACGACGAAGGGCTATCCGCCGAGCGTCTTTGGCGAACTGCCGCGACTCCTGGAACGGGCGGGGCCGGGTGCCGCCAAGGGCAGCATCACCGGCTTGTTCACGGTGCTGGTCGAGGGCGACGACCATAACGAGCCGATCGCCGATGCCGTGCGCGGTATTCTCGACGGTCATATCGTGCTCGATCGCGCCATTGCCGAACGCGGGCGCTACCCGGCGATCAACGTGCTGCGAAGCATCTCGCGGACCATGCCGGGCTGCAACAGCCCGCCGGAGAACGAACTGGTGCTGCGCGCGCGCGGCTTGCTTGCCGCTTACGAGGACATGGCGGAAATGATCCGCCTCGGCGCCTACCGGGCCGGAAGCGATCCGCGTACCGACGAGGCCATTCGCTACCAGCCAGCGCTCGAGGCATTTCTCGGACAATTGCCGGATGAACACTCCAGCCTCGACGACGCCTATGCCGGCCTCGGCCGGATACTGGAGTAGCCCGCGACATGACCCGATTGCAGACCCTGATCCGACTTCACAAGCAGCGGGTCGACGAAGCGCGCCGGCATGTGAGCGAGCTGGAACTGTTCGCCGACAATCTGACCCGGCGCATGGCGGCGCTGGCGGCGGAAGTCGTCGTCGAGCAGGGGCGTGCGGACGAGTCGTTCATCGCGCGTTCGGCCTTGCCAAGCTACCTCGGGGTCGTGGCCGAGCGCCGCCGCCACATGGCTAGCTCGCGGGCCACGGTCATGGCGCGGGTCGACGAGGGCCGCGATCAGGTCGCCGCCGCCTATCGGGAAATGAAAAAGTACGAGGTGGCCCTTGCCGCCCGCCAGCAGCGCGCCGCCGAACTCGCCGGGCAGCGCGAACGCACCCGCCTGGACGAGGTCGCCATGGATGGTTTCCGCAAGCGCGCGGCGAATTCCTACACCGGCGGCGGATAATTTCTCAGCGCGCGGTCCAGCCGCCGTCGACGGGAATGGCAATGCCCGTGATCGAGCGCGCCATGTCCGACGAGAGGAACACGGCGAGCGCGCCCAGCTCTTCCACCTCGATGAACCGCTTGTTCGGTTGCGAGGCCAGAATGACATCGCGGATGACCTGTTCGCGCGGAATGCCGTGCGCCTTCGCTTGATCGTCGATCTGACCTTCGACCAAGGGTGTGCGCACGAAGCCCGGGCAGATCGCATTGCAGGTAATGCCGAGTTCCGCCATCTCGAGGGCCACGACCTTGGTGAGGCCGACGACACCGTGCTTCGCCGATACATAGGCCGCCTTGAAAGGCGAACCCACCAGCCCGTGCGCGGAGGACACGTTGATGATGCGGCCCCATTTGCGCGCCTGCATGCCGGGCAGCGCCGCCTTGATGGCGACAAAATTGGACGAGAGATCGATGGCCAGCACCGCCGCCCATTTCTCCTCCGGAAAGTCGGCGACCGGCGACACGAATTGGATGCCGGCATTGTTGACCAGGATATCGACCGCCCCGAAACCCGCTTCGGCCGCCCGGACCATGGCCGTCACTTGATCGCCCTTGGACATGTCGGCCGCCGAATAGAGAATCTTGGCGCCCGTATCCTTGGCGAGGCCCGCCCGGGTGGCTTCGATCGCCTTGGCGTCGCCGAAGCCGTTCAGCATGACATTGGCGCCGGATTCGGCGAGTGCCCGCGCCATCCCAAGACCGATGCCGCTGGTTGATCCGGTGACGATCGCTGACTTTCCCTTCAGTAGCATGGCATGTCCCTCTCGCGGCGCATGATGGCCGCCAGCCGTGATCGGCGGGCCAGCGGCCAAGTTCGATGATCAAACACGGGCGGGAGGTTGCCACGAACGGCCCCATAAAGACACCTGAGTTGTCGCCTGGCGCCGTGACGGTTAACCGGGAGTTTCCGGTGCAAAAAGTGTGATCGCGATCAACGCCTGGGTAACGATCTGCGGCCAAACTGTCGGCGGCTAACGAGTTCGGGAAGATGTGACATGAGGCGCGCAAAGAAGACGGGAGTCGTGGTTTATGATTTCGCGGCCTATCGCACGGCGAGGCTCCTCCTGGAGCAGCACGGCAAACAGGCGGTCTCCGTCGTGGCTAGCCGGGTCGAGGCCATGCAGACGCAAGGCGACGATGCCAGCCACGTTGCGTGGCTCGGCATCCTCGACGCCGTCTGGGAGATGTCGCGCAAGCAGGCTGTTTCGCGGGCCGGCGCCGCAGCGTAGCACGCGCCCCACGGCGGCCGGAACCGCCATCCGCTTTTTAACAGATAGGTCTACAATATGAAAAATGGTGGGCGCACGTGGGATCGAACCACGGACCCCCGCCGTGTGAAGACGGTGCTCTACCGCTGAGCTATACGCCCGGTCAGGCGGTGATTAAGGGAGGGGCTCCGGGCTGTCAAGCCGGCCGGATTCGTCTATTAAGTAGATCCATGACCACCGATTGCCAAGCGAGCCGCGGCCGGCGGGCCGGCTGGGCGGGTATCGTCGCCTTGAGCGCGAGCCTCGTCTTCGCGCCGTCCGGCGGCCGGGCCGAGGCGGTGCCGCCCACGTCGCTTGCCTATACCGCCTATGTCGGCGGTGTCGCGTTCGGTGCCATGGCGTTCGACGTGGCGATCGAAGACGACGCCTACGCGCTGACCTTTCGGATGCGGACCGAGGGATTCCTCGGCTGGCTGCTGCCCTGGTCGCAGACGGTGCGCGCCAGCGGCGATGTCGCGGGCACGGTTGGCTTGCGGCCCCGATGGCTCCGCAATGACGGGCTGTGGCGGGGACGCGCGCGGCACATCCAAATCGACTTCGGTCCCGATGGCGCCACGGTTTCGAGTGCCGAGCCGCCCCTCGCCACCGAGGATCGCGATCCCGTGCCACCGGATGCAACACTTGGCGTCACCGATCTGATGAGCGCCATCGTCGAAGTGGCCCGCGGCCTCGACCAGGATCGCGGTTGCGCCCGGCGCATCGCGGTTTTCGACGGCCGCCGCCGCTATGACGTGTTGTTTGCCGATGGCGGCCCGGAGATTCTGCCGCAGAGTTCCTATGCCTCGATCGCCGGACCCGCCATCCGTTGCAACTTCCATTTCGAGCTCATCGCCGGTGGCTTGCGGTCGGGGGGTAGTACCCGCCTGGTCGCGCCCGACGCGGTCTCACGGGTCTGGTTCAAGGAGATCGGCGGCGGCCTGCCGCCGGTCCCGGTGCGGTTCGAGACCGAGACGAATTTCGGCCTGCTGGTCGTTCACCTCACTCGAGTGGGCTTGCCTGCTGTCGATTGACCGTGCCGGCTAGAGTGGCGAGCGCCGCTGGTATGGCGTCGAAACGGTCAAGTAGGATGTCGGCGCCGAGTGCCGCGGGTGCCACCCGGCTGTAGCCGTAGGAGAGGCAAATGACCTTGAGGCCGGCGCCCCGACCGGCGGCGACATCATTCGGGCTGTCGCCGATCATCACGGCCGCGGCTGGATCGACCTCGAGACGGACGAGGGCCGCCCGCACATGGCCCGGGTCCGGCTTCTGCGCCGGCACCTTGTCACCACCGATGACGGCGTCGAAATATTGTTCTAAATCAAGGACTCGCAACAGGGATTCGCTCGCGGCCTGGAACTTGTTCGTACAGACGGCGAGGCGGAGGCCCTGGCGCCGGAGGCCGGCGAGGGTGTCCACCACGCCCGGATAGGGCCTGGTCTCGACCGCCGCGGCAGCTTCGTAGCCGAGGATGAAACGCTCGACCCATGCCGCCAGCTCGGAATTATTCGGTGTCACGCCGGTTGCCGAAAAGCCGCGCTTAACTAGATTGAAGGCACCGTCTCCGATCATGCGGGTGACGGTGGCAAGTGGCAAAGGCGGGCGACCAGCCTCGGCCAGCACCCGGTTCAAGGCCGCGCGAAGGTCCGGCGCGCTGTCGACCAGGGTGCCGTCGAGATCGAAGATGAGGCCTTGCAGGCGAACGGGCGGTGTCATGGGTCCAAATAATCCGCAACAGACGGAAACAAAACGTGACTAGCGCGCTCCGGCAACCCATGGCAATTTCCGCTCGCGCCATGGCCGGATGGCGGCATCCTGTCGCCCATTCCGGGAGATGTCCTTTTAACGGTTTGGGGGTGGCATGGAGAAGCGCAATCTCGGGGCCATAATCCTGGCTGCCGGCCAAGGTACGCGCATGCGGTCCGATCGGCCGAAGGTGCTGCATCCGCTCGCCGGCCGGCCCATGGTCCGGCATTTGCTCGCGACGGTGAACGCCTTGGCTCCGGATCGCGTGGCTGTCGTCGTCGGCCCTGGGATGGAGGACGTGGCCAGGGCGGCGGCACCGGCACCGACCTTCCTCCAGTTGGAACGTCTGGGGACGGCCCATGCGGTCCTGGCCGCGCGCGCGCTATTCGAGAACTTCGATGGCGACGTGCTGATCCTCTTTGGCGATACGCCGCTCATAACCGTGCCGACCATTGAAGCGATGCTGGCGGCCCGTGCCGCCAAGCCTAGCCCGGCGGTGGTGGTGCTGGGGATGCGGGCGCCCTTGCCCAACGAATATGCGCGCCTAGTGCTGGACGCATCGGGTGGGCTCAAGGCGATCGTGGAATATCGCGATGCCGATACGGCGACCCGTGCCCTGCCGCTCTCGAATTCCGGGGTGATGGCGGTCGCGGGCCGCCGGCTGTTCGCCTGGCTCGATCGCATCGGCCGGGACAACGCGAAGGGCGAATATTACCTGACCGACATTGTTCGCCTGGCCCGCGCCGAGGGCCAAACTTGCGCGGTCATCGAGGGCGAGATGGCCGAACTGCTCGGCATCAATTCCAGGGCCGAGCTCGCCGCCGCCGAAGCGGTCGTGCAGCAGGGCTTGCGCCTGCGGGCGATGGCGGCGGGTGCCACCCTGATCGCGCCGGAGACCGTTTTCTTCAGCCACGACACGCGCCTCGGCCGGGACGTGACCGTCGGGCCGTTCACCCATTTCGGGCCGGGGGTGAGCGTGGGCGACCGGGTGGAGATAAAGGGCTTCTGCCACTTCGAGCAGGCGCGCATCGCGGCCGACGCCATTGTCGGCCCCTATGCCCGTCTCAGGCCGGGAGCGGCCATCGGCACGGGTGCCCATATCGGCAATTTCGTCGAGATCAAGAATGCCGACGTCGAAGCCGGCGCCAAGATCAATCATCTGAGCTATGTGGGCGACGCGCGCGTCGGCGCCAACGCCAATATCGGCGCCGGCACCATCACCTGCAATTACGACGGCTTCGACAAGCACCACACCGACATCGGGGCCGGCGCCTTCATCGGCTCGAACACGGCGCTGGTGGCGCCGGTGGCCGTGGGCGATGGCGCCTATATCGGAGCTGGCAGCACGATCACCCAGGACGTGCCGGCCGATGCGCTAGGCATCGAGCGCGCCCAGGAACGCCAGGTCGCCGGTTGGGGTCCAAAGTTCAAGGCACGCAAAGAGGCGGCCGAAGGGCAGCCAAAAGCCGGCCCCAAGGGGACAGCGTAAAGGTAGGCGATCATGTGCGGGATCATCGGCATAGTCGGACAGCGCGACGTCGCGGGGGCACTCGTCGAATCGTTGAAACGCTTGGAATATCGAGGCTACGACTCGGCCGGGTTGGCGACGCTGGTGGACGGGCGCATTGAGCGCCGCCGGGCGGAAGGCAAGCTCGTCAACCTCGAGCGGCGGCTTGCGGTCGAGGCTTTGTCGGGTATGACGGGCATCGGCCACACGCGCTGGGCGACCCATGGCGCGCCGGTCGAGAAGAATGCCCATCCGCATGCAACCTCGCGGGTGGCGGTGGTCCACAACGGCATCATCGAGAATTTCCAGGCACTGCGGGCCGAATTGGCGGCGGCTGGCCACAATTTCGCGACCGACACGGATACCGAGGTCGTGGCCCATCTCTTGACCGATTTTCTGGAACGCGGCTTGGACCCCATCGCCGCGGTCGCCAAGATGCTGCCCCGCCTCGACGGAGCCTTTGCGCTCGCCATGATCTTTGCCGGCCATCCCGAACTGATGATCGGCGCCCGGCGCGGCAGCCCGCTTGCCGTGGGCTATGGCGAGGGCGAGATGTATCTGGGCTCCGACGCGTTGGCGCTGGTGCCATTCACGCGCCGCATCTCCTACCCTGAGGAAGGCGACTGGGTCGTCCTCGGTCGCGACGAAGTCACGATCCGCGATGCCGCGGACAAAGTGGTGCGGCGGCCGATCAAGGAAAGCGCGCTCTCGGGGGCCGCCATCGGCAAGGGCAATTACCGCCACTTCATGCTCAAGGAGATCTACGAGCAGCCGACCGTCATCGGCGACACATTGCGGGCGCTGTTCAATCCCGCGACGCGGTCGGTGGAGATGCCGCCGCTGCCGGTCGATCTCGCCGATTTGCCGCGCCTGGCGATCTCGGCCTGTGGGACGGCGTTTCTCGCCGGCATGGTGGCACGCTATTGGATGGAGCGCATCGCTCGCTTGCCGGTCGACATCGACGTCGCCTCGGAGTTCCGCTACCGCGAGGCGCCGATGCCGCCGGGTGGTGCCGCGCTCTTCATTTCGCAATCGGGTGAGACACTGGACACACTCTGGGCACTGCGATACGCGCGGGCTCAAAAACAGACCATCCTCTCCATCTGCAACGTGCCCGAAAGCGCCATCGCGCGCGAATCCGATGGCACACTGCTGACGCTTGCAGGACCCGAGATCGGCGTCGCCTCGACCAAGGCATTCACCACCCAGTTGACGGTGCTGGCGGCGCTCACCATCGCGATCGGCCGGGCGCGCGGGACCGTCGACGCGGACCGGGCGGCGGCCCTCACCGCCGCCTTGCTCGAAGTGCCGGGCCGGGCCGCCGAGATCCTGAACCGCGACGACCGGATCCAGCGCATCGCGCTCAAGGTGGCGGAGGCGCGCGACGTGCTCTATCTCGGGCGCGGCACCAGCTATCCGATCGCCCTCGAGGGCGCGCTCAAGCTCAAGGAGATCTCCTATATCCACGCCGAGGGTTATGCCGCCGGCGAGATGAAGCATGGGCCCATCGCGCTGATCGACGACCGGGTGCCGGTCATCGTCATCGCACCCAGGGACCAGTGGTTCGAGAAGACCGCGTCCAACATCCACGAGACCATTGCCCGCGGCGGCAAAGTGATTCTGATCAGCGACAAAGAGGGTATTGCCCATGTGGGTGACGGTATCTGGGCGTCGATCGAGTTGCCGACCGTCGATCCGTTCGTGGCCCCGATCCTCTACGCCATCCCGGTGCAACTGCTCGCCTATCACGCGGCCGTGGCCAAGGGCACGGACGTGGACCAGCCGCGCAACCTCGCCAAATCGGTGACGGTGGAATAAGGCGCTGTCTAACCGGTCACTCGTGGATCATGCGCGAGGCGGGCAGGGTGACGGCAACCGTCGTGCCGATGCCGAGCTTGCTCTCGACGGCGATGGTGCCGCCATGCTTGCGGGCGCGTTCGGCGTCGAGCTGGCGGAATGGCTGCAGCGCCTCGGCGACGTCGCCCGGCGCCATGCCCACACCGGTATCCTTGACCTCGATGACCACGCCCTTGGTTGGGTCGGTGCGCACGACGACCGTGATGAAACCGCCGGGCGGCGTGAACTTGACCGCGTTGGTCAAGAGGTTGAGGAGGACCTGCTTCAGGCGCCGCTCGTCGGCCTGGATGTTCGGCAGGTAGCTGGCGTTCACAACCGTAACCGCGATCTCTCCGGCGACGGCGCGGGTCTCTACCATGCGCACCGAGACGTCGATCAATTCGGTCAACGAAACCAGTTCTTCATTCAGCTCGAGCTTGCCATGCTCTGTTCCCCGTCAGCACCTATGAGACAGATATGCGGTATTGAGCAGAGGAGGGTTTTGGTCTCATCGTAGTGACGAAGGAACGAAGATGAGACCAAAACCCTCTGCCCGAAAATCGCCCGGTGAGCGGGCGTTGCAGGACATTCGCCGC